>NZ_JBSFGE010000020.1:0-175750 GCF_053596435.1 Streptomyces sp. NPDC001700
CTGAACGTAGCAGGGAAAGCAGGCTAACGGAACAGGAGTCCCGTTATGGCGGGCGCTGAGATGGCGCCGCCGGACACCAGGTCCGGCGGCCGCCTCGCGTCCGGGGCGTCCCGGGCGTCAGTCGGTGGCGAAGGTCGCGGCCAGCGCGTCGGCGAGCCCCGGCACCAGACCGGCGCCGGTCAGCACCTCGGTCGCGGCGTCCTTCTCGCGCAGCCGCACCGCCGACTCGCGCTTCCCGTCCCGCAGCACGGCGACGGTCATCCGGACCTCCTGGCGCTCCGGGTGCTCCGCGACCCAGGACGCCAGCTGGGTGTCGTCCAGGTCCTTCGGCACGGAGGACTCGGCGGACGGCGGCAGCATCAGCCGCTCCACGGTCATGGCGCAGCCGATCACGGCGTCGGGCCAGGCGATGGTGGCCAGGAATTCGTCGAGCGGGGTCTGTGCGGGCAGCTCGTCCTGCTCGATGGGGGTGAAGGTCGCCGCGGGCTCGTCGGTGCTCTCGTCGAGCCCGAGCTGGCCGGCCAGCTCGGGCTCCTGGGCGCGCAGCTGGGCGGTGTCGACGAGGGCGAAGAGCCGGGCGGGCTGATCCCAGCCGAGCCCGGAGGCGTAGTCGTCGATCTCCAGGACGGCGCGGGTGAGCGGATTCGCGGCAAGAGGGCTGGTACCAGGGGTTGCGTTGGACATGGTTCATATCGTGCCCTGATCGGACCCGGAATCGGGAACTGAGTAAAGCCTGAGTAAGTTGCATCAGGTGGGCCCATCTGTCCGGGCCCGTATCGACAACAGCGAACTTCGAGGTGCGCACCTTGGCTTTCCAGATGCCGGACCGCGGCGGAGGCCCGACGGGACCGCGGATCAGAGTGGGCCGACCGTCTCGGCGAGTCCGGACCCTGTTCATGACCCTGGGTGTGCTGGCCGTGCTGGCCATGCTCTTCGTCATGTTCGCGGGGTTTTGGACGGATTGGCTCTGGTATCGGTCGCTTCATTACTCTTCGGTCTTCAGTACCACTCTGCGGACCAAGATCGGGTTGTTCTTCGTCTTCGGTCTGCTGATGTCCGCGGCCGTCGGGGTCAACATCTGGCTGGCGCACCGGCTGCGGCCGCCGCTGAGCGCGATGTCGATGGAGCAGCAGAGCCTCGACCGGTACCGGATGGGCATCGCCCCGTTCAAGAAGTGGGTGCTGCTCGCGGTCACCGCGCTGGTCGGCCTGATCGCCGGGGCCTCCGCGGCCGGGCAGTGGCGGCTGTGGCTGCTGTGGATCAACAGCGTGCCCTTCGGCCAGAAGGACGCCGAGTTCCACAAGGACGTCTCCTTCTTCGCCTTCGACCTGCCCTGGTACCGCTTCCTGCTGAGCTTCGGCTTCGCGGCCACGGTGCTCTCCCTGATCGCCGCGGCCCTGGTGCACTACCTCTACGGGGGCCTGCGCGTCACCAGCCCGGGCGCCCGGGCGACGGGCGCGGCCACCGGGCATCTGTCGGTGCTGGTGGGCGTCTTCGTGGCGCTCAAGGCCGTCGCGTACTGGCTGGACCGGTACGGCCTGGCGGTGAAGTCGAGCGACTTCAAGGCGACGGACAACTGGACCGGTCTGCGCTATGTGGACGCCAACGCCTATCTGCCCGCGAAGACGATCCTCTTCTGCATCGCGGTCATCTGCGCGCTGCTGTTCTTCGCGACGCTGTGGCGGCGCACCTGGCAGCTTCCGGTGATCGGCTTCGGGCTGATGGTGCTCTCGGCGATCCTGATCGGCGGGCTCTACCCGGCGATCGTGCAGAAGTTCCAGGTCCAGCCGAACGAGCAGGCCAAGGAGTCGCCGTACATCAAGAAGAACATCGAGGCCACGCGCGACGCGTACGGCATCGATGCCTCCAAGGTGGCGGACTACACCGGCAAGACCGATGACAAGGGCAGCGCCGAGCTGCGCCAGACCGCCGATTCGACGGCCAGTTACCGGCTGATCGACCCGAGCGTCGTCTCGCCGACCTTCCAGCAGCTCCAGCAGAAGCGGAAGTACTACCAGTTCCCGTCGACCCTGGATGTCGACCGCTACAAGGACGCCAACGGCAAGGACCAGGACACCGTCGTCGGTGTGCGTGAGCTGAACCTCGCCGGTGTGCCCAAGCGGAACTGGATCAACGACCACTTCACCTACACCCACGGCTACGGCATGATCGCGGCCAAGGGCACCAGCCCGGACCCCGAGGCGGACCAGCAGGGGGCCCCGGACTTCACCGAGGCCGGGCTGCCGACCAGCGGGAACCCGCCCGGCAGCGGGCTGCGGACCTACCGGCAGCAGGTCTACTACGGCGAGAAGACCAACCAGTACTCGATCGTGGGCGGCCCGCAGAAGGAGCTGGACTACGAGGACAACGGGGAGAAGACCACCAGCTACAAGGGCAAGAGCGGGGTCAGCCTCTCCAACCCGGTCAACCGGGCCGCCTACGCGGTGGCGTTCGGCGAGCCGCAGATCCTCTACTCCGGCGCCATCGGCGAGGGTTCGCGGATCCTGTACAACCGCACGCCCAAGGAGCGCGTCGAGAAGGTCGCCCCGTGGCTGACCATCGACGGGGACGCCTACCCGGCGGTGGTCGACGGCCGCATCAAGTGGGTCGTGGACGCCTACACCACCACCAACGGCTATCCGTACGCCTCGCGGACCACCCTCGGCGACAGCACGGCCGACTCGCTGAGCGGCCGGGACCGCTCGGTGGTCGCCCAGCAGAACAAGGTCAACTACATCCGGAACTCGGTGAAGGCGACCGTCGACGCGTACGACGGCTCCGTCGACCTGTACGAGTGGGACACCAAGGACCCGGTGCTCAAGACCTGGAAGAAGGCCTTCCCGGGCACGGTCAAGCCGAAGAGCGCGATCAGTGACCAGCTGAAGGAGCATCTGCGGTATCCGCAGGACCTGTTCAAGGTCCAGCGCGAGCTGCTGACCCGCTACCACGTCACCGACCCGCAGCAGTTCTACAGTGGCAGTGACGCCTGGCAGGTGCCGGACGACCCCACCCGTAAGGATGGCAGCGCGGTTCCGCCGTACTACTTGAGCATGAAGATGCCGGACCAGAAGGAGCGGGCGTTCTCACTGACGACGACGTTCACTCCCAACGGGCGGCCCACGCTCGGGGCGTTCATGTCCGTCGACGCGGACGCCAAGAGCAAGGACTACGGCACCATAAGGATGCTCAAGGTCACCAATGACGTGCCCGGTCCACAGCAGGTGCAGAGCAAGCTCAACGGCACCCCCGAAGTGGCCGAGTTCGTCCGGAACCTCCGGGGCACCGACTCGGACATCGAGTACGGCAACCTGCTGACGGTGCCGTTCAACGGAGGCTTCCTCTATATCGAGCCGGTGTACGCGCGGGGCGGTAACTCCAACTACCCGCTGCTCAAGAAGGTGGGCGTCTCCTACAACGGCAACGAACCCGCCTTCAAGAACACCCTGCCCGAGGCGCTGGACGCGGTCTTCGGTGAGGATCCGGACGGCGGGGATACGGACGGCGGGGAGCAGCAGCCGCCGGACGACAGCACCGGGAAGCCGAGCGCCGACCCCACGGTGCAGGAGGCGCTGAAGGACGCCGGCAAGGCCTGGGAGGACAGCCAGAAGGCGCTGGAGCAGAAGCCCCAGGACTGGGAGGCATACGGCAGGGCCCAGGAGGACCTCAAGGACGCTCTGGACAAGGCCGCCGAGGCGGAGCAGAAGGCCGCAGAGAAGAAGAAGAGCGGCTGAGACGCCCGCGACCAGGGGAAACCCCGCGCCGTGGTAGAGTTGTGAACACAACGGCGCGGGGTGGAGCAGCTCGGTAGCTCGCTGGGCTCATAACCCAGAGGTCGCAGGTTCAAATCCTGTCCCCGCTACTGACAGACGAGGCCCGGATCCGCAAGGATCCGGGCCTCGTTGTATGTCTACTCAACGATTCGGGATACAAGCGTTTGGGTTGTCTCTCTGTGGGCAAGTCGACAAAACGCTGAAGTGACCTCACTGGCTGCGGTATACCAGGTGTACGGCGGATGCGGGTGATGCCACGATGGAATTTATGGGGGACAGGGTCAGTCTGTTGGAGACAGGGCGTTTTGCGCACACGCATGACGATGCCGAGGAAGAGACACGGCACCGCCGGGCGGCCGAGTCCGGCGATACGGGGTCGATGAGCGCACTGGGCGCGCTGCTGCTGCGCCGTGGCGACCTCGATGGCGCCGAGCCGTATCTGCGGGGCGCCACGGCCGCTGGTGACCGTGCCGCCGCCAACAACCTCGGCGTCCTGCTCCACCAGCGCGGGTACGCCGACGAGGCGGCCGGCTGGTGGCGCGTCGCCGCCGTCGCGGGATCCGCCGCGGCCGCGCACGCCCTCGGCCGCCACCACCGTGAGCGCGGCGACGAACCGGCCGCCGAGTACTGGCTGCGCCAGTCCGCCGAATCCGGCCACACCCTGGGCGCGTACGCACTCGCCGACCTGCTCGAACACCGCAGCGACATCGGTGCCGAGCGGTGGTTCCGCACGGCCGCCGAGCGCGGCCACCGCGAGGCCGCGTACTGCCTCGCCCGCCTCCTCGACCACACCGACGACGAGAGCGGCGAGGAGCGCGCCGGGGAGCGCGGCCGGACCGGTACCGACGCGGAGCCCGAGGAGGCCGAGCAGTGGTACCGGCAGGCCGCCGCGCGCGGCCACCGGCGCGCCGCGCTCTGCCTCGGCACGCTGCTGGAGAAGCGCGGCGAGACCCAGGAGGCGGGCCGCTGGTACCTGACGTCCGCCAAGGACGGCGAGCCCCGCGCCGCCTGCGCGCTCGGCTTCCTGCTGCGCGACGCGGGCGACACCGACAGCGCCGCGGAGTGGTGGCGCCGCGCCGCCCAGGACGGCGACGGCAACGCGGCCAACGCGCTCGGCGCGCTCCACGCCGACCGGGGCGAGACCCAGACCGCCGAGCGCTGGTACCGGGCCGCCCTGGACGCCGGGGACATCAACGGCGCGTACAACCTCGGCCTGCTCTGCGCCGAGCAGGGCCGCACCGCCCAGGCCGAGCAGTGGTACCGCCGCGCCGCCTACGCCGGGCACCGCGAGGCCGCCAACGCGGTCGCCGTCCTGCTGCTCCAGCGCGGCGACGCGGCGGGCGCCGAGCCGTGGTTCTCCAAGGCCGCCGAGGCGGGCAGCGTCGACGCCGCGTTCAACCTGGGCATCCTCTACGCGGGCCGGGACGAGGAGCGGGCCGCCCGGCAGTGGTACGAGCGGGCCGCGGCCGCCGGGCACACCGAGGCGGCCCTCCAGGTCGGCATCGCCCTGCTGCGGGAGGGCGACCACCAGGCGGCCGAGCGCCATCTGCGCTGCGCCGCGGGCGGCGGCAGCGCCGAGGCGGCCTTCCGGCTGGCGGCGCTGCTGGACCGCTCGTCGGTCGGCGGCGACCCCGCGGCGACCGGCACCGGCTTCAGTTCCGGGACGCGGTTCCCGGTCGCGCCGGACGACGGCTCCGTGCCCGAGTACGAGGAGTGGTACGAGCGGGCCGCCCGCCAGGGCCACCGGCGCGCCCAGGTGCGCGTCGGCATGCTCGCGGCCTCCCGTGGCGAGGTGGTCGAGGCGGCCAGCTGGTACCGGATGGCCGCCGAGGCGGGCAGCAGCAACGGGGCGTTCAACCTGGGGCTGCTGCTGGCCCGCGAGGGCAGCGAGCCGGAGGCCGCCCTGTGGTGGACGCGCGCGGCCGGGGCCGGGCACGGCCGCGCCGCGCTGCGCCTGGCGCTGCTCGCGGCCCGCCGTGGCGCGCTGGCCGAGGGGCAGCGGTGGTGCGGCCGGGCGGTCGAGCTGGGCCCGGCGGAGGTCGCCGAGCGGGCGGCCCGGCTGCGGGACGCGCTGCAGCAGGAGCTGACCGCGTAGACCCGCGCGGATGACGCCCGGGTAACCGATTTGCTTCCGGAGTTGGCCTCGGGTTAATGTTTCACCACACCGACGCGGGGTGGAGCAGCTCGGTAGCTCGCTGGGCTCATAACCCAGAGGTCGCAGGTTCAAATCCTGTCCCCGCTACGAGAACGAAGGGCCCGGATCCTCAAGGATCCGGGCCCTTCGTCATGGATGAGCCCCTGCCAGGGCGCCGGGAGGCGCCCCGCCAGGGGCTTTCGTATCAGGCCGCGCAGTCCGGGCAGAGCCCGCGGTAGGTCACCTCGACCGCGGAGACCGCGAAGCCGAAGCGTTCCCGCGCGGGCAGGTCCGCCAGCGGGTCGCCGACGGGGTGGACGTCGCGGATCGTCCCGCAGCGCGCGCACACCAGGTGCTGGTGCGCGTGGTGCGCGTTCGGGTCGTAGCGCTTCGCCCTGCCGTCCGTGCTGACCTCGATCACCTCGCCGAGCGAGACCAGCTCGCCGAGGGTGTTGTAGACCGTCGCGCGGGAGATCTCGGGCAGACGGCCGGCCGCCAGCGCGTGTACCTCGTCGGCGGTGTAGTGCACGTGGTCCCCGTCGAGGACCTCGGCGACGACACGCCGCTGCGCGGTCAGCCGCCAGCCGCGCCCCCGGAGTCGTTTCAGCAGGTCACTCATGCCATTCACCTATCAGTCAGATAAGGCCAGGGTAGCAGTGGCTGCGTCCATGACCGGAACGGGTATGACCCTCCACATCCTCTTGACTTAGACAAAGTCCAATGTAGGATCGAATCCGATCGAGAATGCGGGAGGCGCACGTGACGGTCCAGGACAACACCACGGGTCCGCTGACCACGGAGTCCGGTGCTCCGGTGGCGGACAACCAGAACAGCGAGACGGCGGGCGCCGGGGGACCGGTCCTGGTCCAGGACCAGCACCTGATCGAGAAGCTCGCCCACTTCAACCGCGAGCGCATCCCGGAGCGGGTCGTCCACGCGCGCGGCGCCGGTGCGTACGGCACCTTCACGCTGACCCGTGACGTCTCCCGGTGGACGCGCGCGGCGTTCCTCTCCGAGGTCGGCAAGCAGACCGAGACGTTCCTGCGCTTCTCGACGGTCGCGGGCAACCTCGGCTCGGCGGACGCGGTGCGCGACCCGCGCGGCTTCGCGCTGAAGTTCTACACCGAGGACGGCAACTACGACCTGGTCGGGAACAACACCCCGGTGTTCTTCATCAAGGACGCCATCAAGTTCCCCGACTTCATCCACACCCAGAAGCGCGACCCGTACACCGGCTCCCAGGAGGCGGACAACGTCTGGGACTTCTGGGGTCTGTCGCCCGAGTCCACCCACCAGGTGACCTGGCTGTTCGGCGACCGAGGCATCCCCGCCTCGTACCGCCACATGAACGGCTACGGTTCGCACACCTTCCAGTGGAACAACGCGGCGGGTGAGGTCTTCTGGGTCAAGTACCACTTCAAGACCGACCAGGGCATCAAGAACCTGACCTCGGAAGAGGCCGCGGTGCTCGCGGGCCAGGACCCGGACAGCCACCAGCGCGATCTGCGCGAGTCCATCGAGCGCGGGGAGTTCCCGACCTGGACCGTGCAGGTGCAGATCATGCCGGAGGCGGACGCGGCGGCGTACCGCTTCAACCCGTTCGACCTGACCAAGGTCTGGCCGCACGAGGACTACCCGCCGATCGAGATCGGCACCCTGGAGCTGAACCGCAACCCGCGGAACGTCTTCGCCGAGGTCGAGCAGTCGGTCTTCTCGCCCGCCCATCTGGTGCCCGGCATCGGCCCGTCCCCGGACAAGATGCTGCAGGGCCGTCTCTTCGCGTACGGCGACGCCCACCGCTACCGCGTCGGCGTCAACGCCGACCATCTGCCGGTGAACCGCCCGCACGCCGCCGAGGCGCGCACCCACGGCCGTGACGGCTTCCTGTACGACGGCCGCCACGCGGGCGCCAAGAACTACGAGCCGAACAGCTTCGGCGGCCCGGCGGAGACCGGCCGGCCGCTGTGGCAGCCGTCCACGGTCGGCGGCGTGACCGGTGACCACGAGGCGCCCTCGCATGCCGAGGACGACGACTTCGGCCAGGCGGGCACCCTCTACCGGCTGATGTCGGACGAGGAGAAGGAGCGTCTGATCGCCAACCTCGCGGGCTTCATCGCGCAGGTCTCGCGCGATGACATCGCGCGGCGGGCGATCGAGAACTTCCGCACGGCGGACGCCGACTACGGCAAGCGGCTGGAGGCCGCGGTCCAGGCCCTGCGCGGCTAGGCGGCTTGCCGTACTACCCGAAGAGGCCGGACGCCGCTGGGCTCCGGCCTCTTCGTGCTGGGCGGGCCCTGTGAGGTCAGGCCAGCGCGGGCTGCTGGGCCGGGGTCCAGCAGCGGATGATGTCGCGCACCGACACCACCCCCACCGGGTCACCCGCGTCCAGGACGATCAGGTGGCGGAAGCCGCCCTGGCACATCGTGCGGGCGGCCTCCTCCAGGGTCCACCCGGGGGCGGCGAAGACGGCGTCGGCGGTGGTGTGGGCGTGTGCGGTCTCATGGTCCGGGTCCTGGCCCGAGCCGAGCGAGTTGAGGACGTCCCGTTCGGTGAGGATGCCGAGGTTGCTGGTGTCGGGGTCGAGCACGATGGCCGACCCGACGCGGCGGTCGGACATCAGCCGGGCGGCCTGACGGAGCGTATGTGCGGGGCCGATGGTCAGGACCACCGAGCTCATGGCGTCGCGGACGTACATGGGCATGGATGGGGACACCTCCTTGGAGGGAATCCGCGCGGACCGCGCAGACGGCGTTCGAGAACGGATTCACAAGTTCACAAGGTCCTGAATTCTCATGTTCACATGCTCGGCCGGACTCAACAAGGGCGCGCGGGAGTCGACCCGCCGCCTGATGCGCTCATACGCTCCGTTGACAGGCCCCTACGAGCCCAGGTAATCCAGCATCGTGCCGTGCAGCAGCCCGTTGGACGCCGCCGCGTCGCCGCTGTTCGGGCCCGGTACGCCGTCGAGCCCGGTGAAGCGGCCGCCCGCCTCCTGGACGATCACCGCGTTGGCCGCCATGTCCCACAGGGACAGTTCCGGCTCGGCGCACAGGTCCACCGATCCCTCGGCGACCATCATGTACGGCCAGAAGTCGCCGTAGCCACGGGTGCGCCAGCAGGCGCGGGTCAGGTCGAGGAAGCCGTTCAGCCTGCCGCGCTCCTCCCAGCCGCTGATCGAGGAGTACGCGAACGACGCGTCCCCCAGGTCGGCCACCTTCGAGACGTGCAGCCGGGACGCCGACGACAGGCTCCGCCCGGTGTACGCGCCCAGCCCCTCGGCGGCCCACCAGCGGCGGCCCAGCGCCGGTGCCGAGACCACGCCGACCACGGGCCGGTCGCCGCCCGCGCCGCGCTCCATGAGCGCGATCAGGGTGGCCCAGACCGGCACCCCGCGCACGTAGTTCTTGGTGCCGTCGATCGGGTCGACCACCCAGCGCCGCGGCCCGGTGCCCTGGCTGCCGAATTCCTCGCCGAGGACCGCGTCCCGGGGGCGGGCGCGCTGGAGCTGGGAGCGGATCAGCTCCTCGGCCGCCTTGTCGGCCTCGCTCACCGGCGTCATGTCGGGTTTCGTCTCGACCTTGAGGTCGAGTGCCTTGAAGCGCTCCATGGTCTGGGCGTCGGCGGCGTCGGCCAGTACGTGGGCGAAACGCAGGTCATCGTGGTAGTCGGCCATGGCCGAACAGTATCTATCCGCACCGGGGCGATCCACAGGAGGCTATTGACAGCATCTGGCGGACCGTCAATTCTGTGCGGGCAGGGGTCTGGGAGGCGACGATGCCCGCAGCGCGTGAAGCGTTACTGGAGGCGGCCTTCGCCGCCCTCGCGAGCCGTCCATGGGCCAGGATCCGGATGACTGACGTCGCCGCCTCGGCCGGAGTGTCACGGCAGACCCTCTACAACGAGTTCGGCGGCAAGGACGGCCTCGCGCTGGCCCTGGTGCGGCGCGAGGCCGAGCGGTATCTCAGCGGCGTCGAGCGGGCCCTGACCGGGGTGCCGGGCGCCGCCGGGCCCGGTGAGCGGCTGGCGGCCGCGGCCGTGTGGACGGTCCGGGCCGGGACCGAGAACCCGCTGGTGCGGGCGGCGCTCACCGGATGCTGGAACGAACGGCTGCCGTCCCCCGTGCATCCCGCCCCGGCCGGTGACCCGCCGCGCTCGTCCGGCTCACCCCGCTCGTCCCGCTCGCGCCGGGCCGCCGCCGGGGAGCCGGTGCCCACGCCCGTCGACCTGCTGGGCCAGGCGCGGGACCGGGCGGTGCGGCTGCTGGCGGCGGAGTGGCCGCCGGGCGGCCCGGTGGAGCTGGCCCGGGCCTGCGACACGGCCGCGCGGCTGGCGCTGTCGTACGTCCTGGTGCCCGCGCCCGCCGTGGAGGTGGCGAGCGCGGTACGGGGCGCCCTCGGCCGTAGCGTCTAGTGCCCCGAGCCGGAGAGCTGGAGGCCCACCACGCCGATGATCACCAGCGTGATGGAGACGATCTTCAGCACGGAGACCAGGTCATTCAGGAAGACCATGCCGTAGATCGCCGTCCCGGCCGCTCCGATGCCCGTCCACACCGCGTACGCGGGCCCCACGTCGAGCTTCTTCAGGGAGATCGTCAGCAGCCCGAAGCTGCCGAGCGCGAACGCGCAGAACGCGATCGTCGGCCAGAGCCTGGTGAACCCGTGCGAGAGCTTGAGGCAGACGGCGAAGCCCGTTTCCAGAAGCCCGGCGACCACGACCAGCAGCCACGCCATCGAATCTCCTTCACGCGTTGACGCGGAGCGCTGTCGATCCGCTACGCTTCGTGTTGCGCCGTTGGGCGCCGGTCAGGGCTTGGCCGTCACGAGGCCGCCATGGCGGCCGAGCGAGAAGCCCCCTCCTGCGGGAGGGGGAGGAGTCACACAGATGTCCTCCCGTAAGGGTTTAGGGCTGCTGTCTCGCCCGCCTGGGTTCTGGCCAGGGCTACCGGATGTGATTATCCATTTACTCCGGCAGCGGGCGACAAACACCGCGTCGGCGGGGCGGGTCAGTCGCCCTCCCGCCGCTCGCGGGTGGCCAGCAGCCTCCGCAGGGAGTACAGCCGCGCCGGGTCGGCGTGGCCGTCGGTCACCCACTGGTCCAGGGCGCAGTCCGGCTCGTCGTGGCTGCAGGCGCGCGGGCACTCCTCGGTGCCCGGCCGCAGATCGGGGAAGGCGCCGATGACCCGGGTGGGGTCCACATGGTGCAGTCCGAAGGACCGCACGCCCGGGGTGTCGATCACCCATCCCTTGTCGTCCGGAAGGGGCAGCGCGAGCGCCGAGGTGGTGGTGTGGCGGCCTCGGCCGGTGACCGCGTTCACCCGTCCGGTGGCCCGTTTGCGCTCCGGCACCAGGGCGTTGACCAGAGTGGTCTTGCCGACGCCGGAGTGGCCGACGAAGACCGTGATCCGGTCCGCGAGCCGCTCGCGCACGCGGTCCGCGGCCTCCCCGCCCGCCAGCTCGTCGCGGTTGGTGACGACGAAGGGCACGCCGAGCGTCCGGTAGGTCTCCAGGATGCCTTCGGCGGGCGCCAGATCGGACTTGGTGAGCACGAGCAGCGGTTCGAGCCCGGCGTCGAACGCGGCCACCAGACAGCGGTCGATGAGCCGGGGCCGCGGCTCGGGGTCGGCGAGGGCGGTGACGATGGCCAGCTGCTCGGCGTTGGCGACGACCACCCGCTCGAACGGATCGTCGTCATCGGCGGTCCTGCGCAGCACCGAGGACCGCTCCTCGACGCGCACCACGCGCGCGAGGGTGTCCTTGGCGCCGGACAGGTCGCCGACGACCGCCACCCGGTCGCCGACCACGACGCCCTTGCGGCCGAGTTCGCGGGCCTTCATGGCGATGATCGTGCGGTCCTGGATGAGGACATGGAGACGGCCCCGGTCGACCGTCAGGACCATGCCCTCGGAGGCGTCCTCGTGTTTGGGGCGGATGTGGGTACGCGGACGATTGCCCTTGCGGTTCGGGCGGACCCGTACGTCGTCCTCGTCGGTGTGCTTGCCGTAGCGGCGCATGGCGGAACGCCTCAGGCTCCCCGCGCCGGGGATGGTGTCGCGTCGAGCATTCCGGTCCACAGGCCGGGGAAGTCGGGCAGGGTCTTGGCCGTGGTCGCCACGTTCTCGATCTGCACGCCCTCGACGGTCAGGCCCAGGACGGCGGCGGCGGTGGCCAGCCGGTGGTCCTCGTAGGTGTGGAAGATCCCGCCGTGCAGCGGGCGCGGACGGATGCGCAGCCCGTCCTCGGTCTCCACGGCGTCGCCGCCGAGTTCGTTGATCTCCTTGGCGAGGGCGGCCAGCCGGTCGGTCTCGTGCAGCCGCAGATGGGCGATGCCGCGCAGGACGGACTCGGAGTCGGCCAGCGCCGCGACCGCCGCGATCACCGGGGTCAGCTCGCCGACCTCGTGGAGATCGGCGTCGATGCCGGTGATCCGGCCGGTGCCGGTGAAGGTCAGCCCGGCCTCGGTCAGCTCGCAGGAACCGCCCATGTCGGTGAAGATCCGGCGCAGCGCGTCACCGGGCTGGGTGGTGTGCTCCGGCCAGTCCGGGATGGTCACCCGGCCGCCGGTGACCAGGGCGGCGGCCAGGAACGGCGCCGCGTTGGACAGATCGGGCTCGACGACCAGGTCCCGGCCGAGCAGCGCGCTCGGCGCGACCCGCCAGACGCCCTGCTCGCCGCCCGCCTCCGGGGTGTCGACCCGCGCGCCCGCCGCGCGCAGCATGTCGACGGTCATCCGGATGTGCGGCAGGGAGGGCAGCGCGGCGCCGATGTGACGCACCTCCACGCCCTGGTTGAAGCGCGGCGCGGACAGCAGCAGCGCGCTGACGAACTGGGACGACGCCGAGGCGTCGATGCGGACCGGGCCGCCGTCCAGCGCCCCGCCGCCGTGCACGGTCATCGGCAGCGCGCCGCGGCCGTCGTCGTCGATACGGGCGCCGAGGGCGCGCAGGGCGTCGATCACGCCGTGCAGCGGACGCTCGTACGAGCGCGGGTCGCCGTCGAAGCGGACCGGGCCGTCGGCGAGGGAGGCGACCGGCGGCAGGAAGCGCATCACGGTGCCCGCGTTGCCGACGTCGATGGTGGCCGGGCCGTGGAGTCCGGCGGGGATGACCCGCCATGCCTCGCCGCCGCCGGAGGAGCCGCCCGCGCCGAAGGCGCTGTCGGAGACCGTCTCCTCGATGCCGACGCCCATCGCGCGCAGCGCGTCGGCCATCAGCAGGGTGTCGCGGGAGCGCAGCGGGCGGCGCAGCCAGCCGGGCTCGGCGGCGAGCGCGGCCAGGATCAGACCGCGGTTGGTGACGGACTTCGATCCGGGCACGGTGACGGTCGCGTCGACCGCCCCGTCAGCGGTCGGGGCGGGCCAGAGGGCGGTGTGATCGCCCGGGGAAGTCTCAATGCCGGTCATGGGTCTCACTTTAGTGGCTCACCGAGAGTGCGAATCTCGATCAAAAGTGGCGAAACCCGGTCGAAACACAGCGCTGGTACAGGGGTACGGGTCACAGTCGCAGCAGCCAGCGGCCGCCGCCGATCAGCGAGCACAGCGAGACGACGTGGAAGAGCAGCAGCCACACCACGGCCGGGACATTGGTGAGCCGGGCCAGCTGGTCGGGGTCGGAGTCATGCGCTCCGCCGGACCGCCGCTTGCGCTGGAGTTCGAAGGGCGGACGGACGCCGCCGAGCAGCAGGAACCAGACCACGCCGTAAGCGAACGCGGCCTGTACGTCCGGTTCGGTCAGCCAGGAGACGAGGAAGAAGGCGGCCCCGGCGGTGACGACCGTGAGCACGCCGTACGCGTTGCGGATCATCACCAGCATCACGGCGAGCAGCCCCGTCGTGCCCCACAGCAGCGCGGTGATGTGGTTGGCGGCCAGCAGCCAGGCGCCGAGCAGCCCGATCAGGGAGGGCGCGGTGTAACCGGCGGCCGCCGTGAGGACCATGCCGATGCCGGTGGGCTTGCCGCGCGAGACGGTCAGCCCCGAGGTGTCCGAGTGCAGCCGTATGCCGTCCAGGCGCCGCCCGCTGAGCAGCGCGACCAGTCCGTGGCCGCCCTCGTGGGCGATCGTGATCGCGTTGCGGGATATCCGCCAGGAGGTACGGAAGACGACGACGGCGAGGGCGATCAGCCCGGTGGAGGCGACCAGCCACAGCGTGGGGTCGGGCTGGGCTCCTACGACCCGGTCCCACAGATCGGCGGCGTTCGTTGCGTCCATGTGCGGGCGGCTCCTCGCGTCGGTTGGCGTCGTGGCAGTGTGGCACCTATGTGCGGTCGATACGCAGCGAGCCGGAGACCTGAGGATCTCGTCGGGCTCTTCGGAGTTCAGAAGTGGGAGCCGGAGGAGACGCTGGCGCCCGACTGGAACGTCGCGCCCACCAAGGACGTGTACGCGGTGCTCGAACGCCCGCTCAAAGGCCCCGGGGCCGAGGCCGCCGGGCCGGGGCCGGTCCGCCAGCTGCGGGCGCTGAAGTGGGGCCTCGTACCGTCCTGGTCGAAGTCCCCCGAGGGCGGCGCGAAGATGATCAACGCGCGGGCCGAGACCGTGCACGAGAAGCCCTCGTACCGGCGCCCCTTCGCCTCGCGCCGCTGCATCCTGCCCGCCGACGGCTACTACGAGTGGGTCACCGGGTCGGGGGAGCGGCAGCTGGAGGAGAAGGGGAAGCGCAAACGGCCGCGCAAGCAGCCGTACTTCGTGACCCCGGTGGACGGTTCGGTCATGGCGATGGCCGGGCTGTACGAGTTCTGGCGGGACCGCACGCTGCCGGACGAGCATCCGCGCGCCTGGTGGGTGACCTGCACGGTGATCACCACCGAGGCGGAGCGGGAGCCGTTCGCGGGCGGCGCCGTCGGAGACGAGGGGCCCGGCTCGCTGGCCGACATCCATCCGCGGATGCCGCTCGTCCTCACCGAGGACCGGTGGGACTCCTGGCTGGATCCGGCCCGTACCGACCCCGACGAGCTGCGTCCGCTGCTGGCGCCGCCGCCCGCGGGGCTGCTGCGCGCGTACCCCGTGGCGACCGGGGTGAGTGACGTCCGTAACAACGGACCGGAGCTGCTGACCGAGCTGGAGGGTCCGGAAGAGGGCACTCTGTTCTGATGACGCGCACCTCAGCCCCAGCCCCCACCGCCGAGACCGTGCCGACCCCGGTCGGCGACGCCCGTATCACCTGGCACCACGCCTCCGGCGCGCACACCGTGCTGGCCGTCTCGCACGGCGCGGGCGGTGGCATCGAGGCGCGCGACCTGCGGGCGCTGGCCGTCGCGCTGCCGTCGCGCGGGGTGAGCGTCGCGCTGGTCGAGCAGCCGTGGCGGGTGGCGGGCAAGAAGGTCGCGCCCGCGCCGAAGACCCTCGACACCGGCTGGCGGGCGCTGTGGCCCGCGCTGGAGCGGCCCGGCCTGCCGGTCGTCGCGGGCGGCCGCAGCGCGGGGGCGCGGGTGGCCTGCCGTACGGCGGCCGAGCTGGGCGCCCGCGCGGTGCTGGCGCTGTCCTTCCCGCTGCACCCGCCGGGCAAGCCGGAGAAGTCCCGCGCCGGGGAACTGCTCTCCAGCGGCCTGCCGACACTGGTCGTACAGGGCGGCCGGGACGCCTTCGGACGCCCCGGCGAGTTCCCGGCGCTGCCGGAGGCCATGGAGCTGACGGAGGTGCCGTACGGCGATCACGGCTTCGCCGTGCCGAAGTCCGCGGACCTCACGGAACCGGAGGCCATGGCCGTGATCACCGAGGCCGTCGGGGAGTGGCTGGCGCGCCTCTGAGGGGGGTGTGGGTGAGATCACGGGAATGCCACCCCGGGGGTTGGTGTTACACGAACCGTAGGTACTGACCGCGTAAGAGGCACCAGCACGAGGAGAGGGAGTTCCCCGCATGGGTTCGCTTGCTTGCCCGGCCCGCCCGCACGCCGCTGACCTGGACTGGCGTCAGCTGGAAGCGGAGCAGACCGCGAAGATCGAGGCGGCGGGCGGACCGGATCGTCGTCTATTCTCCGATTCGAGCGGGTCCGCATCGGGTACCGCCGCGAATACGGAGGAGGTGGGTCAGGTCACTGGGACCGACGCAGAGACCGACGGCGTCATCGAGGGAGCGCGGGACGAGCAGCGGCAGGAGACGTCCGCGGAGCGCAACGCGCGCTTCGAGCGGGACGCCCTGACGTACCTCGACCAGATGTACTCCGCCGCGCTGCGCATGACCCGTAATCCGGCCGACGCAGAGGACCTCGTGCAGGAGACGTACGCGAAGGCGTACGGGTCCTTCCACCAATTCCGCGAGGGCACCAACCTCAAGGCGTGGCTGTACCGCATCCTGACCAATACGTTCATCAACTCGTACCGCAAGAAGCAGCGCGAGCCCCAGCGCAGTGCGGCCGAGGAGATCGAGGACTGGCAGCTCGCGCGCGCCGAGTCGCACATGTCGACCGGTCTGCGGTCCGCCGAGTCCCAGGCCCTGGATCACCTGCCGGATTCGGATGTCAAGGAGGCCCTTCAGGCCATTCCCGAGGAGTTCCGGATCGCGGTCTACCTCGCCGATGTCGAGGGGTTTGCGTACAAGGAGATCGCCGACATCATGGGGACACCCATCGGTACGGTGATGTCCCGCCTGCACCGTGGGCGCCGCCAGCTGCGCGGTCTGCTGGAGGACTACGCCCGTGGGCGCGGGCTCGTCCCGGCGGGCGCGTCCGGTGCCGCGGCGGACGAGTCGCACGATCGGAAAGGCGCGGACTCATGAGCTGCGGAGAGCCGCACGAGACGGACTGCTCCGAGGTCCTCGACCATCTCTACGAGTTCCTCGATCGCGAGATGCCTGACGGGGACTGCGCCAAGTTCGAGGTGCACTTCGACGAGTGCTCCCCCTGCCTGGAGAAGTACGGCCTGGAGCAGGCCGTGAAGAAGCTGGTCAAGCGGTGCTGCGGGCATGACGACGTGCCCACCGACCTCCGTTCGAAGGTCATGGGCCGCATCGAGCTGATCCGCTCCGGGCACGCGGTGCCCGAGCGTGAGCTGACCACGGAGGCCGTGGACACGACCGGCGAGGCGTCCGCCCAGGAGTGAGCCGCCCCCGGGCCGCACACGGTGTTCACCGAAGCGGTCCGATCATCACCCGAAGGGGTGCAATCGGGTGGACCATCCGGTCCCGCCCGCCGCATGCGGCCCTATTCTCCCCAATCTGACCCGCCCCTGACGGAGGCGGCGATCCGGATGCGGATGGGGAGGAGGGCGGTCGTTGCGGTCACTTCCTCTCGTCGCGCGCGCCTATGTGGTGAGCGCCGTGCTCGCCGGGGCGCTGTGTGCCGCCCCGGTGCTGAGGCCCCAGACGGCCGTCCCGTGGGCCACGGTGATCCTGCTCGCCGCGGTGTACGCGGTGGGGTCGCGCACGGTGCGGGCCCCGTCCCCCGAATGGTGCAGCCCCGTCCTTCTGGCCGGGGCTTTTCTGCTGCCGCCCGCCGCCGCGGCGCTTGTCGCGGTGCCCGGGGCGCTGCTGGGCCGGGTCGAGCGGGACCCCGCGCCGGTGCGGCGCGCCTGGCGGGCCGCGCAGCTCTCACTGGCCGTCTGGGCCGCCGCGTACGCCTTCCGGGCCCTCAGTGGCCCCTCCGCCCTGCGCGCCGCCGAGAACCCCGGTGTGCCCGGTTTTCCGCGCGCCCTGGCCGCCGCACCGGCCGCCGGGCTCGTGCTGGGGCTGGTCACCGTCGCGCTGGAGGGCGCGGTGCTGGTCCTCGCCGAGCGCCGTTCGGCCCGGGCCGCCTGGCGCGGACGGCACCTGAGCGCGCTGGCGCCCCAGCTGGTCCACGGGCCCGGCGGGCTCGCCATGGCGGTGCTGTGGACCAGCCCGTACGGCCCGGCGGCGGCCCTGCTGGTGCTGCTGCCGATGTACGTCTGCGCCTGCGTCTTCGCGCTCTGTCACCGCGAGCGCGCCGCCCACCAGGCCACCATCCGCGCCCTCGTCCAGGCGGTCGACATCAAGGACCGCTACACCCGGGGCCACAGCGAACGGGTCGGCCGCGCCTCCGTGATGATCGCCCGCGAGCTGGGCATGAGCGGCGACCGGCTGGAGGCCCTGCGCATCGCGGGCATCCTGCACGACGTGGGCAAGCTCGGCGTCCCCACCCGGCTGCTGCGCAAGAACGGCCCGCTGACCCCCGAGGAGCGCCGCGTCATCGAGCTGCACCCCGAATACGGCCACGAGATGGTGCGCGGCATCCGCTTCCTGGGCGAGGCGCGGACGGCCATCCTCCATCACCACGAGCGGCTGGACGGCAGCGGCTATCCGTACGGTCTCGCCGGTGCGCAGATCCCGGAGTTCGCGCGGGTGGTGGCGGTCGCGGACGCCTTCGACGCGATGACCTCGACGCGTACGTACAGCAGGGCCCGGCCGGTGGAGACGGCGGTCAAGGAGCTGAAGCGGTGCGCGGGCTCCCAGTTCGACCCCCGCATGGTGCGCGCCCTGGCCCGCGCCCTGGACCGCCACGGCTGGCACGCGGCGGTCACCGCGGACGCCCGCGCGGACGCCGCCGACGAGCGCGGAAACGTCCCGCCGTCCCCCGCCCCCCTCGTACGCGCCGCGGCCCCACCCGCACACTCCACCGACCCCGGCGACCCCGCATGACCCCCGCCGAGAGCGGCGGCGCCCCCGGCTTCCACGGCGAAGGCCCGCGCCCTGGCCCGGACCGGGACCGGAACGCGGCGGCGTGGGCCGCGAAGCGGGCGGGCGGGGGCGTGGCCGGGCCCCGCCGTCCTGACGGCTTCTCCGGCGGGCTCGGGCGGCTTGCGGCGGCGCACGAGCGCGCGGTCCGGCGGGCGCGGGGGACGCGGGCCGGGGGCCCGGGGCCGGTGCGGCGGCGGGGTGGCCGGGGGGTGCTCGGGGCGGTGTACGGGGCCGCCGGGGTGCTCGCCGTGGTGGCGCTCGCCTGGACGGAGTGGCACGGCATACGCGAGCCGGGGGCGGCGCTCGCCTTCGGGCTGCTCATCGCCGTCGGGGAAGCCATCCGGTGCTGTGACGCCCCGGCCGCGCTCCCGCGCGCGAGCGGGGCGCACGAGCAGCGCGGCGAGCCGGCGCCCCTCGCCGCCGCGGGCGCCCTCGGGTACGCCCTGCTGGGGCATCTGGGCGGGGAGCCCACCAGCCATGGGGTGCTCCAGGTCGTCACCGTCGTCGTGGCGGCGTCCCTGACGGGCCTAGTGCCGCGCATGGCGCTCGGGCGCCCGGCCGACCCGGGCCACACCGCCCGCCGCGTGCTCACCGTGGGGTTCGCGGCGACCTGTTTCCAACCGTTGCACCACACCGGCCGGTTGGGCTCCTGGCTGGGGCACGGTCCCGCCCTCGTCGGCTACTTGCTGGGCGTACTGGCCCTGACCGCGCTGTGCGACGTGGTGCTCGCGGCCGCCCTGGCCCGCGCCCGCACCGGGTGGCCGTACGGGCCGCTGCTCCGCGACGAGCTGCGGGCGCTCGGCGGCATAGGGTCGGCGATCTGCGCGACCGGGGTGGTGATGGCGCTCACGGTGGCGGTCGCCGGGCTGTGGGCGCTGCCGGTGCTGGCGCTGCCGCCGCTGCTGATCCAGTACTCGTTCCGCCGCTACGCCGCGATCCGGGCGACCTGCCGCCAGACCATCGCCTCCCTGGCCCGTTCGACCGAGATCGCCGGATACACCCCGGTCGGCCATGCCCGCAAGGTGGCCGGGCTCAGCCGGGCGGTCGGCCGTGAGCTGGGGCTTTCCGAGCCCGCCCTGACTGTGCTGGAATACGCGGCGCTGATGCACGACATCGGGCAGCTGTCCCTGGTGGATCCGGTCCCGGCCGGGGCGACCGAGCCGCTGCCCCGCGCCGAGCAGCGCCGGATCGCGCTGCTGGGGGGTGCCGTGGTACGGCAGACGGGGGTGCCCGCGGAGGTCGCGCAGATCGTCGAACGGCAGGCGGCCCCGTACCGCGAACAGCCGCTGTCCGCGCGTATCGTGCGCGCGGTGAACGCGTACACCGAGGCGGCGGGCGGCCCGGCGGGCGCGGGACAGGCCGCCGGACAGCCCGCCGCGGAGCGGGGTGCGGCCCCGCTGCGCGCCCTGGAGCGGCTGCGGCTGGCCACCGCGCGGGATTTCGATCCGGCGGTGGTCGAAGCGCTGGCGACGGTGCTGTCCCGCCCGGCGTACGACCGCCCCCGGTGAGGAATTCGCCGAGTCATCCGCCGGGGAACAGGGCGGGCAACTCGGTGAGTAACTAGGAACTCGCGGGTAATGAGCGGGTCTCCCAAGAGGCATGGTTGGATGCGAGAGAGGGGTGTCGGGCCGATGGCCGGTGGCAAGGAGGTGAGGTGGGCATCGTCTCCCGGCCGAAGGGTGAGGGGCTGGGCTGAGATGTCCGCGGATGTGTGGCAGGTTGTCTTCCAGGGAGGGCGACGCCGTCCGCGTAAGGCTCTGGTACGGGACTACTTCGATACCGGCAGGCGGGAATCGTGAAGATCTTCGGCAAGGTACGGCACCGGCCGTCCGCCTCATGGCGGCAGGCCACGGACCGTGCGTTCACGCTCATCGGCGACGGCCGGTACGAGGACGCGGGCGCGCTGCTGACCCGCGCCGCCGACCTGGAGCCGTGGCTGTCGGAGTCCTGGTTCAACCTCGCGCTGCTGCACAAGTTCCGGCACGACTGGGAGCAGGCCCGGGCCGCCGGGCTGCGCGCGGTCGCGCTGCTGGACCGCGAGGCGGGCGCCCCCGACTGGTGGAACGTGGGCATCGCCGCGACCGCCCTCCAGGACTGGCCGCTGGCCCGCCGCGCCTGGCAGGCGTACGGGCTGAAGGTGCCCGGCGAGGCCTCCGCGTCCGGTGAGCCGCTCGGCATGGAGCTGGGCAGCGCGGCGGTGCGGCTGTCGCCGGAGGGCGAGGCCGAAGTGGTGTGGGGCCGCCGCCTGGACCCGGCCCGCATCGAGGTGCTGTCGATCCCGCTGCCGTCCTCCGGGCGGCGCTGGGGCGAGGTGGTGCTGCACGACGGCGTCCCGCACGGTGAGCGGGTGACCTCCGCGGGCCCGGCCTACCCCGTCTTCGACGAGATCGAGCTGTGGGCGCCGTCCCCGGTACCGACCTGGGTGGTGCTGCTGGAGGCGGCCACCGAGGCCGACCGGGACGCCCTGGAGCGGCTCGCGGCGGACGCGGGCTTCGCCGCCGAGGACTGGTCGTCGTCGGTGCGGCTGCTGTGCCGCTCCTGTTCGGAGAGCCGCATGCCGAGCGACGAGGGCGAGGGCGAACACCTGGACCCGCACGACCACAGCGAGCCCGGCCACCCCGGCCCGCTGGGGCACCGTACGGCGGGCTCGGGCTCCCTGTGGGTCGCCGAGCGCGAATGCGGCATCGCGGCGCCCAGCGGGCTGGTGCGGGGGCTGCTGGACGGCTGGGTCGCCGACAGCCCGGACACCCGGGAGTGGCGGGACCTGGAAGAGGTCTGCTGAACGCCCGGAAAGGCCCCGGAAAGGCCCCGGGAGGCCCCGGAAAGGCCCCGGAAGGGCCGCTGATCCCCCGGCCCTCCGGGCGGGCCGTACCCTGTAGGGCGACGCATCAGGGTTGAAGGAAGGCGTACGGCGGACGATGTCGCAGCAAGGGACCACGAAGCAGCAGGTGGACGACGAGTTCGTCGTGGACACGGAGGACTGCGAGGAGCGCGAGCAGGCGTACCGCGAGCGCGGCACCGCCCGCCCGATCACCGTCGTCGGCAATCCGGTGCTCCACAAGGAGTGCCAGGACGTCACCGCCTTCGACGACAAGCTCGCGGCGCTGATCGACGACATGTTCGCCAGCCAGCGCGCGGCGGAGGGCGTCGGCCTGGCCGCCAACCAGATCGGCGTCGATCTGAAGGTCTTCGTCTACGACTGCCTGGACGACGAGGGCGTACGCCACGTCGGCGTGGTCTGCAACCCGGTCGTGGAGGAGCTGCCCGCCGACCGCCGCGTCCTGGACGACTCCAACGAGGGCTGCCTGTCGGTCCCCACCGCCTACTGCGAGCTGGCCCGCCCGGACTACGCGGTGGTCCGCGGCCAGGACGCCGAGGGCAACCCGATCGCGGTCCGCGGCACCGGCTACTTCGCCCGCTGCCTCCAGCACGAGACCGACCACCTCCACGGCTACCTCTACATCGACCGCCTCTCCAAGCGCGACCGCAAGGACGTGCTCCGGCAGATGGCAGAGGGCACCGCCCGCTACGAGACGGTCCCGAACGACTGAGCGCACCTCCGTACAGCACGGCACAGGGCCGGACACCCCTCTCGGGGAGTCCGGCCCTGTGCTGTGTTCGCGAGACGCGGAGGCTCAGAAGTCGTCGTCGAAGGAGACCGAGCCCTCTACCGCCACCTGGTAGGCCGAGGCGCGGCGTTCGAAGAAGTTGGTCAGCTCCTGGACGTCCTGCAGCTCCATGAAGGAGAACGGGTTCTCGGAGCCGAAGACCGCCGGGAAGCCGAGGCGCTTCAGGCGCTGGTCGGCCACGCACTGCAGGTACTCGCGCATCGACGCGGTGTTCATGCCGGGCAGGCCGTCGCCGCACAGGTCGTGGGCGAACTGGAGTTCCGCCTCGACGGCCTCCTTCAGCATGTCGATGACCTGCTGCTCCAGCTCGTCGTCGAAGAGGTCGGGCTCTTCCTCGCGGACGGTGTCCACGACCGAGAAGGCGAACTCCATGTGCATGGACTCGTCGCGGAAGACCCAGTTGGTGCCGGTCGCCAGGCCGTGCAGGAGGCCGCGCGAGCGGAACCAGTAGACGTAGGCGAAGGCGCCGTAGAAGAACAGGCCCTCGATGCACGCCGCGAAGCAGATCAGGTTGAGCAGGAAGCGGCGCCGGTCGGACTTGGACTCCAGCCGGTCGATCTTCTCCACCGAGTCCATCCAGCGGAAGCAGAACTCCGCCTTCTCGCGGATGGAGGGGATGTTCTCGACCGCCGCGAAGGACGCCGCCCGGTCGTCCGGGTCGGGCAGGTAGGTGTCCAGCAGGGTCAGATAGAACTGGACGTGCACGGCCTCCTCGAAGAGCTGCCGCGACAGGTACAGCCGCGCTTCGGGGGAGTTGATGTGCTTGTAGAGCGTCAGCACCAGGTTGTTGGACACGATCGAGTCGCCGGTCGCGAAGAACGCCACCAGTCGGCTGATCATGTGCTGCTCACCGGGGGAGAGCTTGGCGAGGTCGGCGACGTCCGAGTGGAGGTCGACCTCTTCCACGGTCCAGGTGTTCTTGATCGCGTCCCGGTAGCGGTCGTAGAACTGCGGGTACCGCATCGGCCGCAGGGTCAGCTCGAACCCGGGGTCGAGCAGGTTCTTGGTGCTGTCCGTCGCGGTGTTCGCGGTGGTCATCTCGGATGCGGTGGGCATTACTGGCAGGCCTCGCAGGACTCGGGGTTTTCCAGGGAGCAGGCGACCGCGTCGGCCTCGGCGGGCGTCGCCTGCGCGGGGACGGCGGCCGTGGCGGCGCCACCGCGGGCGCTCTGGGCGATCCGGGTCGCCGGGCGGGAGCGCAGGTAGTAGGTGGTCTTGATGCCGCGCTTCCAGGCGTACGCGTACATCGAGCTGAGCTTGCCGATGGTCGGCGCGGCCATGAAGAGGTTCAGCGACTGGCTCTGGTCGAGGTACGGCGTACGGGCCGCCGCCATGTCGATCAGCGCGCGCTGCGGGACCTCCCACGCGGTCCGGTACAGGTCGCGTACGTCGGCGGGCACCCAGGAGAGGTCCTGGACCGAGCCGTTGGCCTCGCGCAGCGCGTCGCGGGTCTGGGCGTCCCAGACGCCGAGCTTCTTCAGGTCGTTCACCAGGTAGTTGTTGACCTGGAGGAACTCACCGCTGAGCGTCTCGCGCTTGAACAGGTTGGAGACCTGCGGCTCGATGCACTCGTACACGCCCGCGATGGAGGCGATGGTGGCGGTCGGCGCGATCGCCAGCAGCAGCGAGTTCCGCATGCCGGTCACCGTCATCCGCTGCCGCAGCGCCTCCCAGCGCTCGGGCCAGGTGGTCTGCGCGTCGGCGTAGTGGTCCGGGTGGAGGACGCCGCGCGCGGTGCGGGTCTCGGCCCAGGCCGGGTGCGGGCCGTGGCGCTCGGCGAGGTCGCAGGACGCCTCGTACGCGGCGAGCATGATGCGCTCGGAGATCCGCGTGGAGAGCGCCTTCGCCTCGGGCGAGTCGAACGGCAGCCGCAGCCGGAAGAAGACGTCCTGGAGGCCCATCAGACCGAGCCCGACCGGACGCCAGCGGGAGTTGGAGGCCCCGGCCTCGTCCGTCGGGTAGAAGTTGATGTCCACCACGCGGTCGAGGAAGGTCACGGCGGTGCGGACGGTGCGGTCCAGCCGCTCCCAGTCCATCTCCCCGTCCTCACCGAGGTGGGCGGCGAGGTTGACCGAGCCGAGGTTGCAGACGGCCGTCTCGCCGTCGTTGGTGACCTCCAGGATCTCGGTGCACAGGTTGGAGGAGTGGACGACCTTGCCCGGCTCTGCGGTCTGGTTGGCGGTGCGGTTGGCGGCGTCCTTGAACGTCATCCAGCCGTTGCCGGTCTGCGCGAGGGTGCGCATCATCCGGGAGTACAGCTGCCGCGCCGGGACCTGCTTGAGCGCCCGCCCCTCGGCCTCGGCCTTCCGGTACGCGGCGTCGAACTCGTCGCCCCACAGGTCGACCAGCTCGGGCGCGTCCGCCGGGGAGAACAGCGACCAGTCGGCGTCCGCCTCGACCCGGCGCATGAACTCGTCCGGGATCCAGTGCGCGATGTTGAGGTTGTGGGTGCGGCGGGCCTCTTCGCCCGTGTTGTCCCGCAGCTCCAGGAACTCCTCCAGGTCCGCGTGCCAGGTCTCCAGGTAGACGCAGGCCGCGCCCTTGCGCCGGCCGCCCTGGTTGACGGCGGCCACGGAGGCGTCGAGCGTGCGCAGGAACGGCACGATGCCGTTGGAGTGCCCGTTGGTGCCGCGGATCAGCGAACCGCGGGCGCGGATGCGGGAGTACGACAGACCGATGCCGCCCGCGTGCTTCGAGAGGCGCGCGACCTGGTGGTAGCGGTTGTAGATCGAGTCCAGCTCGTCCAGCGGCGAGTCCAGCAGGTAGCAGGAGGACATCTGGGGGTGCCGGGTGCCGGAGTTGAACAGCGTGGGGGAGCTGGGCAGGTACGACAGCGTGCTGGTCATCCGGTACAGCTCGGCCACGTCGGCCAGCGCCCGTGTCGACGGGTCCTCGGCGAGCCCGCAGGCCACCCGCAGCAGGAAGTGCTGCGGGGTCTCGATCACCTGACGGGTGATCGGGTGCCGCAGCAGATAGCGGCTGTGCAGGGTGCGCAGCCCGAAGTAGCCGAAGCGGTCGTCCGCGCCGTCGGCCAGCGCCTGGTCGACCAGCGCGTCCAGCCGGGTGGCGTGGGTGGTGGCGAACTCGGCGGTGGAGTCGGCGATCAGGCCCTCGCGGTGGCCCACGGCGACGGAGGCCGAGAAGGAGTTCGCGCCCTGCCCGGCGGCCTCGTCGGCGATCGCGCGGGTCAGCAGCCGCGCGGCGAGCTTGGAGTACTCCGGCTCCTCGCCGATGAGCCCGGCCGCCGCCTCGGTCGCCAGGGAACGCAACTCCGCCTCGTCCGAACCGGAATGGCGGCCGCGCAGGGCGGCGGCCGCGACCCTGCCGGGGTCGGTGGCGGGCAGGTCGGCGGTGAGCGCCGTCAGGGTCCGCAGCAGGGCGGTCCCGGGCGCGTCGGCCGCTGCCATAGAGTCCGCTGCCTCTGAAACCGGATCGGCGGGCGCGATGGTCACTGAAGTGTTCTCCCTCGCTCGGCTGGGGGCCTGCGAGGGGCGGTGCGCGATGGCCGCTTACGGGCATGCCGATTCCGCTTCAGGGCACACCGCGCAGCGTCCATCGACCCAACCCACGAGGCCCGGACGTATGCAGACGGCCGTCGGCAGGTCATCGGACTCACGGGTACGCAAAAGCGCACACGTACACCGTTGCGGGACAGTTCCGGATTCCCACCGGATTCCCCTGCGGCGACAGCGAGCACGAGCATACATCTTGTGTCGCGCTGCGCACGCGCCCCCAGATGTTGTGTCGTCAGCTGGGTGGATTCGCATAGATGTGCTAGTCGCGTCAGGCTTTGGCCGCGCTGGAATCTCGCCGGAATCCCAGGGAAAACTAGCTCGCCGGGCCGCTCGTCCGCCATTCGTCCAGGGCACGGGCGAGGCGGTCGCGGTAGCCCGCGTAGCCCTCCTCGTACGCGCCGCGAAGCTCCGCCCGGGGCTCGACGGTACGGGACGCGGAGCGCCAGTGCGGGGCGTCCACGGGGTCGCCGAGTGATTGCCAGGCGACCACCGCCGCGCCGCGCGCGCCGACTTCCGGCTCGTCCGGGACGGCCGCGGGGTGACCAATGACATTCGCGAAAATCTCCGTCCACGCGGCGGAGCGCACGCCCCCGCCGCACAGCGCGAGCCGCCCCGAGAGCCCGGCCGCCTCCAGGCAGTGGCGGGCCGCGTAGGCGACGGCCTCGCAGACGGCCCGTACGGCGTCGGCGCGGGTGGTGCCGAGGCCGAGGCCGTCCAACCGGCCCTGGGCGGCGGGCTCCACGAACGGGGCGCGCTCCCCGGCGCCGGACAGGAAGGGCAGCGCGGTCACGCCGCCCGCGCCCGGCGGGCTCTGGCCGAGCAGGGTGTCCAGCTCGGCCGTGGTCGTCCCTGTGAGATCGAGCACCCAGCGCAGGGCGGCGGTGCCGACCATCGCGGGCATCGCGCGCAGCCAGCGGTCCGGGTCCGGGACGCATAGCCACATTCCGGCCGGATCGGCGGCCGGGTCCACCACGGCGCGGTCGGTGAGCACCTGACAGGCCAGCGTGGTGCCGACGATGAGCAGCCCGTCGCCCACGTCCCGCACCCCGCTGCCGATGGCGCACGCCGGAAGGTCGTACGGGCCGGAGACGACGGGCAGTCCGGGCGGCAGCCCGGTCAGCCGGGCGCCCTCGTCGTCCAGCGCGAGGACGGCGCCGGGCGCGGCGGGCGGCGGCAGCAGCCGGGCGTGGTCGCCCACCCCGCACAGCTCCAGGGCGGCGGGCACATACGTACGGGTGGTGACATCGAGGAACGGGAGGGAGGCGTCCGAGGCGTCCACGGTGATGACACCGGTCAGCCGCTGGGCCACCGCGTCCACGCAGTACCCCGCGACCGACGCCCGCTCCAGCGCCGCCGGTTCGTGCTCGGCCAGCCAGCGCAGCAGCGGGGCGTGGCAGCCGGGGAACAGTCCGGAGCCGGTGAGGGCGTAGAGGGCGGTGAGCGTGCCGTCGGCGCGCCAGCGGGCGACGGTCTCCCCTCCCCGGCCGTCCAGCCAGGAGATCGGCGGACGCACCGCCCGGCCCGCCTCGTCGCGCAGCCACAGCCCGTCGCCCTGACCGGTGAGCGCGAGCGCGGCGGGCGGCGCGGGGAGCGCGGCTGCGACCTCGCGCACCACTTCGGCGACCGTGCGGAGCACGTCCTCCAGGTCCTGTTCGACCCGGCCGCCGGGCAGCCGGTCCAGTCGGCTGGGGCGGGCGGCGGAGGCGAGGGCGGTCCCGTCGCGACCGAAGGCCACGGCCTTGGTGACCGAGGTGCCGACATCCACTCCGATGATCGCGCGCATGGCCTGCTGCCCTCCGGAACCTCGGTGTCCCTTCACATAAGCGATGCTAGATTTAACATCAGAGACGTGATGAGGCAATGGTCCAGGCACTGGCCGACACACAGGCTGGCCGACGCACAGAGGAGCCCCGGATGACCGCCCGACTGCTGCTCGTACGCCACGGGGAGACCGTGTGGCACGCGGAGAACCGGTACGCCGGAACCTCGGACATCGCGCTCACCGAGCGCGGCCACGGGCAGGCGCGGGCCCTCGCCCACTGGGTGCGGGGCCGTGGGATCGACGCGGTGGCCTGCTCCCCGCTCGGCCGGGCGCGGCACACCGCGGAACCGGCCGCGACCGCGCTGTCCCTGGTGCCCGAAGTCATCGAGGAGCTGCGCGAGATGGACTTCGGCTGGGGCGAGGGCCGCACCCTCGCCGAGATGGAGGCGGAGGACGCGGCGGCCGTCCGGGCGTTCCGGGAGGACCCCAATGCCGGGGCGTTCCCCGGCTCGGAGCGGCCCGGCGACGCCGCCGCCCGGGCCGTCGCCGCCCTGCGGCGGCTGGCCGAGGCGCATCCGGACCGCACGGTGCTCGTCGTGGCGCACAACAGCCTGCTGCGGGTGGCGCTGTGCGCGCTGCTCGGCCTCCCCGTGGGCCGCTACCGCACGGTCTTCCCCCGGCTGGACAACGCGGCGGTGACCGAGATCGGGATCGACGGCGACCGCACGGCGCTGCGCTCCCTGAACGTGCCGACCGGCAGTGTGCCGACGGGTGACGTGCCGACCGGCGGCGTGCCGACCGGCGGCGTGCCGACCGGCGGCATGAGGGGAGAGGCCCGCCCATGACCACCGCCCGCTCCCAGGACGCCCGCAGACAGGCCATCACCGAACACGTCCTCGCGCACTCCACCGCCACCGCCGCCGAGCTGGCCGACCTCACCGGGGTCAGCCTGATGACCGTGCACCGGGACCTGGACGAGCTGGCCCGGCTCGGCGTGCTGCGCAAGTTCCGGGGCGGGGTCTCGGCCCTGCCGTCGTCGGTCTTCGAGTCCAGCCTCGCCTACCGGATGGGCGCCCACCGGGCCGAGAAGGAGGCGGTGGCCGCCACCGCCGCGGAGCTGGTCGAGCCCGGGATGTCGGTCATGCTGGACGACTCCACGACCGCCCTCGCACTCGCCCGGCTGCTGCTGGAGTCCGCCCCGCTGACGGTGGTGACCAACGCCCGGCGGGTGATCGAGGTCTTCGCCGGGGTGCCCCGGATCCGGCTGATCGGGCTCGGTGGGGAGTACTCGCACACCCATGACTCCTTCCTCGGCGTGCCGTGCGCGGAGGCGATCGGGGCGCTCTCGGTGGACCTGGCGCTGGTCAGCACCTCGGCCATGGACGCGACGACCACGTACCACCAGGAGCAGGACGTGGTGCTGGTCAAGCGCGCCATGCTCGCCGCCGCCGCCCGCACGGTGCTGCTGATGGACGCGTCCAAGACCCGGCGCACGGCGCTCCACCGGCTGCGCCCGCTGGCCGACTTCGACCATCTGGTGGTGGACGGCGGGGCGGACGCCCGGCTGGTGGGGGAGTGGCGGGAGCGCACGGATGTGAGGATCGCGCCCAGTCTTTCTTAACGTCGCCAGTGTGAACTTAACGCGATATGTGAGAGGCGTGATGCGTGATGTCCGACCGGGCCGAGGTCGTCGCGGGGATCGACATCGCCACGGCGGCCGTGCGGGTGGTGTGCACGGACGCACACGGGCGCGTACGGGCGCGGGGCGGCGCCCAACTCCCGCCCCCGCGCCGGGGCGAGGGCGGACGCAGCGAACAGGACGCCACGGCCTGGTGGCCCGCCGTCGCGGCGGCCCTGCGCCAGGCCACCGGGGCCCTTCCGGCGGGTGGCCGGGAGGTCGTGGCGGTGGCAGTCGCCGCGACCTCCGGCACGATCGTCCTCGCGGACGGCCGGGGCGAACCGCTCGGCCCCGCCCTGATGTACGACGACCGCCGCGCCGCCGGGCTCAACGCCCGCGCCCAGGAGGCGGGTGCCGAGCGCTGGCGGGCCCTCGGCCTGTCGGTCGCCCCGACCGCCGCCCTCGGCCGCATCGCCTGGCTCGCGGGTGGGGAGGGGGGTACGGCAGGGGCGACAGGGTCGGCAGCGGGACGCGGCCCCGCGCCGCGCCCGCCGGGGGCGGACACCGGCCCGGTGGCACCGGATGCGGCACCCGGCGACGGCCCGTCGCCCGGTGGTCCGGTGTCCGGTGGCCCGTCGCTCAGCGACCCGGTGTCCGGCGCCGGGGCGCCCAGTGGCCCGGCCCCCGCTTCCGGTCCGCCCGCCACCGGGCGGACCGGAAGCGGAACCGGTGCGCGCCCGGGTCGGCATCTGCTCCACACCCCCGACCTCGTCGGATGGCGGCTCACCGGCGGGCCCGTCGCCACCGACTGGTCCCACGCCCTCAAGAGCGGCTACGACGCGCGCGCCGGGGAGTGGCCCGGCGAGGTCTTCGACGCGCTCGGCGTACCGGCCCGGTGGCTGCCGTCCGTCCAGCCCCCGGCGACCGCCGTCGGCACGGTGTGCGCGGACGCCGCAGCGGAGACCGGGCTGCCGACCGGGTGCGCGGTCCGGCTCGGCATGACCGACGGCTGCGCCGGACAGCTCGCCACCGGGGCCGTGCGGCCCGGGCAGTTCGTGGGGATCCTCGGCACCACCTACGTCCTCAAGGGCGTCACCCGGGACCTGGTCGCCGACCCCTCCGGCGCGCTCTACAGCCACCGCCACCCCGACGGCTGGTGGCTGCCGGGCGGCGCCTCCAACACCGGCGGCGAGGCCCTCGCGCACCTCCCGTCCGACCGGCTGCCCGCGCTCGACCGCGCCGCGGCGGACCGGGGCCCGGCCTCCGTGGTCGCGTATCCGCTGTGCCGCGAGGGCGAGCGCTTCCCGTTCGTCAGCGGCGCGGCCCGGGGCTTCGTCCTCGGTACTCCGGCCGACGACGCCGACCGGCACCGCGCCACGCTGGAGGGCGTGGCCTTCCTGGAACGCCTCGCCCTGGAGCGGGCGGCAGACCTGGGCGTGGCGGTCGAGGGTCCGCTGTGGGCCGCGGGCGGCGGTAGCCGCAGCGCGCTGTGGACCCGTATCCGCGCCACCGTGCTCCACCGCCCCCTGCGCGTCGCCGAGCACGCCGAAACGGCCTTCGGCGCCGCCCTGTTGGCCGCCTCCGGGACGCTCCACCCCGACCTCACGGCGAGCGCCGCCGCGATGGTCCGCCCGGGCCGGGACGTCGCACCGGACGCGCGCGAGCACGCCGCGCTCGACGCCTCGTACGCCACGTTCACCGAGGCCCTGCGGGAGCGCGGCTGGCTGCCGCGCTAGATCTCCGCGGTGAACGCCCACAGCGTGACGCCCGGGACCGGCTCCCAGTCCCGCTCCGGCGCGCGCCGGAACCCCAGCCGCTGGTAGAGCCGGTGGGCGGTGGTCATCCTGGGGTGGGTGGACAGGACCATGCCCCCGAGCCCCAGCTCCCGCGTCCGGTCCATACAGGCCCGCACCAGCGCCTCGGCCGCCCCGCGCCGCCGCGCCTCGGGCCGCACCGCGAGCATCCGGAACTCGCTCTCGTCCGGACGGGCCAGCTCCGCGTACGTCCCCCCGTGCACGGCGAACGCCAGCGCGCCCAGCACCACGCCATCGCTCACAGCGACCAGGACCTCGGACTCGGCGGCCCGGCTCCGCGCGTTGCGCAGCTCGTCGAGATACGGGTCCTCGGCGCCGAAGTCCAGCAGCCCGTCGCCGAGGTACACGGCCGCGGTGAACTCCCCGATGTCGTCCAGTTCCTCGTCCCGCGCGCGTCTGATCGTGACATCCATGTCCGCAGTCTGCCGCACGCCACCGACAACCGGGCCGTCAGCGGGTGACGGTGCTGATCACCCCGGTGGAACCGGCGCGCTTGTTGGCCGCCTCGGCTTCCTGGTACGTGACGTAGCGGCGGACCGTGCCGTCCGGCAGCGTCAATTGGTAAAGGACACTTCTCGGCGGTGACGCACCGCCGCAGTTGCAGCCCATGGATGCTCTTCCTTTCCGTCGCGTCAGTCCAGCCACCGCGATGCCACACCGGCGAGATAGGAAAGCGTCAGGGCGGTGGCCGGGAGCTGGAACCACGCGGTGGTGTCCAGCGGGTAGGCGTAGAAGGCCGTGGCCCCGGCCACCCAGGTGCTGGTGCACCAGCCGCAGTTGACCAGATAGGTGACCGGGGAATCGTCGCCGAAGCGGTCGGCGACCCGGGTCCGGAACCCCGCCGCCAGCGTGTCCTTGGTGATGAAGCGGGTGATGCGGCAGGTGGCGCCGAGGGCGAGAAGGAACGCTGCAAGGCTCATCGGATCGTTCCCTAACGGTGCGATCCCTATCGGTGCGATGTAGTTATTACAAGCACGATGGGCCCCAACAGGCGATACCCCGTCAGAAGATTCCCCCGAATAGCCGAGCGTTCGTCATATGAATGCGCCACCGTGCGAGCCCGTGTGCGCCAAACGAGTGATGGGTGTTCTGAGGTCTTGAGCGATACGGATGTGCGTGGATAACTGGAAAGTGGCATCGAGGCTGCCCCATACCTCGTCAGCCATCCAGGAGCCGGGAATTCGCTCCGTTGCTCCCGCCTCACTCGTGCACCGTTCCTGCGCCCCGCTCGGCGGCCCACCAGCTTCCCTTTCCTCCGCTGTCGGCCTGCGTGCGCCCAGTGCACCTCAACTGACCCTTCCCCGGGAGGAACCATCATGACCTCGACCGCTCTCGTGCCCGCCGCCGCACCCACCGCGGGCTACTGGCCCCCGAATCCGGTGGGCCCGCCGCTGCTGCTCTCCGTGGTGCCCAACTCGGGCCCCACCAGCGGCGGGAACCTCGTCCAGCTGACCGGGACGAACCTGCGCAACGTCATCAGCGTGACCTTCGGCGGCGTCCCCGCCACCATCGTCAGCCAGCCCTACGCCAGCGCCCAGCAGGGCAACGACTGGCCCGGTGGCGGCGGCTGGGGCGGCGGTGGCGGCGGCTGGGGTGGCGGCGGTGGCGGCTGGCCGGGGTACCCCAACCCCACCAACGACGTCGTCGTGGTGATCGCCCCGCCGCACGCGGCCGGGACCGTCCAGGTGCTCGTCACCACCACCGCCGGCACCAGCAACAGCCAGCCGTACACCTACGTGGCGCCGCCCCCGCCCACCGCCACCTCCATCACCCCGGCCGTGGGCCCGACCACCGGCGGCACCGTGTTCGTGGTCAACGGCACCAACCTGAACACCGTCACCAGCATCACCTTCGGCGGTGTCCCGGGGACCATCCTGGCCGTGAACCCCGCCGGGACCCAGCTGGTCGGCATCACCCCGGCGGGCCCGGCGGGCGGCGGCACCGTCGCCGTGGTCCTCAGCGGCCCCGGTGGCGCCACCAGCATCCCGGGCGGATTCACCTACTTCGTGGCTCCGCCCCCGCCGGTGCCCGTCAACATCGTGCCCAACACCGGACCGCAGGCCGGGGGTACGGCGTTCACCATCAACGGGACCAACCTCGGCGGCGTGCTGGGCGTGCTGTTCAACGGCGTTCCCGCCACCGGCGTGGTCGCCACCGCCACCACGGTCACCGGCGTCACTCCGCCCGGAGTGGCCGGTACCGCGACCGTCACCCTGGTGACGGCCTTCGGAACCGCCACCGTCCCGGGCGGCTTCCTGTACGTGTGACACGTGCGAGCCGTACGGCACCGGCAGCCGGGGCGCCCCGGCTGCCGGTGCCGACGCGTCCTAGGCGGCGCCGTGGTGGCCGCCGCCCGGCCGGTGGTGGTCGAAGGCGAGCACCGGCCCCGGGGTGACCAGGAACGGCCGCATCATCGCCATGTCCTCGTGCTCCAGGATGTGGCAGTGGTACATGAAGCGGCCCGTCGCCCCGGTGTAGCGGCCGATGACGTTGACCATCTCGCCGCCCGCGACCTGGATGGTGTCCTTCCAGCCCCGCTCGCTCGGCGCCACCTCCAGCTCACCGGAGTACGCGACCGGCGCGCCCTCGCGGGTACCGCCCAGCGCCGGATCGAAGCCCGTCGCCGCGTACGACTGACGGCTCATCGCCTGGAAGCTGATCAGGTGGATGTGCATCGGGTGGGTCGGACCACCCAGGTTGAGGAAGCTCCACTGCTCCCAGGCGTCCAGCTCGACGCTGAAGCCCATGGTGTCGTCGAAGGAGCGGGCGATCCGCCGGTACGTGACCGTCGCGCCCTTGTCGTTCCTGACCTGGATCACCCCGTCCCCCGGGGCCGTCACCTCGGACGCCGGGACCTCCTCCAGCTCCCAGATCTCCGGGTGGCCGTTGCCGCCGACCGTGCCGGGCGGGGTCAGCGCGATGACCCGGTGCCCGTGCGAGGGGGCGTTGGCGTGGGTGAGCCGCTGGAACGAGGAGAGCACCTTCGGCAGGACGAAGCGGTCGCGGACCCGCTCGCGGCCCACCCGGAACCGCATCACCTGCGGATACGGCACCCCCCTCGCCTCGTCGGCCTCGCCCGGACGCTTCCCGGCCGGGGTGTTGACCAGCCGCAGGCTGCGCCCGCGCAGCCGGGAGAAGTCGATCAGCAGGTCGAGCCGTTCGGCGGGGGAGATGGACACCGGGGCGTCGAGGTCCACCGGGCGGTCCAGCAGCCCGCCGTCGGTGCCGATCTGCTTGACCGCCCCGGTCACCTGCTCACCGGTCTCCTCGTCGATCAGCGCCAGCCGGTAGAAGCGGGCGTTGGACGCGTTGACCACCCGGAACCGGTACCAGCGCGCCTCGACGTCCAGGTACGGCCAGATCACCCCGTTGACCAGCGTGTACGGCCCGGAGAACGGCGTGGTGATGTTGCGCCCCTCGGGGTCCTGGCCGACGGTCTGCACCTTGTGCAGCAGCCGCCCGGTCAGCCGTCCGTCGGGGTCCGTGTCGAGGTTGCGGTCCATCAGGACCAGCGGCACCTCGTACTCGTCGCGCGGCAGCCGCAGCGCGTCCTCCTCCTCGTCCCGGATGAGGTACATGCCCGCCAGGCCGGTGAACACGTTCCACCGGGTGATGTGCATGGCGTGGTCGTGGTACCAGAGCGCCGTCGCGCGGCAGTCGTTCGGGTACTCGGAGAGCTGGGAGTCGCCGGGCGTGACCGCGTTCTGCGCCCACCCGTCGTTGCCCGCGCCGGTCGGGGCGCCGTGCAGATGCGTCACCGACCACGGGGTCAGCTCCGCCACGCCCTTGACCTCCTCGGCACCGGCCTCGTCGTGGCCCGGCGCGTTGACCGCGGGCGGGGTGGCGAGCGGTACCTCGTACGCGGTGACCGGGTACGCGCCGGACAGCCGGTTCGTCCAGGCCACGCGCAGCCGCTGCTTGCGGCGCACCTCGATGGTGGGCCCGGGGAAGTGCCCCTCGTAGGTCCACACCCGGGTCGGCGGCAGCTGTGAGTGCAGCCGCACCCAGGTGGCGCGCAGATCGACGTTGATCCCCTGAAGCGCCTCGGCCTTCCCCGGCCGCAGCCGCGGTGGTATGCGCAGGGCGTCCATGAAGGGCACGAGCCCCGCGGCGGGCGCGGCCGGAGCGCTCGGCTCCTCCGCCTCCTCGGAAATGTTCTGGACAAGCGTGTCGGACATGGGTGAAACCCCCGTTTGTGTTTCCCTCGTGCCACCGTTGGTCGTCGGCGTCACACCTTTCGCCCTTCCAGACGGGCAGGGGGCGCACGGGAGTTGCGTGGAAGATGGCGGAATACGCCATTCTGGACAGAATTGGCCGGAACAAGAGGGTGGATTTGGGGCGTCCGGTCCGGTGTTACGTTGGAACACGGTGCCCTCGGCACCCCGGACGAGCGCGTCGTACCCGGTCACGACAAGACGGCGTAGTCAGCGTGTCTGTTGCTACGTGAGGTTCCTGTCATGGCGTGGATTCTTCTGATGCTGTCCGGTCTCCTGGAGACGGTCTGGGCGGCGGCGCTCTCGGCGTCGCACGGTTTCAGCCGTCTTCGCCCCACTCTGCTGTTCGTCGTCGCCGCCGCGCTGAGCATGGCGGGGCTGTCCTACGCGATGCGCTCCATCCCCATCGGCACCGGCTACGCGGTGTGGGTCGCGATCGGAGCGGTGGGCACGGCGGTCTACGGCATGATCGCGCTCGGTGACCCGGTGAGCGCGGGGCGCATCGTCTGCCTGGGCCTGATCGTCAGCGGTGTGGTGGGCCTGAAGCTGCTGCACTGAGCGGACAGACGAAACGGGCCGCCGCCTCCCGCGAGGAATCCCGTAAGGAATCCCGCGAAGGAGGCGGCGGCCCGCCGTAGACCATCGATCTCAGTGGCCGCCGGGCGCACCCGCCGTGGCCGGGGGCAGGTCGGCCTGGACGCCGGGCTCGCCCGCGTCCGCCGTGTAGTCCGACGCGGACGTCTCGTCCACACCGTCGGGGGCCTTCAGCGCCCGCAGGACGAACGTGAGCACCACGGTGACCACGACGTTGAGGACGAAGGCGGTGAAACCGATGTAGCCGATCTCGCCGATGCCCGGGATCTCGTCCGAGCTGCCGCCGAAGTGCTTCTGGGTCGGGCTGGCCACGCCGTACGCCGCGAGCGTGCCGTAGAGCATGCCGACCGCCCAGCCGCCGAGCAGCGCCCACCGGTGGAACCAGCGGGTGAACAGGCCGCCCACCAGGGCCGGGAAGGTCTGCAGGATCCAGATGCCGCCCAGCAGCTGGAAGTTGATCGCGACGGTCTTGTCCATGGTCAGGACGAAGGCCAGCGCGCCCACCTTCACCAGCAGCGAGGTCAGCTTGGAGACCTTGGTCTCCTGCGCCGGAGTGGCGTCCGGCCGCAGGAAGTCCTTGTAGATGTTGCGGGTGAACAGGTTCGCCGCGGCGATGGACATGATGGCCGCCGGGACGAGCGCGCCGATGCCGATGGCGGCGAAGGCGACCCCCGCGAACCAGTCGGGGAACATGTTCTCGAAGAGCTGGGGGATCGCCAGCTGCCCGTTCTCCACCTTCACGCCCGCCGCGATCGCCATGAAGCCGAGCAGCGCCAGCAGGCCCAGCATCAGCGAGTACAGCGGCAGGATGGTCGTGTTGCGGCGGATCACCTCACGGCTGCGGCTGGAGAGCGTGGCGGTGATCGAGTGCGGATACATGAAGAGCGCCAGCGCCGAGCCGAGGGCGAGCGTGGCGTAGCCCCACTGCTGGTTGTCGCCGCTGGCGAGCGCGCCCTTGGGCTGCCCGGTGGCCGGATTCTCCTGCGACAGGGCGTGGCCCGCCTTGGCGAAGATGTCGTCGAAGCCACCCAGCTTGATCGGGATGTAGATGATCGCCACCGCGATGACGATGTAGATCAGGGTGTCCTTGACGAAGGCGATGAGCGCGGGGGCGCGCAGCCCGGACGAGTAGGTGTACGCGGCGAGCACACCGAAGGCGATCAGCAGCGGCAGGTCCTTGATGAACCAGTTGGTGTCCTCGCCGCCGCCCACGCCCATCACGTCCAGCACCGCCTGGATGCCGACGAGCTGGAGGGCGATGTACGGCATGGTGGCGAGGATGCCGGTGATCGCGACGGCCAGCGAGAGCCCCTTGGAGCCGAAGCGGCCGCGGACGAAGTCCGAGGTGGTGACGTATCCGTGCTTGTGCGACACCGACCACAGCCGGGGCAGGAAGGTGAAGATCAGCGGATACACCAGGATGGTGTACGGCACCGCGAAGAACCCGGCCGCGCCCGTCGCGTAGATCGCCGCCGGGACGGCGACGAAGGTGTACGCGGTGTAGAGGTCGCCGCCCAGCAGGAACCAGGTGATCCAGGTGCCGAAGCTGCGGCCGCCCAGCCCCCATTCGTCGAGGTTGTCGGAGTTCTCCGCGGCCCGCCAGCGGGCGGCGAGGAAGCCCATCACCGTGACGGCGAGGAAGAAGAAGATGAAGACGGCGAGCGCGACGCCGTTCACGCCGTCGTTCATGCGGAACCGCCTCCCTTGCGCGCCCGCTTCTCACGGCGGACCAGGACGTACGCGGTCGACGTCAGCGCGGCCGAGATGGGCACCCAGGCCATCTGGTACCAGTAGAAGAACGGGATGCCGATGAAGGTGGGCTCGATCTTCGCGTACGAGCCGACCCACAGCATCGCCACGAAGGGCGCGACGAGACAGAGCGCGATCACGACACGCGAGGGCGTGACGACCGGTCTCCTGTCTGTGGGCGTGGCGGACGTGTCTGGCATGGCGGCGGGCTCCCGTCCCCTCGGCTCATCACCTGCGACCTGAGTGATCAGCGCTGCTCAAACGCGCTGATCATGCTCGCTGATCATTTGTGCAATGCGCAGGAATCTAAGCCCGGGGACCGGCAGCCGTCACTACCCGTCCGCATATCGGTATGAGAAAGAAGCGGAGCCGAGGGGCGAGGTCAGCCGTTCGGGCGCTGGAGCCGGGCCACGAACTTGTAGCGGTCGCCGCGGTAGACCGAGCGCACCCACTCCACCGGCTCGCCCGCCGCGTCCAGCGAGTGGCGCGAGAGCATCAGCATCGGCAGCCCGACGTCCGTGCCCAGCAGCCCGGCCTCGCGCGGGGTGGCCAGGGAGGTCTCGATGGTCTCCTCGGCCTCGGCCAGGTGCACGTCGTACACCTCGGCCAGGGCGGTGTAGAGCGAGGTGTACTTGACCAGGCTGCGGCGCAGCGCGGGGAAGCGCTTGGCCGACAGATGGGTGGTCTCGATCGCCATCGGCTCACCGCTGGCCAGCCGCAGCCGCTCGATGCGCAGCACCCGGCCGCCGGTCGCGATGTCCAGCAGCGCGGACAGCCGCTCGTCGGCGGTGACATAGCCGATGTCCAGCAGCTGGGAGGTGGGTTCGAGGCCCTGGGCGCGCATGTCCTCGGTGTACGAGGTGAGTTGGAGTGCCTGGGAGACCTTGGGCTTGGCGACGAACGTGCCCTTGCCCTGGATCCGCTCCAGCCGCCCCTCGACGACCAGTTCCTGGAGCGCCTGCCGCACGGTGGTGCGGGAGGTGTCGAACTCGGCGGCCAGGGTGCGCTCCGGGGGTACCGGGGTGCCGGGCGGCAGGGTCTCGGTCATCTCCAGCAAGTGGCGCTTGAGGCGGTAGTACTTCGGGACGCGCGCGGTGCGCGTCCCGGCGGAGCTGCTGCCGCTCTCGGCGGTGGCCGTCGTGGCCGTCGCCGCCATTGCCCCCTCGGTCTCCATCGCGCCCTTTCCGACGTCTGGTGTGCTGCCGTCACCGGCCTCTGATGATTTCAGCGGCTCACATCGTGGCACGCCCTGGGTCCGGGGTGGCTTCGCTGCCCGGATGTCGAGAGATGTCGGTCCGGTAACGGACCCCGAAGCGGCGTTGTCCACGCTTGACACCCCTATAGATCGAGAGACACTCTGCAGTGAAGTGGTCTAAACCATTAAACCTCTCAATCGGCGATGTGGGGAGTAGGGCGCCGTGACGTGTGACCTCATGGCGGCGACGGGAGTCGCGGCAACGCTGGTGTCGCTGGACTGCCTTCCGGCGCGCTGAAGGGAAGATCCACGTCCATGACGACCCTCGCGCACGGCTCGGCCACCCTCACCCGGAACGCCCTCACCGTCCTCCAGCCCGGCTTCACCGGCACCTGTGCCCCCGACTGGCTGCGGCGGCGGCTCGGCGAGGGGCTCGCCTCCGTCGCGCTGTTCGGCCGCAACATCGACTCGCCCGAACAGGTCGCCGCGCTCACCGCCCAGCTGCGCGCCGAGCGCGGCGACGTGCTGGTGGCGATCGACGAGGAGGGCGGCGACGTCACCCGTCTGGAGGTACGCGGCGGCTCCTCCTTCCCCGGCAACCTGGCCCTCGGCGCGATCGACGACACCGGGCTGACCCACTCCGTCGCCCGCGAACTCGGCCGCAGGCTCGCCGCCTGCGGCGTCAACCTCAACTGGGCGCCGTCCGCCGACGTCAACTCCAACCCGGACAATCCGGTCATCGGCGTCCGCTCCTTCGGTGCCTCGCCCCAGCTCGTCGCCCGGCACACCGCCGCCTGGATCGAGGGGCTGCAGGGCGCCGGGGTCGCCGCCTGCGCCAAGCACTTCCCCGGGCACGGCGACACCGCCGTCGACTCCCACCACGCCCTGCCGCGCATCGACGCCGGGCCCGACACCCTGGCCGCCCGCGAACTGGTGCCCTTCCGGGCGGCCGTCGCCGCCGGTACCAAGGCCGTGATGAGCGCGCACATCCTGCTGCCCGCGCTCGACCCGGCCCTGCCCGCCACCCTCAGCCCCGCCGCCCTCCACGGACTGCTGCGCGCCCCGGCCGCCGACGGCGGGCTCGGCTTCGACGGCCTGATCGTCACCGACGGCATCGAGATGCGGGCCGTCGCCGACGCGTACGGCATCGAGCGGGGCAGCGTCCTCGCCATCGCCGCCGGGGCCGACGCGATCTGCGTCGGCGGCGGCCTCGCCGACGAGGACACCGTGCTGCGGCTGCGGGACGCGCTGGTCGCGGCCGTACGCGCCGGGCGGCTCCCCGAGGCGCGGCTGGCCGAGGCGGCCGGGCGGGTCCGGGCCCTGGGGGAGTGGGCCAGGAGTGCCGGAGGGCCGGACGCCGCGCGGGGCATCGCGCCCGCCCCGGAGGTGGGGCTCGCCGCCGCCCGCCGCGCCCTGCGGATCACCCCGGCGGCGGGCGCTCCCGCGTACCGGCCCCCGGCCGGACCCGTCTTCGTCGCCGCCCTCACCCCGGTGGCCAGCATCGCGGTGGGCGACCAGACCCCCTGGGGCGTCGCCGCCGAACTGACCCGGCTGCTCCCCGGCACCACGACCGCCGCCTACGGCCCCGAGGACACCGCGGCGCAGGAGGTGTCCGCCGTGGTCACGCGGATGCTCGACGCGGCGGCGGACCGTAGGATCGTCGCTGTGGTACGCGACGTCCACCGCCACGGCTGGATGGCCGGCGTCCTGGACGCCCTGCTCGCCGCCCGGCCCGACACGGTCGTCGTGGAAATGGGCGTGCCCCAGGCACCGCCCCTCGGCGCCCCGCACATCGCGACGCACGGCGCCGCCCGCGTCTGCGGGCAGGCGGCCGCGGAAGTCATCACCGGCGTCACTCCTGGCGTCACCAACGGCGTCATCACCGACGTCACTCCTGGCGTCATCACCGGCGTCACCACCGGCAACGAGGCCGGGCACTGACACTCCACGCACCACCCGCACAGCCCACTGGAGGCACCCAGTATGTCCGCCACGACGACGGACCCGCGCAGAGATCAGCCGGGCCGGATCATGTCCGGCGAGATGAACGAGCAGCCCGCGGTGTTGCGCCGCATTCTCGAACAGGGCGCTCCGAAGATCCGCGAGATCGCAGAACGGATCGCCGCGCGCGCCCCGCGCTTCGTCCTGCTCACCGCCCGGGGCACCTCCGACAACGCGGCGCTGTACGCCAAGTACCTGCTCGAAGTGCTGCTCGGCAAGCCGTGCGGCCTGACCTCCATGTCCACCACCACCGCGTACGGCGCGCGGCAGGACCTCACCGACGTCCTGGTGATCACCGTCAGCCAGTCCGGCGGCTCCCCGGACCTGGTCGCCTCCACCGAGGCCGCCCGGGCCGCCGGGGCGATCACCCTGGCGGTGACCAACAACGCGGACTCGGCCCTGGCCGGGGCTGCCGAATTCCACATCGACGTGCTGGCCGGGCCCGAGAAGGCGCTGCCCGCCACCAAGACCTACACCGCCGAACTCCTCGCCCTCTACCTCTTCGTCGAGGGGCTGCGCGGCAGCGACGGCGCGCACGCCAAGGTGCTGCCCGACCTCGCTCAGCAGATCCTGGACCGCCGGGCCGAGGTGAAGCAGCTCGCGGGCCGCTACCGGTTCGCCGAGCGGATGGTCCTCACCTCCCGGGGCTACGGCTATCCCACCGCCAAGGAAGCCGCCCTGAAGCTGATGGAGACCAGCTACATCCCGGCCCTCTCCTACTCCGGCGCCGATCTGCTGCACGGCCCGCTCGCCATGGTCGACAACATCTCGCCGGTGATCGCGATCGTCACCGAGGGCAAGGGCGGCCAGGCGCTGCAGCCCGTCCTGGAGCGGCTGCGCGGCCGCGGCGCGGATCTCGTGGTGATCGGCAGCCGGGCCGAGGTGGACCGGGCGTCCGCCGGATTCGCCCTGCCCACCGAGGGGGTCGCCGAGGAGGTCCAGCCGATCCTGGAGATCCTGCCGCTGCAGATGCTGGCGTACGAGGTGACCATCGCCCGGGGGCAGGACCCGGACGCGCCGCGCGCGCTGGCGAAGGTCACCGAGACCCGCTGAACCGGCTGCTGCGTAAAGGCCCCGGAAACACCCGCGGGCCGCGGCGCCGGGGCGGGACCCTCAACCCACCCGGCACCGCAGCCCGGAGCTCGTCGGCCGAGCAGCCGACCACAAGAGGCGTACGGAGCGGTCAGGGCAGAGCGCGCCGCGTGCCTCGATCCGCCCTCCTGTGCGGGGAGAGCGAAGATCGCATCGCTGGCCATTCTGGACTAGACCAGTATCTTCTGTCCACGCTTATGTGCGAATCGGCTTATCCCGCCTGCGGGTAGGCTCGCAGTGTGCCCTCCATGAACGATCTCGTGCACCAGCACACCGCCCTCGACGAATCCGACCTCGAGTGGCTTCACCTGCTGGTATCGGAGTGGCAGCTGCTCTCCGACCTCTCCTTCGCCGACCTTGTGCTGTGGATCCCGACCAGCGACGGCACCCGCTATGTCTCGGTCGCGCAGATGCGGCCCAACACCGGGCCCACCTCCTATCAGGACGACATGGTCGGCCATCTCGTTCCCCGTGGCCGCCGTCCCATGCTCGACGCCGCGCACGACGAGGGCCGGATCGTCCGCGAGGGCGATCCCGAGTGGCGCGAGGAGGTCCCGGTCCGGGTGGAGTCCATCCCGGTCCGCCGGGAGAGCCGGGTCCTCGGCGTGATCGCGCGCAACACCAATCTGCTGACCGTACGGACCCCCAGCCGACTGGAGCTGACGTACCTCCAGAGCGCGTCCGACCTGGCCCAGATGATCGCCGCCGGATCGTTTCCCTTCCCCGGTCAGCAGGTCGACATGGACGCCTCGCCGCGCGTCGGCGACGGGCTGATCCGGCTCGACGCGGACGGCGTGGTCCAGTACGCCAGCCCCAACGCCCTCTCCGCCTACCACCGGCTCGGGCTCGCCGCCGACCTCGTCGGCCACCACCTGGGCGAGACCACCGCCGAACTGGCCCCGGCGCGCGGCCCGGTGGACGAGGCGCTGGTCAAGCTGGCCAGCGGCTGGGCGCCGCGCGAGTTCGAGGTCGAGAGCGGCGAGAACGGCGTCATCCAGCTGCGGGCCATCCCGCTCAAGCCCAAGGGCGTGCACATCGGCTCGCTCGTGCTGCTGCGGGACGTCACCGAACTGCGCCGCCGCGAGCGGGAGCTGATCACCAAGGACGCCACCATCCGGGAGATCCACCACCGGGTGAAGAACAATCTGCAGACGGTGGCCGCGCTGTTGCGGCTCCAGGCCCGCCGGATGGACTCCGCCCAGGGTCGGGAGGCGCTCAACGAGGCGGTGCGCCGGGTCGGTTCGATCGCGATCGTCCACGAGACCCTGTCCCAGACGCTGGACGAGCGGGTCGAGTTCGACGACATCGCCGACCGGGTGCTGGCGATGGTGGCCGAGATATCGCCCGGCAAGGTCACCGGCCGCCGCACCGGACGGTTCGGCATCCTCGACGCCGAGGTGGCCACCCCGCTGTCCATGGTCCTCACCGAGGTGCTGCAGAACGCGCTGGAGCACGGCTTCGGGCCGGGGGAGCAGGGCACGGTCGAGGTCTCGGCGGTGCGCGGCGGCACCGGCGAGGAGAGCCGGCTGATGGTGATCATCCAGGACGACGGGCGCGGGCTGCCCGAGGGGTTCGACCCCCAGCGCGCCGGAAACCTCGGCCTCCAGATCGTCCGCACCCTGGTGGAGGGCGAACTGGGCGGCACCTTCGACATGGTGCCCGCTCCGGAGCGCGGCACACGTGTGGTCCTCGACATACCGGTGGCCGCCGAGAAGTCCTGAGCCGCTTCACCGGGGTCATCGGCCGGACAACGCACTGAGCCCCGGACCGGGATGGTCCGGGGCTCAAAAGCTCACGTTGCTGTGCGCATCGGGGCTACTGCGCGCTGCGGCTCGGGGGCCACGGGGCGTATCAGGGTCAGGCGCTGGCGTTCCGCGCCCGGTTCCGAGCGGCACGGCGCTTCATGGCGCGGCGCTCGTCCTCGCTGAGTCCACCCCAGACGCCGGAGTCCTGGCCGGACTCAAGCGCCCACTGCAGACACTGCTCCATGACGGGGCAGCGGCGGCAGACGGCCTTGGCTTCCTCGATCTGCAGCAGCGCAGGACCGGTGTTGCCGATGGGGAAGAACAGCTCGGGGTCTTCCTCGCGGCAAACGGCGTTGTGACGCCAGTCCATGGCTGCTCCATCTCCTCGTATTGCGGGCTTGTTGCTTGTGAATGTGAACGCTTTCACGAATCCCCTGACAAGGACAGGGACGCCGCCAGTTTGGGCGCTGGTGCGTTCCCGTGGGTTTGAGGAGGGGGTTCGGGCTCTCAAGGGGGCCTTTCGTCCGGCCGTCCCGATCGCCAAGAAGAGATTCGCAAACCTCGGCGGCGGATACAACCCCTTCCGGAAAGTTTTTTTTGATTCCTTGGTGTCGGCTGTATCACAGCCGTACTTCCCGGGGGTGGATCCCAGCCTAAACGTTCGACTACAAGGACTTTATGGGGTCTGACTCACACAATCACACGCAGTGCACGGCGTACGCCTGTGAACGTCACGCTCGTACGCAGTCCTAGGTGGTCTCCGTCCATCTGGAACGGCAGTGGCGCCTGGGATTGCAAGGTGAAGTCCGTCAGATCGTGCAGCCCTACCACATGCTTGCCGTGGGGTCCCCGGTCGGGGGTCGACATCGCCAGCTGAGCTGCGTAGCGGGTCATCGCGGGCGCGGACAGCTTGCCGAGTCCCAGCACGTCAAGGGCGGTGTCGAAGGACGCGCGCGGCGCGGCGTAGATCGGGCGGTTGCCCAGGAAAGTCCACGGGGAGGTGTTGCAGACTATGGACAGCGCCAGGTCCCTGATCGGGTCCTGGCCGGGCCGCCCGAGGGTGATGCTGCCGTGCCGCCGGTTCGGTTCCCCGAAGAACTGGCGCAGCATCTGCCGTATGTAGAGGGCGTGGGTCGAACGCTTGCCGCGTTCGCGCTGCTGCTCGACCCGGCCGATCACGCTCGCGTCGAAGCCGAAGCCCGCGCAGAAGGTGAACCAGCGGGCGGGCACCGACTCGTCCGGGGTGCCCGGTGTACCGGCCGCGAGCCCGAGGCCCACGGTGCGCTCGGTGCCGTCCCGCAGCGCGTCCAGCAGGGCGCCGGTCGCCTCGACGGCGTCGTTGGGCAGGCCGAGGGCGCGGGCGAACACGTTGGTGGAGCCGCCGGGGACCACCGCGAGGCGCGGCAGTTCGCCCGGTGCGGGGCCGTTGTGCAGCAGCCCATTGACGACCTCGTTGACGGTGCCGTCGCCGCCGAGGGCCACGACCAGCTCATGGGTGCCGCTGTCAACGGCGCGGCGGGCCAGGTCGCGTGCGTGCCCCCGGTACTCCGTGGTCGCCACGTCGAGCTTCAAGTCGCTGGCGAGCGCGTGGAACAGGACGTCACGGGTGCGGGCACTGGTGGTGGTTGCTGCCGGATTGACCACGAGGAGTGCGCGCATGGGCGCCAGCCTACCGACCCGCCGGGCCGACCCCCGAACCCCGGGCCCGCCCGCCGGGGCCGTGCGGCCGCTACGCTGCTGGGGTGAGCAGGAAGAAGTCCACCCCCGCCAAGACGGCCAGGACCGCCGAGACGCCCGCCCCCGCCGCCGAGACCGCCGACGCGTCGCCCTCGGGGCCCCGTCCGGCGCGGCTGACCGTGGCGGCGGCGCTGGCCGCCGTCGAGGGCCTGGTGCTCGTGGGGTTCGGGGTCTACGTCCTGATCATGGGCCTCGCCGGGAACCCGGAGAGCCCGGAGCAGGCGGAGACCCTCGGGATCACCGTGCTCGCCCTGGCCCTGCTGCCGCTGCTGGCGGCCCGTGGGCTGTGGCTGCGGCGCCGCTGGAGCCGTGGCCCCGCGATGATCACTCAGCTGATGGCGCTGCCGGTGGCCTGGACGCTGGTGCAGAACGGCGGCGGGCTGATCGCCATCGGCGCGCTGACCGCCGTCGCGGCCTTGGCCGTCCTGGCCCTGCTGATCAACCCGACCGCGACCGAGGCGCTGGGCATCGGCCCGCGCGACGCCTGAAGTTCCCCACCCCGCCCCTTCCCGAACCGGAGCCAAGCCCCCGGCCCCCCGCGCCGGGGCTCCGGTTCCTGGACCCCGTCGGGCTTCGCCCCTGGGCCCGCCGGGCTTCGCCCTTGGGCCCCGCTGGGGCTGCGGCTCCTGGTCCCCGCCGGGCTTCGCCCCTGGGCCCCGCCGGGGCTCCGGCTCCTGGTCCCCGCCGGGCTTCGCCCCTGGGCCTCCGCTGGGCTGCGGCTCCTGGACCTCCGCTGGGCGCCGCCGCTGGACCCCGCCGGGCTTCGCCCCTGGGCCCTGCTGGGCTTCGCCCCTGGGCCTCCGCTGGGCTGCGGCTCCTGGACCTCCGCTGGACCCCGGTGGGGCTGCGGCTCCTGGGCCCCGTTGGGCTCCGCCCCCGACCCCGCCGGGGCTCCGCCCCCACACTCCGCTTCGCCCCTGGGTCTCGGTGGGGGTGCGGTTCCTGGGTCCGTTTCTTCGCTGGGGAGGCTCGCCGTGTGGGCAAGGTTGTGCCCGGGGCTGGCCCCGGGCACTGCTCGCTATTCCTCGACCAAGAGCCGGTCCCGCAGCTGGGCCAGGGTGCGGGCCAGCAGCCGGGAGACGTGCATCTGGGAGATGCCGACCTCCTGCGCGATCTGCGACTGCGTCATGTTCCCGAAGAACCGCAGCAGCAGGATCTTCTTCTCGCGCGGCGGCAGATCCTCCAGCAGCGGCTTGAGGGATTCGCGGTACTCGACGCCCTCCAGCGCCTCGTCCTCCGCGCCGAGGGTGTCGGCCACCGCCGGGGACTCGTCGTCCGTGTCCGGTACGTCCAGCGACAGTGTGCTGTACGCGTTGGCGGACTCCAGGCCCTCCAGCACCTCTTCCTCGGAGATGGCCAGATGCTCGGCCAGCTCATGGACGGTCGGGGCGCGCCCGTGCCGCTGGGACAGTTCGGCGGTGGCCGTCGTCAGCGAGAGCCGCAGCTCCTGGAGCCGCCGCGGCACCCGCACCGCCCAGCCCTTGTCACGGAAGTGCCGCTTGATCTCGCCGACGACCGTGGGGGTCGCGTAGGTCGAGAACTCCACACCGCGGTCCGGGTCGAACCGGTCGACGGACTTGATCAGTCCGATGGTGGCCACCTGGGTCAGGTCGTCCAGCGGCTCGCCGCGGTTGCGGAAGCGCCGGGCCAGATGCTCGACCAGGGGCAGGTGCATGCGCACGAGGTTGTTGCGCAGCTCGGCCCGCTCCGCGGAGCCGTCGGGAAGCCCCCGCAGCTCGACGAACATCGCCCGCGCGCCGCTCCGGTCGTGCGGATCGTGCTGCTGACGCACCTGCTCCTGCTCGTGCTGATCCATGTGGTCCGCCCGCTCTGGTCGGTCTCCTGCCGCCTCCGAGTCCGCGGGATGCGGTCGGGCCGGCGGGTGCGGGATGGCCGGGGTACGTACTCCCCGCGATGATGCAGTGCTCACGGAGCCCCCTTTGTCCGTCACGGCTGTCCGGGGCCGGCGCCGCGCTCCTTGTACAGGCTGATGCTGACCGTACGGTCCTCGGCGACGGTCGAATCCACCTTGCCCGCCAGTGCGGAGAGCACCGTCCAGGCGAAGGTGTCGCGCTCGGGGGCGCGGCCGTCAGTGGTCGGAGCCGCCACGGTCACCTGCAGTGCGTCGTCGATCAGTCGGAAGACGCAGCTCAGCACACTGCCGGGGACGGCTTGCTGCAGCAGGATCGCGCAGGCCTCGTCGACCGCGATGCGCAGATCCTCGATTTCGTCGAGGGTGAAGTCCAAGCGGGCTGCCAGGCCGGCGGTCGCCGTCCGCAGCACCGACAGATAGGCCCCCGCAGCGGGCAGCCGGACTTCCACGAAGTCCTGGGTCCCGGGCTCGCCTGCGATCTGGGACACCCTCACCTCCAAGGTGACACAAGCTGTTTGAGCTGAGCTGATTGGAGCGTCGGCCATATGCCCTTATGGTGGAGGGGTAACGGACCGGCGCGATGTGCGGTTCGGCTGCGACGCTATCGCGATCTGCCACTCGGTGTCGCCCGGACGAAGCACGGCCCCCGTCACGGGTGAACCCCCGAGATGAACATTCCCGATATCACTCATAGTAAGCATATGAGTACGCAGCGTGGCTAGGGGTCTGCGGTCTCAATTCGAAAGAGATGTCGCCTCACTCAACGAACCGCAGGTCGAAGCTGTGCCCGGCGCCTGGGCGGCCAGCGCCCGCAGCGGTTCTCCCGACAGCCTTCGTACGGTCCACTCGTCCATCGGCTCCGCGCCCAGCGACGCGTAGAAGCCGATCGCCGGTTCGTTCCAGTCCAGCACCGACCATTCGAAGCGGGCATAGCCCCGCTCCACGCAGATCCGTGCCAGCTCGGCCAGCAGCGCCTTGCCGTGGCCGCCGCCGCGGGCCCGCGGCGTGACGTACAGATCCTCCAGATACACCCCGTGGGTGCCCGTCCAGGTGGAGAAGTTACGGAACCACAGGGCGAAGCCGACCGGCACGGGCGCGCCGTCGCCGGTCTCCTCGGCGATCAGCGCGAACACCGCCGGATGCGCACCGAAGAGCGCGGTGTGCAGCTGCTCCTCGGTGGCCTTGGCCTCCGGCAGTGCCCGCTCGTACGCGGCCAGCTCGCGGATCATCGCGAGGATGGCCGGGACGTCGGACGGCTTCGCTGATCGGATCATGTGGTGAAGGCTAGCTCGCCGCACCGACAACGCGGCAGCCGATTCCTCCGCGCGGCAGGTCCCGGGCCCCGCCTCCGCCCCGCCCGGGGTGGTGGGCGCGGCTAGACAATCAGCAGGTCCACGTAGCACCAGCGCCAGTCCTCGCCCGGTTCGAAGCTGCGCATCACCGGATGCCCGGTCTTCTCGAAGTGCCCGGTGGAGTGTCGATAGGTCGATGAATCGCAGCACCCCACATAGCCGCACTCCAGACAGATGCGCAGCTGCACCGGATGGCTGCCGAGGGCCCGGCACTCCGGACAGGTGGCGGTCAGCGGCTCCGGTTCGGGGCGCGGCAGGGCCGGAACGTGGGGGCACTCCTTCATGATTGCCAGACTAAGGCGCTGGGCGAGCCGACGAAGCCGATGAATCGGGACGGGCCGGGGCATGGACGTAACACCGCTGTTGATGCTGGTCGCGGGCAGCGCGGCGATCGCGGGTCTGGCCCGGCGCACCCCGGTGCCCGCGCCGCTGCTGCTGGTGGCGGCCGGGCTGGTGGTCTCGTATCTGCCGGGGGTGCCGGACTACACCCTGGAGCCGGAGGTCGTGCTCCCGCTGGTGCTGCCCCCGCTGCTGCACACCGCCGCGCTCGACAGCTCCTATCTGGACCTGCGCGCCAATCTGCGGCCGGTGGCGCTGCTGTCGTTCGGCTATGTGCTGTTCGCGACCCTCGCCGTCGGCTGGATCGCCCATCTGCTGGTGCCCGGGCTGCCGCTGACCGCCGCGCTGGTGCTGGGCGCGGTGATCGCCCCGCCGGACGCGGTGGCGGCCACCGCCATCGCCCGCCGGGTCGGGCTGCCCTCCCGGCTGACGACCGTCCTGCGGGGCGAGTCCCTGGTCAACGACGCGACCGCGATCACCGCCTACCGGGTGGCGCTCGCCGCGGCGGTGGGGGAGGGCGCCACCTGGACCCATGCCACGTGGGAGTTCCTGCTCGCGGCGGTGGGCGGCGTCGGCGTCGGCCTGGTCCTCATGGTGCCGCTGCACTGGATGCGTACCCGGCTGCGCGATCCGCTGCTGCAGAACACCCTCTCGCTGCTGATCCCCTTCACCGCCTACGCGGCCGCCGAGCAGGTCGAGGCGTCGGGCGTGCTGGCCGTCGTGGTGGTCGCGCTCTACCTCGGACACCGCTCCTGGCAGGTCGACTTCGCGACCCGGCTCCAGGAGGCGGCCGTCTGGAAGATGATCGCCTTCATCCTGGAGTCGGCCGTGTTCGCGCTGATCGGGCTGCAACTGCGGTTCGTGGTGGGCGGGCTGGGGGAGTTCGGGGCGGGCGAGGCGGCCTGGTACGCGGCCGCTCTCTTCCTGGCCGTGGTGGCCGTACGGTTCCTCTGGGTCTTCCCGGCGACCTTCGTACCGCGCAAGCTCTTCCCCAGGATCCGGGAGCGGGAGCCCGGCACCGACTGGCGGGCGGCGGTCATCGTCGGCTGGGCCGGGATGCGCGGGGTGGTGTCGCTGGCCATCGCCTTCTCGATCCCGGAGACCGTGCACGGCGGAGGCGACTTCCCGGGCCGCACCCTGATCCTCTTCCTGGCCTTCACCACCGTCATCGGGACGCTGGTCGTCCAGGGGCTCACCCTGCCCGCCCTGATCCGCGCGCTGAAGATGCCGGGGCCCGACCTCCAGGCCGAGACGCTCGCCGAGGCCCAGGCGCAGGCCGATGCCTCGCGGGCGGCCGAGGCCCGGCTGGACGAACTCCTCGCCGATGAGCGCAACGCGCTGCCGCCGCCGCTGGCCGACCGGCTGCGCAATGTGCTGGAGCGGCGCCGCAACGCGGTGTGGGAACGGCTCGGCACGGTCAACGAGGTGACGGGGGAGTCGGCGGACGACACCTACCGCAGGCTGGCGCGCGAGGTGATCGGCAGCGAGCGCGAGGTGTTCGTGAAGCTGCGGGACGCGCGCCGGATCGACGACGAGATGCTCCGTACGCTGCTGCGCCGACTGGACCTGGAGGAGGCGGCCGCGTACCGGGAGGAGACGGCGGAGGACGGGCCCTGACCGTCTCCGGCCGGGGCCCGCCCACTTCGGATGGATCTTCTACTTCAGCCGCTCGCGGATGCGGGCGCGCATCGAGTCCATCGAGAAGCCCCGGGGATCGATCTTGCCCGGCTGCCATTCGAGATGGCCGATCACCGACCGCTCGGTCCAGCCGTGACGGCGGCAGACCGCCGCCGCTGCCCGGGCCGTCGCGTCCAGTTGGGCCTCGGGCCACGGGTCCTTGCCGTCGCCGAGGTTCTCGCATTCGAAGCCGTAGAACGCGCGGTTGCCGTCCGTGTTGGCCTCGTTGTCGGCGGGCAGCGCCGTTTCGGCGATCACGGCGCGCAGGACCTCGTCGTCGCCGAGCCCCGCGTGGTTGGCGCGGCCGTATCCGACGAGATGCACTCCGCCGTCCTTGGCGATCACGCCGTGGCACAGCGGGCCGGGCAGCTCCTCGTAGCCGTCGCGGCAGATCTCGACGGTGAGGGCGGTGCCGGAGGTGACGGTGTGGTGGATCATCACCCCGTGCACGCTGCCCCACGGCCCCTTGTGGTTCCGGTTGTGGTTGCGCCAGTCGCCGACCTGCACCACGCGCAGGCCCTCGTTCTTCAATCCCGCCAGGAAGTCCCCCGCGGACATGGGTGAGGCCATGACCGCCTCCGTTCTGAATCATGCGGCGGGCGCCGGTCGCGACCCGCCTGTATCACCGTATGCTTACCCAAAAACACGGTGGGTTATTGAGTCCTGGCTGAGGGCCGGTGGAGAGCGGCCGTTATGGTGCGACTGATCCGCCCGACGACGCGCAGGAGAACCACCGCACCATGCACTACCAGGACGTACTCGACGAGGTCGCGGCCCATGTGGCGCCCCACATCGGCCGGGGTCAGGTGGCCCAGTACATCCCCGCGCTCGCCGCGGTCGACCCGGACCGCTTCGGCATCGCCCTCGCGGACGTCGACGGCAACGTCACCGGCGTCGGCGACTGGGAGCGCCCCTTCTCCGTGCAGTCCATCTCCAAGGCGTTCGGCCTCGCGCTCGTCCTCGCGCAGGACGGCGAGAAGCTGTGGCGGCGGGTCGGCCGGGAGCCCTCGGGCAACCCCTTCAACTCCCTGGTGCAGCTGGAGCACGAGAACGGCATCCCGCGCAATCCGTTCATCAACGCGGGCGCGCTGGTGGTCACCGACCGGCTGCACAGCCTCACCGGCGACGCCAGCACCACCATGCTGGACTTCCTGCGCGCCGAGAGCGGTAACCCGGAGCTGGCCTTCGACGCGGACGTCGCCGAGTCCGAGTCCGGCCACGGCGACCGCAACGCCGCGCTCGCCCACTTCATGGCGAGCTATGGCAACCTCGACAACCCCGTACAGACCGTCCTCGACCACTACTTCTGGCAGTGCTCGATCGAGATGAGCTGCCGCGACCTGGCCCTCGCGGGCGGTTTCCTGGCCCGCCACGGAGAGCGCGCGGACGGCTCCCGGCTGCTGTCGCGGCGCGAGGCGAAGCGGGTCAACGCGGTCATGCTCACCTGCGGGACGTACGACGCGGCGGGCGACTTCGCGTACCGCGTGGGGCTGCCCGGCAAGAGCGGTGTGGGCGGCGGGATCATCGCCGTGATCCCGGGCCGGTGCACGCTGTGCGTCTGGAGCCCCGGTCTGGACGCCCGCGGCAACTCGGTGGCCGGGGTGGCGGCGCTGGACCACTTCACGACGGTGACCGGGTGGTCGGTGTTCTAGACGGCCTCCAGGGTGGCGCCGGGCCGGTGGCGGCGGGAGCATGGAGGGGTAGCAGGAGGTGTGGCGCCATGCAGCACGAGATGCGCGCGGAGTACGAGGAAGGCAGCTCCGGGCGGGTGGCGGGCGCGCCGGTCAAGATCTGGCACATGGTCCGGGGCAACGGCACGACCGCGATGTGCGGCCGCGAGCTGGACCCGGACGCCGAGACGCAGGCGGCGGACATGTGGGCCACGGGCGACTCCGGGCCCTTCTGCCACTCGTGCGGCGCGATGTATCTGCGCGAGGTCCCTTGAGCGACGGTCCCTTGAGCGAGGGCGGAAGCGACTACCGGGAGCGGGCGTCGCGGCTCGGCGGCGGTGCGGTGGTGTGGTCCCGCACCGTCGGCGCCGGGCCGCAGCGGGTCCTGCCCGACGGCTGTACGGATCTGATCTGGGCCGACGGCAGGCTGCTGGTCGCCGGGCCCGATACCCGCGCGCATCTGGCGGGCGGGGACGCGGGGACGCGCGCCGTGGGGCTGCGCTTCGCCCCGGGGGCGGGGCCCGCGGTGCTGGGCGTACCCGCCTGTGAACTGCGCGATCAGCGGGTGCCGTTGGCCGCGCTCTGGCCGGAGGCCGAGGTGCGCCGCCTGGCGGAGCGGGCCTTCGACGGGCAGGCCGGGCAGGTCGGGCGGGTGCTGGAGGCCGTGGCGCTGGACCGGCTGCGGGGCGCGGAGCCCGCCGATCCGGTGGTGGGCGAGGTCGTGGCGGGGCTCTCGGGCGGCCGCAGCGTGGCGGAGGTGGCCCGGGTGGTGGGCCTGGGCGCGCGGCAGCTGCACCGGCGGTCGCTGGCGGCCTTCGGGTACGGGCCCAAGACGCTGGGGCGGGTGCTGCGGCTGAACCGCGCGCTGGAGCTGGCCCGTGGCGGGGTGCCGTACGCGGAGGTGGCGGCGCTGGCCGGGTACGCGGACCAGGCGCATCTGGCCCGCGAGGTGCGGGGCCTGGCGGGCGTACCCCTGGGCGGGCTGCTGGGCCCCGCCTAGGCCCCGCTTAGGGCCGTCAGGCGGGCAGCGGGGCGAACAGGTCGACCTGGTTGCCGTCCGGGTCCAGGAGGGTGGCGTAGCGCTGCCCCCAGAAGGCGTCCCAGGGCTCCTGGGAGCCCCGTACGCCCGCTTCCGTGAGCTTGGCGTACGCCGCGTCCACCTCGGCCGGGCTGTCGCACAGGAAGGCCAGCGCCATCCGTCCGGGCCCGCTCGGTGGCGGGGTCTCGGCCGCGTCCCACATCAGGCGCAGACCGCCGGGCAGGGTGGCCTCGGCGTGCGGCTGGGTGTCGGCCCCGGCGGGGATGTCCAGGCCGAGCAGGCGGTAGAAGGCGAGGGAGGCGGCCATGTCCGCTACGACCAGGCCGATCGCGTCGAATCGTGGTGTCATGCGGGCAGCGTAGGCAGCCCGCGAGCCGCCGGTCTTGAACGAATCGGACACCGGCGCAAGGGACCTCTACGGGCAGCTGATGACCTGGCCGCCGTACGACAGGTTGCCGCCGAAGCCGAACAGCAGCACCGGGCTCCCGGAGGGGATCTCGCCGCGTTCGACCAGCTTGGACAGGGCGAGCGGAATGCTGGCCGCCGAGGTGTTCCCGGAGTCCACGACATCGCGCGCGATCACCGCGTTGACCGCGCCGAGCTTACGGGCGACCGGTTCGATGATCCGCAGGTTGGCCTGGTGGAGCACGACCCCGGCCAGGTCCTCCGGCTCGTACCCGGCCCGGGCGCACACCTCGCGGGCTATGGGCGGCAGTTGGGTGGTGGCCCAGCGGTACACGGACTGGCCCTCCTGCGCGAAGCGCGGCGGGGTGCCCTCGATACGGACGGCGTTGCCCAGCTCGGGCACCGACCCCCACACCACCGGCCCGATGCCCGGCTCCGCGTCCGCCGTCACCACGGCCGCGCCCGCGCCGTCGCCCAGCAGGACGCAGCTGGAGCGGTCGGTCCAGTCGGCGGCCTCGGTGAACTTGTCCGCGCCGATGACCAGCGCGGCGGTGGCCGATCCGGCCCGTATCGCGTGGTCGGCGGTGGCCAGGGCGTGGGTGAACCCGGCGCACACCACGTTGATGTCCATGGCGGCGGGGCTGGCCAGGCCCAGCCGGGCGGCGACGCGGGCGGCCATGTTGGGGCTGCGGTTGATCGCGGTGGACGTGGCGACCAGCACCATGTCGATGTCGGTGGGGGCGAGGCCGCTGTGGGCGAGGGCCTTGGCGGCGGCCGCCGAGGCCATCTCGTCCACCGTCTCGTCCGGGCGTGCCACATGGCGGGTGCGGATCCCGACCCGCGCGCGGATCCACTCGTCGCTGGTGTCGACCATGGCGGCGAGGTCGTCGTTGGTGAGCACCTTCGCGGGCTGGTAGTGCCCGAGCGCCCGTACGCGTGAACCGGTCATCAGTCCAGTCTTGGGGCACGCGGGCCCGTCCGAAGCGTGGGCAGGTGCCAACGAATCGGCCCGAGATCTGGAGGATTCGGCCTTTCCCGCAGGCGGTGGCGGCCTTCCGGCACTCGGCCGCCACCGCGTTCATGGCCTTGACGTCAGGAGAGCTGGCCGTCGTAGTCCGGGAGCTTGAAAGTCTTCTCGGCGTGGCCGCCCACCAGGTCGGTGGCGCTGTTGCCGATGTTCGCGATGATCGTGTAGCCCTTCTTCTCGATCTCCACGCGCTTGGCGGTCTTGTACGCGCCGACCTCCATGAAGAGGTCGCCGAGCCCGCGTACGTACAGCCCGGCCACCTTGTAGCCCACGTTCTCCAGGTTGTACTGGGTGGGCAGGGTGAGGATGTCGGGGCGCGCGGTGACGAAGAAGAGGGCCACGCCACGGGACTGCGCGTACTGGGAGAGCTGGAGGACCGGGTCCACGGCGGGCGCCGGGTAGCTGAACTTGAAGTCCGACTCCAGCGAGGTGTTGTCGATGTCCAGGACGATGGCCTGCTTCTGGCCCCCGGGGTTCTGGACGCGCTCCTCGACGTAGGGCCGGGCCTGGTCGATGACGGCCTTCACATCGCGCTTCCAGGTCTCGTAGTCGACCTTCGCGGCGGTGGCACTGGTGGCGCTCGGCGTGGCGGCTGACGTGGTCGCGGCGGTGGCCGTGGTGGCCGTACCGCCCAGGCCGATGGCGATGGCCACGGCCACCGCCGTCACGCCGAGCCGTCGTGATCGCGCGCGTGCTGCAGTCATGGGTTCCGTCCTCGTCGTCGTGTCGAAGTGTTTCCCCGAGTGGCATGCTCACGTTCGACGGTGGACATGAGAAGACCGCTGCGTTTACTGATGAGTAACGATTCGCGCTCAGCGGGCTTTCCGGGCCCGAAATAGGCCAACGACACGTGCCGGGCCGTTCTTTGACTGGTCAGCCGTTAGATGGGTATGTCATGTACTGAAGGGCCGGCCTGGACCCGGCGGTGCACGCACCCCGCCCGGACGTCGTGTCACCCCCAGAGCTCCGGTGTCGCGCGCCTCCACCCTGCCGAGGAGGCTTGCATGTTCGATGATCGGCCCGCCTTCGGTGTCCGTGTGCGTGCGCTGGGCGGTGTCACGGTCGCTGAGGTCGCGGGAGAGCTGGACATCTTCGCCACGGAACGGATCTCCGCACGGCTCGATTCCCTGGCCCGTACGGGATGTCCGGATCTGGTGCTGGATCTGCGGCGGGTCACCTTCCTGGACTGCGCCGGGCTGTCGTTACTGTGCCGGCTGCGCAACCGTGTGCTGGAGCGGGAGGGCAGGCTGCGGCTGGTCATCGTCGACCCGCGGTTCCTGCGGCTGCTGCGGATGGTCCGGCTGGAGGACGCCTTCGAGGTACTGGAGGATCTGACACCGGCGGTCGTGGGCGCGGGGAACGCGGCGGGCGGCGGAAGCGGCGATGTGCTCGCCTGAGCTGATCAGGCGTCAATAGGAAGAAACGTATTTCACTCGAACGAGGGTTTTTCCCTAGGGGAATGCCGCGTCCCTCTCTCTGTAACCGACGGTCACCCCCTTACGCTCGCCTGCACGTCACCCAGGGCCCGGCGGATTCGCACCCGACGCTCCACTCTGCCCGCTTCCGGGAGTCCGAGGACGGTGAAAGGGGGCAGTGTGCCGTTCCGAGGGGAATTCGTGATGTCGCAGCAAGGCGCTCCCCGTGGCGCGCCCATGCCGCAGGGGGCGTCGCACGCGACGCCGGACGCCGCGCCGGGGTCCGACGCGGCCGCCGGTGGCTTATCCCGCTTACCGGACCACCCGGACCCGGCTCCGTACGCCCGTACGTCCCGGGTCGGCGGGTTCACCGTCGTGGCGCTGCACGGTGAGATCGACATCGCCGGGCTGTCGGCGGTCGGTCCGGCGATGGACGCCGCCACGGGCGCCCCGGTGCCCGAGGTCGTGGTCGACCTGACGCCGACGACGTTCTTCGACTGCTCCGGGCTGGGGCTGCTGTGCCGCGCCCACCAGCGGGTGGCCGAGCGCGGCGGCCGGCTGCGGCTGGTGTGTGCCGACCCGCTGATCCTGCGCACTCTGCGGGTGGGCGGGCTGCTCGACGCGCTCGTCCCGGTGGCCACGCTGGAGGACGTGGTCGGCGAGGGGTGACCCGTCAGACGCGGGGCGGGGCCATCCGGTGGCCGCGGCGGCGGGGGCGGGGGTGGTGACGATGGTGGCGGTGGTGATGGCGGGCCGGGGCAACGCTGTGACGCTCGGGCGCGATCTTGTTGCCGGTCTGGGCGTTGACCCGGTGGATCAGCAGCGCACCCACGGCGATCAGCGCCAGGAGCACGGCCACGCCGACGACGGTCTCCATGGTGTTCACTCCCTGGGGCCGGGCCCCGGCCTGGAGGTATTCCGGCCGAAATGCGCGAAACCTTGGTGAATACACCGTACCTCCGCCCGGCCGCGAGAGCGCCCCGCGTGCGGTGGCCGATCCATGAGCGGCGCTCTGGGAAAACACCGGCCGCCCGCACCGGCGTCGGGGGTCCGGGTGCGGGCGGCGTGCCCTGATCAGTGGCTCAGGGGCTCAGTGGCTCAGGGGCGGAAGGGTGGCTCAGCTGCTCAGTGGGCCTTGGCCAGGTCCTTCTTCTGCAGGGCGGCCAGGCCGTTCGCCCACAGCTGGTTCACGCGGCTGATCTCGGCCGCGTTCGGCTGCGAGTTCTTGCAGGACGTGCCCGGGCCGCCACCGGACATCAGCTCGCTGCACGGGCCCGAGTAGTGGTCCGGCAGACCGAGCACATGGCCGGTCTCGTGCGCGGTGACCCGCGTGGAGTCGTACTGCTGGTTCTGCTTGTAGTCCAGGAAGATGTAGCCGCTTCCGTGGCCGTCGGTGCTCGCGTACGAGCCTCTGGAATCGTTGCCCTCGCGGTAGGTGAAGTCGGGGCTGCTGCCCTCCCGCAGCTTCACGTTGGTCACCGACGCGTTCCATATCTGGGTGCTGCGCGCTATCACCGACTTGAAGGTCGGCGCCTGGCTCGCGCTGTAGGTGACGGTGACCGCGGCGGCCAGGCTGGGCGCCTTCGCCCGCTTGGCCAGCGCCGACTTCATCACGGCCTTGATGAAGGCGTCGGTCTCGGCCTTCTCCTCGGCGCCGGGGACGTACCCGGCGGTCGTGGTGGCCGTCGTGGACCGGGTGTTCTCGGGCGTGGCCGCCGACGCGGGCACGGCGGCGAGGCTCGCCGCCAGACCGAGGCCGAGGGTCGCGGACAGCGCCAGCTTGGGAAGTGTCACGTGGGGGGCTCCTCATCGTCCTCGGGCCCCGGCCGCCGTGTGGGGTGCGGCGGTGGGAGCCCTGGGATGCACTCTTGGTGCCGCAGAGTCTTGAGGAGATCGGGCGTGGCGCGGAGATACCAACCGGCGATAGTCCCATGGCATATCCCGGTCCGGGCAGGCCGATTGGCCGCCCGATGCGCCGACTCGCCCCGCAGAAAGGAGAATTGGCGCGGTTTCAGTGTCTGGTGTGACGCGCGAGGGCGCCGTTATGCTCCCGCCGTGGAGCTCGAGGTGAGGCACCTTCGTGCGCTGTGCGCCATCGCCGACACCGGCAGCCTACGGAAGGCGGCGCGGCAGCTGGGCATGACCCAGCCCTCTTTGACGACGCAGCTCCGGCGCATCGAGAACACCGTCGGTGGCCGGTTGTTCTCACGGGAGGTCACCGGCAGCCGCCCCACCCCGCTCGGACGGTCCCTGCTGAACCGGGCCCGGCCCATAGTGGCCGATATGAACGCCCTGGTGAGCGAGGTCCGGCTGGAGGTGGGGCAGACCGCGGGCGAGGCCCTGCGCGTCGGCAGCACCGGCAGCCGGGCCGTGGTCGGATGGCTGCGCAGGCTCCGCGCCCGCTTCCCGGACACCGACACCACCATCCACATCGACGTGTCCGCGAACGCCCTGCTGGAGATGGTCGCCGCGCAGCAGCTCGACGCCGCCTTCGTCCACGAGGTCGAGGGCGCCCCGCTGCGGGTCCCCGAGGGGGTGCGGCGCCGGGTGCTGCTGGCCCGCGAGCCGCAGTTCGTGGCCCTCGCCGAGACGCATCCGGCCGCCGCCGCACCGGTGGTGCGGCTCACGGACCTCGCGGGCGACCAGTGGATGGTCGACCCCGCGGGGGACGGCGAGGGGACCGGGCTGCGCCGGGTCCTGACCGCCGCCGGGCTGAACCCCCGGGTGGTGTACGGGGACTATCTGACCGCCGCCGACCTGGTCGCCTCCGGGGAGGTGGTGGCCCCGTGCCAGCCCACGGCCCGGTCACGTCCGGGCATGGCGGTGCGGCCGCTGCACGGGGATCCGCTGTCGGTCGGGCTGTATCTGGCCTCGCGCGCGCCGGACGCGGGCGCCTCGGCCGTCTCCGCCGATGTCGACGCGCTCTTCGCCGAGTTGGAGACCGCGTACCTGGAGATCGCCTGGGCGAGCGACGCCTACCGCCAGTGGCTGGTGCGCAACGACAGCCCGCTGGTGCGCGTACGCGACGCCCGGACGCCGGTCCCGGCGGGCGACATCGGCCTCGCGGGCCCGTCGGACGGGGCGTAGCGCTCTTTCGGTGTCGCGGCCTCAGTCGTCGATCGCCTGGTAGGCCAGCGTCCAGAAGTCGAGGTACACCGGGGAGAACGCCGGGAACTGGGCGCGCTGGGTCAGCAGGACCGCCACCATCTCCTCCTTGGGATCCGAGGCCCAGGACGTGCCGAGCCCGCCGTCCCAGCCGAACCGGCCCGGCACCGCCGCGACGCCGTCCCGCCCGGTGACCACCGAAACCCCGAACCCCCAGCCCACGTTGGACCACGCCCCGGGGAGGAGGCCGGACACCGCCTTCTGGGCGGGGGTGAGCTGATCGGTCGTCATCAGCTCCACGGACGGCCGGGACAGGACGCGCCCGCCATCGCCGCACCGCCCCCGGTCCAGCAGCATCCGGCCGAACGCCAGATAGTCGTCGATCGTGGAGACCAGGCCCCCGCCGCCGTCCGGGAACGCGGGCGGGGCGGCCCACCGGCTGTCCTCGGCCCCGTCGTACGGTTCGAGCTTCCCGGTCTCGGGGTCGGCGAGGTACGAGGTGGCCAGCCGCCCGAGCTTGTCGCGCGGTACGTGGAAACCGGTGTCCGCCATGCCCAGCGGTTCGAAGATCCGCTCCCGCAGAAACGCCTCCAGCGGGCGGCCGGTGGCCCGCGCGATGAGCACGCCCAGCACCTGGGAGCCCGTGTGGTACAGCCACTTCTCGCCCGGCTGGTGCATCAGCGGCAGGGTGCCCAGGCGCCGCAGCCACTCATCGGGGTCCGGCGCCTCGGTGGGGTCCGGCATCCCGACCCCGACCCCCAGCTCCTGGGCGGCGCGCGCCACCGGATACGTGTCCTCCGGGGCCATCAGCAGACCGAAACCCAGCCGGAACGTCAGCAGATCGCGCACGGTGATCGGGCGGACCGCCGGAACGGTGTCCTCCAGCGGTCCGTCGATCCGGCGCAGCACCCTGCGGTCGGCCAGCTCGGGCAGCAGCCGGTCCACCGGGTCGTCCAGCCGCAGCACACACTCCTCGACCAGGATCATCGTGGCGGCCGCGATGACCGGCTTCGTCATCGAGGCGATCCGGAAGATGGTGTCCCGGCGCATCGGGTCCTCGGTGCCGACCGCCTTCGTACCGAGCACGTCGACATGGGTCTCACCGCGCCTGCTGAGCGCCGTGATGAGCCCGGGCGCCTCGCCCTGCTCGACATGGCGGGCCATGACGTCGTGCATCCGGCCCAGCCGCGCGGTCGAGAATCCTCCGGTGCCCATGCGCGTGTCCCCGTTCGTCCGGTGAGAGCTGCCCGGTGAGAGCCGCCCAGCACGGGCCGCCCCGGTGAGAGCTGCCCGTGCAGACTCCCACACGGCACTGACAGCCACCGGCGCGCGGGGGATCAGCCCAGGTCGGGCGGTGCGCCGGGCAGCGGCTGCTCCGCCCAGATCGTCTTGCCCTCCGCGGTCTGCCGACTGCCCCAGCGCCGGCTGAGCTGGGCCACCAGCAGCAGCCCGCGGCCGCCCTCGTCGAAGGTGCGGGCCCGGCGCATGTGCGGGGCCGTGTTGCTGGCGTCGGACACCTCGCAGATCAGCGAGTGGTCATGGATCAGGCGCAGCTGGATGGGCGGGATCGCGTGCCGGATGGCGTTGGTGACCAGCTCGCTGACGACCAGTTCGGTGGCGAACGCGGCCTCGTCCAGGCCCCAGTCGGTCAGCCGCTCGGTGACGTCCCGGCGGGACCGGGCGACACAGGCCGGGTCGGCGGGCACGTCCCAGGTGGCCACGTGCGCCGCGTCCAGCGCGTGGGTGCGGGCGAGCAGCAGGGCGACGTCGTCCAGCACACCGGTCTCGGGCAGCAGCGCGCGCAGTACGGAGTCACAGGTGCCCTCCAGCGAGGCGGCGGGGTGGGCCAGCGCGTCGGCCAGCAGCACGCGCCCCTCGTCCACATCCCGGTCCCAGCCGCCCACCAGGCCGTTGGTGTAGAGGGCGAGCACGGTGTGCTCGGGCAGTTCGAGGTCCATCGCCTCGAACGGCAGCCCGCCGACCCCGAGCGGCGGACCCACCGGCAGCGGTACGAACTCCACCGCCCCGCCGGGGGTGACCACGGCCGGTGCGGGATGGCCGGCCGCGGCCATGGTGCAGCGGTGCGACACCGGGTCGTAGACCGCGTACAGACAGGTGGCGCCCACGTCCCCGGTGGACTCCTCGCCACCGGTCTCGGCGGACAGATGGATCACCAAGTCGTCCAGGTGGGTGAGGAGTTCGTCCGGCGGCAGATCGACGTCGGCGAGGGTGCGTACCGCGGTGCGCAGCCGTCCCATGGTGGCCGACGCCTGGATGCCGTGGCCGACCACGTCGCCGACCACCAGGGCGACCCGCGCGCCGGACAGCGGGATCACATCGAACCAGTCGCCGCCCGCCGCGGTGTACGGCCCGGCGGGCAGATAGCGGGACGCCACCTCCACCGCGGACGGCCGGGGCACCGCCTGCGGCAGCAGACTGCGCTGCAGGGCCAGCGCGGTGTCGCGCTCCCGGGTGAAGCGGCGCGCGTTGTCCACACAGACCGCGGCCCGTGTGGTGATCTCCTCGGCCAGCAGCACGTCGTCCTGGGTGAACGGCCCGGGGCTGCGGTGGCGGATGAACACGGCCACCCCGAGGGTGGTTCCCCTGGCCCGGATCGGCACCGACATGATCGAGTGGATGCCGAACTCCTCGATCTTGGCGCCGCGGGCCGGTTTCAGGGCCATCCACGCACTGATGACGGGGTCGTCGGTGGTGTAGATGATGGGCCGCCCCGCCACCAGGCACTCGGCCATCGGCGAGACCTCCGGATAGGTGTCCACCTGCCCCGGCTCGACCACCGTCTCCGGGCACCCCTCGATGACCGACTTCCGGGCGGTGCGGCGCAGCACGACCGGGCCGGAGAGCGGGCCGGACGGCGGCTCCGCGTCCTGGTCGAGCCGGTCCAGCAGCTCGACGGTGACGAAGTCGGCCAGCCGCGGTACGCATACGTCGGCCAGCTCCTGCGCGGTGCGGTTGATGTCCAGGGTGCTGCCGATCCGTACGCTGGCCTCGCTCAGCAGGAGCAGCCGCTGCCGGGCCCGGTACTGCTCGGTGATGTCGTGCGCCGCCAGGCACACGCCGTGCACCTCACCGTCCCTGGTCTTCAGCGGCGCGAAGTGGGCGGACCAGGCGTGCTCCCGCGCCTCGCCCCCGGTGCGCGGATACGTCTCCACATGGCGCCGTTCGCCGGTCCGCAGCACATACCGCATCAGCGCCTCAAGACCCTCGCTGCGCAGCTTCCCGCCGATGTCCGCGAGCCGCAGCCCCTGGAGGTCGCCCTCGGGCAGGCCGATGACGCGCGCCATCTCGGCGTTCGCGTTGCGCAGCCGCAGATCGGTGTCGTAGATCGCCATGGGGCAGGGCGACTGGGCGTACGCCCAGGTCAGAAGCTTCGCGTCGGAGGGCTCCGCGAGGTCGTCGGCGGGAGCGGGGGCGATCAGCAGCCAGCCGTCGCCGGTGCGGTGGGCCAGCAGCGCCACCTCCACCCGCCGCCCGTCGCGGTGGCGCAGCGCGAGCGTGCCGTGCCAGCGCGCCCGTACCGCCCGGGCCCGCTCCGCCACGCTCCAGACCGGTTCGGCCAGCAGCTCCGTGGCGGGGCGCCCGACCACCTCCGACGGCGGATATCCGAGCAGCCGCCGGGCACCGTCGTTCCAGCCGGTCACCGTGGCGTCACCGCCGACGGTGACCCGCGCCGCGCCCGCTTCGTCCACGTGTTCCAGCCTCGTCCACATTCGGCGGGGCATCAACCAGAGAGGGCGGTAGGCGGCGATAGACGCGGCGATGGATAAAGAAGACCGCACCCGGCCGCGGTGGCGGGCCGGGTGCGGGCGAGGGGCCGGTCGGTCGGCCCCGGAGGCCGGGTCAGGCCTTCTTGGTCTCCCAGAAGATCTTGTCGATCTGGGCGATGTAGTCCAGAGCCTTCTGGCCCGTGGCCGGGTCGGTGGAGCCCTTGGCGGCGCTGAGCGCCTTCAGGGTCTCGTTGATCAGCTGGTGCAGCTCCGGGTACTTCTCGAAGTGCGGGGGCTTGAAGTAGTCGCTCCACAGCACCGAGACGTGGTGCTTCGCCAGCTCCGCGCGCTCCTCCTTGATGGTGGTGGCGCGGGCGCGGAAGTGCGGGTCCTCGTTGGCCTGGAACTTCTCCTGTACGGCCTTGACGGACTCGGCCTCGATGCGGGCCTGGGCCGGGTCGTACACGCCGCAGGGCAGGTCGCAGTGAGCGCTGACCTGAACCTTGGGGGCGAACAGGCGGGAGAGCATAGAGCTGTCCTTCCATTCGTGATCGTCTTCTCAGGTGCGAGATTACTCCGTGTGGGAAGGCTTTTCTCGGGCGGGCCGGGAGGCTTAGGTCAAAAGTCCGGTGACACTCCGGGGTGCCTGGGGCGGTGACCTGCGATGGTGAGGGTGGACGGTGGCGTACGGACCGGAGGTGCCGTGATGCAGGAGCAGCTGCACGATCGCGGGCAGGAGAAGGACCGCGAGCAGCACGGCCTGCTGCGGATGGGGCTGGCCGAGGTGTACAACCCGTCGATGCGGCCGTCGCTGTATCCGGGCGACCAGTTGGTGGTGCGGTACGGGGTGCCCGTGCGGCCGGGGGACGTGGTGGTGCTCCGGCATCCCTTCCGGCAGGACCTGCTCATCGTGAAGCGCGCGGTGGAGCGGCGCGAGGGCGGCTGGTGGGTGATGGGGGACAACCCGGACGTGAAGAACGACAGCCGGGAGTTCGGCGTCGTACCGGACGAGCTGGTGGTGGCCCGCGCGTGGTTGCGGGTGCGGCCGCTGCCGGGGCGGCCCGGGGGCCGGGGTCAGCGGTCGATGGCCGGGCTGCTGTCGTGGGCGGTCTCCGCGGTGCGGCCCGTCCGGTCGAAGTCGCGGGCCAGGGACGTCGCGCCCGGGTCGGGCGCGGAGTCGGCGGAGTCGGCCGGGCGGCCCGCGTCGAGGCGTTTACGGGCGCGGTAGGCGGCGACGTTGGCGCGGGTGGCGCAGCGATCGGAACAGTAGCGCCGGGATCGATTTGTCGATGTGTCGAGATAGACGTTGCGGCAGGGCGGGGCCTCGCAGATGCCGAGCCGGTCGGCGCCCAGCTCGGTGAGGTGGAACGCGAGCCCCATGGAGGCGGTCGCGGCGAATCCGGCACCGGCGTTGGCGGCGTAGTCGGCGATGTGCATGTGCCAGTTGGGGCGGCCGTCCTCGTCCCGCAGCTCGTGCCCGGAGATCTGCGGGCTCACCGGGAACTCGATGAGCAGCGCGTTGAGCAGATCCACGGCCAGCTCCTCGTCCCCCTCCGCCGCCGCCTCGAAGACCGCGCGCAGCCGGGCCCGGACCGACCGCAGCCGGGTGACGTCGGCGTCCGTCGCGCGCCGGGCCGCCTGGCGGCTCTCCCCGAAGAGGGTGCGTACGGCGTCGACCGAGGTGAGCGCGTCGGTGCCGCGTGCGGGCTCCTCGCTGTTGACCAGACGCACGGCGAGATCTGAGTAATAAGCCAGTTCCACTTGTGGTCCTTACGGGGGCGGTCTAGGGTCGGTTCTGGTCAGGTCGGGTAATGGGCGCTCTACGCGCCAGGGTATTACGTACGACAGCGTGGAGGAGAGCGATGACGGACACCCTCGCCGCGGCGGACTGGCAGGCGTGGCAACGGAGCTGGGACCGGCAGCAGGAGTGGTACCTCCCCGATCGTGAGGAGCGGTTCCGGGCGATGCTCGACACGGTCGAGGCGCTGGTCGGACCGGAGCCGAGAATCCTCGACCTCGCGTGCGGCACGGGCAGTATCTCGGATCGGGCGCTGCGCCGCTTCCCCGGCGCCACCAGCACCGGCGTCGATCTGGACCCCGCGCTGCTGGCCATCGCGCGCGGTTACTTCGCGGGGGACGGCCGCATCACCTTCGTCAGCGTGGACCTGCGCGACCCCGGATGGACGGGGCGGCTGCCGCACCCGACGTACGACGCGGTGCTCACCGCCACGGCCCTTCATTGGCTGGGCTCCGATGAACTCCGGGCGCTGTACGGCCAGGTGGCGGAGGTCGTCCGGGACGGCGGAGTGTTCCTGAACGCCGACCATATGCCGGACCCGGACACGCCCCGGCTCAACGACGCCGACCGTACGTACCGCAAGGAGCGGCAGGCGCGGGCCAAGGCCGAGGGCGCGCAGGACTGGGTCGACTGGTGGGGCGCCGCCGCGGTGGACCCGGTGCTGGCGGAGCCGGTCGCCGAACGGTTCACGATCTTCGGCAACCCGGCGGACGGCGACCACGCGGACGGCGAGGTGCAGCCCGCCGCCTGGCACGCGGACGCGCTGCGCGAGGCGGGGTTCGCCGAGGCGCGGTCCGTGTGGTGCTCGGTCTCGGACGCGATGGTGCTCGGGCTCAAGTAACGCGACGCGCGAGGGCGGTACGGGGCATCGCACCCGTACCGCCCTCGCGTCGTATGTCTAGAGCGCCTGTCGTATGCCTACAGCACCTACAGCACCTACAGCACCTTCGACAGGAAGGACTTCGTCCGCTCGTGCTGCGGGTTCGTCAGCACCTCGCGCGGAAGTCCGGCCTCCACGACCACTCCGTCGTCCATGAAGACGACCGAGTCCCCGACCTCCCGGGCGAAGCCCATCTCATGGGTGACGACGATCATCGTCATGCCGTCCTCCGCGAGCCCGCGCATGACGTCGAGGACGTCCCCGACCAGCTCCGGGTCGAGCGCCGAGGTCGGCTCGTCGAAGAGCATCAGCTTCGGCTCCATGGCCAGCGCCCGCGCGATCGCGACCCGCTGCTGCTGGCCGCCGGAGAGCTGTGAGGGGTAGTTGCCCGCCTTGTCGGCGAGGCCCACCCGGTCCAGCAGCTTCAGCGCGCGCTCCCGGGCGACCGCCTTGGTCTCCCGCTTGACCTGCATCGGCGCCTCGATCACGTTCTCCAGCGCGGTCATGTGCGGGAAGAGGTTGAAGCGCTGGAAGACCATGCCGATGTCGCGGCGCTTGGCGGCGACCTCGCGGTCCTTCAGCTCGTAGAGCTTGTCGCCCTTCTGCCGGTAGCCGACCAGGTCGCCGTCCACGTACAGCCGCCCGGAGTTGATCTTCTCCAGGTGGTTGATGCAGCGCAGGAACGTGGACTTCCCGGAGCCGGACGGACCGATCAGGCAGAACACCTCACGCGGGGCGACCTCCAGGTCGATGCCCTTGAGGACCTGTACGGCGCCGAAGGACTTGTGGACGCCCTCCGCCTTCACCATGGCGTTCATACGCTCACATCCCCTGGCGGTTGGAGCCGGACAGCAGGTTGACCCGGATGCGCTGCAGCGGCGTCGCGGGCAGGTTGCGGGTGGTGCCGCGCGCGTAGTAGCGCTCCAGGTAGTACTGGCCCACGCTCAGCACCGAGGTGAGGATCAGGTACCAGGCGGCGGCGAGGAAGAGCATCTCCGCGGTGGCGCCCGTGTTCTGGCCGATGCCCGAGGTGGCCTGCAAGAGATCCCAGTACTGGACCGCGATCACCAGTGAGGTGGTCTTGAGCATGTTGATGAACTCGTTGCCGGTCGGCGGCACGATCACCCGCATGGCCTGCGGCAGGACGACCCGGCGCAGGGTCTTGGTGTGGCTCATGCCCAGCGCCTGGGCGGCCTCGGTCTGGCCCTCGTCGACCGACTGGATGCCCGCCCGGCAGATCTCCGCCATGTACGCGGCCTCGTTCAGCCCGAGGCCCAGCAGGGCGGCCAGGAACGGGGTCATGAAGTCCGACCACTCGTCCTTGTAGATCGGCATGATGTTGATGTACTTGAAGACCAGCCCCAGGTTGAACCACACCAGCAGCTGCACATAGACCGGGGTGCCGCGGAAGAACCAGATGTACCCCCAGGCGATGGAGGACGTCACCGGGTTCTTCGACAGCCGCATGACGGCCAGGACGATGCCGAGGGCCACGCCGAGCACCATCGAGAGGATGGTGATCCAGATGGTGTTGCGGACGCCCTTGAGGACTTCTTGGTCGAAGAAGTAGTCCGGGATGGCGTCCCAGTTCACATCGCCCTTGGCGAAGGCGTAGATGAGCATCGCCAGCAAGGCGATGGTGATGACCGCGGAGATCCAGCGGCCGTAGTGCCGCACCGGGATGGCTTTGATGTTCTCCGGTGCGGGAGACGGGGCGCCGGCCGGTCCCGTCTTGTCGAGCTTCGTTGTCACGGATGAGTGCCTTTCAGCGCGAGCGCGCGAGCGTCAGGGTCGGCCGGGGTCACTTGCCGCCGTTGATGATGGCCTTGGTGACCGCGCCCTCCTTGACGCCCCACTTCGCGACGATCTTGTCGTAGTCGCCGTTCGCGATGATGAGGGCGAGCGCCTGCTGGAGGGCGTCGCGCAGCTCGGTGTTGTCCTTGGAGGTCGCGATGCCGTACGGGGCCGCGTCCACCTGCTCGCCGACCAGCTGGAAGTCCTTGCCGCCGCCGGAGGTCTTCACCGCGTACGCGGCGACCGGGAAGTCGCTGGAACCGGCCGCGGCACCCCCGCCGCGCAGCCGGGTCTGGGCCTCGGTGTCATTGCCGAACGCCTCGACCGCGATTTTCTTCTTGCCGCCCTGCTCGCACTTCTTCGACTCCGCCTTGGCGAGGTCGTGCGAGACGGTGCCGCGCTGCACGACGATCTTCTTGCCGCACAGGTCGTCCCAGGTCTTGATCCCCTGGTCGTCGCCCTTCTTGGTGTAGATCGAGACACCGGCGGTGAAGTAGTCGACGAAGTCGACACCCTCGCCGGCCTTCTTGCCGGTGTCCGGGTCGACACCGTCCTGACGGCCCTTGTTGTCGGTCATGGCCGACATGGCGATGTCGTAGCGCTGCGACCGCAGACCGGACAGCAGGGTGTCGAACGTGGCGTTGTTGAACTCGAACCGGACGCCGAGGACCTTGCCGAGCGCGTCCGCCAGGTCCGGGTCGAGCCCCATGACCTTGCCGTTCTTCTTGAACTCGACCGGCGGGTAGTTGATGTCCGAGCCGACCTTCACCACACCCGCGTCCTGGATCTTCTTCGGCAGCTTGCTGAAGAGCGGCCCCTTCTCGGCCGCGTTGCCGGAACCTCCCGTTTTCGCCTGGTCGGTCTGGTCGCCACAGCCCGTCAGCAACAGGGCTCCCACGACCGCGACTGCGCCGACAGCGGCCGCCCGGGACTTCGTGGTGACCCGGCGACGCGTGAAGCTGGCGGTCATGCTGGTTCCTCCGGCAGGGTGAGGGGGTGTCCGAGGGTCGGGAACACGCGTGTGGGTGTCGCGATCTCGTGTGATTGGGGCATCTTGCCATCTGGACGGGCACGCCCGGGTGGGCTTCCGTGTCAAAATCGGATAACGGGCGATCCCCGTGGTGCACAGGAAACGGACACCGGGCTGTACAGCCCAGGTGCGGAGAGCGGTACGAAATTGTGATCATGCGGCGAATGACGTGTGACGGCGGCATGCATATCCGGAGCCGCTTCGACCGCTTCCGACGGTTATGAGAACTTTCCGAACACCACCGCAACGGAAGACGTTCGTTCTGGGCACACGCTTCCGGTAGAACAGACGGCTACACCCCTCATCCGGGGCTCAGGGCGCGAGTGCGACGCGCCCGGCGTCCGTATCTGATTCCGCGTGGCGGATATCCGCCACGCGGCACCGGACGCGGTGCCCGCCCGCTCCCAACCCGGGGCGGTTACCCTCGACAGAAAACGACAAAGGGGTCTAAAAGTGGCAGCGGAGATGGTGAATCCTCGCAGCGACAAGGCAAGCGACAGCGGCGAAGGAGCCGACGGAGTGACCGACGGAGAGCCCTTCGACCCCGCGTTCGCGCTGCACCGCGGCGGCAAGATGGCCGTCCAGGCGACCGTGCCCGTGCGCGACCGGGACGATCTGTCCCTCGCCTACACGCCGGGCGTCGCGAAGGTCTGCAGCGCGATCGCGGAGCAGCCGGAACTCGTCCATGACTACACCTGGAAGTCCCAGGTCGTGGCCGTGGTGACGGACGGCAGCGCCGTCCTCGGGCTCGGCGACATCGGTCCGGAGGCATCCCTTCCGGTCATGGAGGGCAAGGCGATCCTCTTCAAGCAGTTCGGCGGTGTGGACGCGGTGCCGATCGCGCTCGACTGCCGGGACGTGGACGAGATCGTCGAGACCGTCGTCCGGCTCGCGCCCTCGTTCGGCGGCGTCAATCTGGAGGACATCTCCGCGCCCCGCTGCTTCGAGATCGAGCGCAAGCTCCAGGAGCGCGTCGACATCCCGATCTTCCATGACGACCAGCACGGTACGGCTGTCGTCACGCTGGCCGCGCTGCGCAACGCGGCCAAGCTGACCGACCGCGCCCTCGGCCAGCTGCGCGCCGTCATCTCCGGCGCGGGCGCCGCCGGTGTGGCCATCGCCCGGATCCTCACCGAGGCGGGCATCGGGGACGTCGCGGTCTGCGACCGCAAGGGCGTCGTCTCCGCGGACCGCGAGGACCTGACCGAGGTCAAGCGCGAGCTGGCGGGCTTCACCAACAAGGCGGGGCTCACCGGTTCGCTGGAGACCGCGATGGACGGCGCCGACGTCTTCATCGGCGTCAGCGGCGGCACGGTGCCGGAGGAAGCGGTCGCGAAGATGGCGCCCGGCGCCTTCATCTTCGCGATGGCCAACCCCAACCCGGAGATCCACCCCGAGGTCGCCCACCAGCACGCGGCCGTGGTCGCCACCGGGCGCAGCGACTTCCCGAACCAGATCAACAACGTGCTCGCCTTCCCCGGCATCTTCGCCGGTGCCCTCCAGGTCCGGGCCTCCCGGATCACCGAGGGCATGAAGCTCGCCGCCGCCGAGGCGCTGGCCTCCGTCGTGGCCGACGAGCTGAGCGCGGACAAGGTCATCCCGTCGCCGTTCGACGAGCGGGTCGCCCCGGCCGTGACCGCGGCCGTGGCCGCCGCCGCCCGCGCGGAGGGCGTGGCGCGCCGCTGACCCAGCGGCAGCGCCGAAGCAGCTGAACGGGCCGGGCCGTCCACGGGGCGGCCCGGCCCCTGCTGTTGTAGCCGGGCGGTGTGACTCACATCGCGGCGTGGTTCCGTCCACTTCCGCTCCGGCCTATGGTCGGGATCATGTTCGCTGCCTACGCCGCACGTATCGACCGTGACCAGCCGCTCAGCGGCCTCGAACTGGGCGAGCGCCCCGAGCCGGAGGCACGCCCCGGCTGGACGACCGTCAACGTCAAGGCCGCCTCGCTCAACCACCACGATCTGTGGTCGCTGCGCGGGGTCGGACTCGGCGAGGAGTCGCTGCCGATGATCCTCGGCTGTGACGCCGCCGGGATCGACGAGGACGGCAACGAGGTCGTCCTCCACTCGGTCATCGGCCAGAGCGGTCACGGCGTCGGACCGCATGAGCCCCGCACCATCCTCACCGAGCGCTACCAGGGCACCTTCGCGGAGAAGGTCACCGTCCCCACCTGGAATCTGCTGCCCAAGCCCAAGGAGCTGTCCTTCGAGGAGGCCGCCTGCCTCCCGACGGCCTGGCTGACCGCCTACCGCATGCTGTTCACCAACGCGGGCGTACGCCCTGGCGACAGCGTGCTGGTGCAGGGCGCGGGCGGCGGCGTGGCCACCGCCGCGATCGTGCTGGGCGCGGCCGCCGGGCTGCGGATGGTCGCGACGAGCCGGGACGAGGCGAAGCGCAAGCGCGCGGTCGAGCTGGGCGCCGAGGGGGCGTACGAGCCGGGGGAGCGGCTGCCGCGGCGGGTGGACGCGGTGATCGAGACGGTCGGCGCCGCGACCTGGTCGCATTCGGTGAAGTCGCTCAAGCCGGGCGGCACCCTCGTCATCTCGGGCGCCACCAGCGGCCCCAACCCGCAGGCCACCGAGCTGAACAGGATCTTCTTCCTGGAGCTGAAGGTCGTCGGGTCGACGATGGGCGGCAAGGACGAGCTGGAGGACCTGCTGAGCTTCTGCGCCGCGCGGGGAGTGCGGCCGGTGATCGACTCGGTGCTGCCGCTGGACCGGGCGCGCGAAGGGTTCGAGAAGATGGCGGGCGGGGATCTGTTCGGCAAGGTGGTGCTGACGGTCTGACGGGCTGACCGCCGGGCAGGCTGACGGGCGGTCTTTTTCGGCCTGTATTGCACACCGGTTCGATCGTTCACGGTCGAGAGTGATGTATTGCCATCACTCTGAGTAAAGAGTCTGGTGCTCTCCGGAGTTGGCGCGGATAATCGTGCCGGGGGGATGCACATGACTGCTTCAGTACCGCCTTTGCCCAAAATCGAGTTGCTGGTCGACGCGTTCGAACAGCTCGTCACCCTGCCGCCGGGCCGCCGCGGCCCGGCGCCGCAGATCCTGCTCACCCAGTTGGCCGAGGGGCCCGAGGCCGGGCGGATCGCGGACGGCTTGTGCGCGCGCTTCAGCGCGGGCGGCCGCGCCCGCGTTCCGTTCGCGCAAGTGGCGGGCGAGGCCGAGGCCCCGCGCCAGGAGCACGTGGGGGTGACGTTCCAGAAGATCGAGGAAGAGCTGCTGCGCAACCGGCCGGGCGGCTTCGGCCGACTGCGGCTGCCTCAGTTCCGGCTGATGTGCGGCATCGTCGAGTCCGACCTCGCCGGATGCCCGCCCGGCGCGCTGGCCACCGAGCTGCGCAACCGGAGCTACGAGGCGCACTGCGCCAGATCGGTGTTCCTGCGCGCCCTGCAGGCCGTGAGCGGCGGGGAGGAGCCGCCGCCGAGCATCCCGGGCACCGCCTGGTACTGGCTGCGCCGCCCGCTGTTCGGCCTGCTGCCGCGCTGGTGGTACGGGCGGCGCCATGGCCGCCGGATGACCCGCAAGGGCAGCTGGTACCGCGCCTGGGCCGAACTGCCCGAGGGCGGGCCCGGGTTCTTCGCCGACGCCTGTCGGCTGACCGTGGGCGCGCCCGGCGCCGCGCGGCGCGAGCCGATCGTGGATGTGCTGCTGCGGGCCCTGCTCGCCGACCTGGAGCGGGCCTTCCGCCATCCCCGGCTCTCGCCCTGGGGGCGGCGCCGCCGCCATCGCGTCGTGCTCGTCTTCCCGCAGCCCCCGGCCATCGGTGACGACACCGGGCGGCTGCTGGAGCAGTTCCCCCGGGCGGTCGAGCAGACGGGGGCCACCGGGGTGATGCTGGTGGCCGCGGTGCGCCCGGGCCGGGAGCGCACGGAGAGCTTCGCCGAAGCGGCCATCACGCTGAAGTCCTGGATCGGGACCACCGGCGCGGGCGGCGCCAGGGTCGTCCGCGTGCTCGTCGAGCCGCAGGGGGACGACGAGGACGCGGCCCGCTGGCTCGGCCGCTATCCGGAGATCGCCGTCGGCAGGAGCCGTTCGGATGGGGCACCGCTGGTGGAGGCCGCCGTCGCGGCGGTGGCGGGCGTCACCGTGCTCGGGCTGCTCGGCGGCTACGCCCTGGCCCGGCTGACGGAGAGCAGCGACACCGCCTGCCTCGGCGGCAGCGGCGCGTCGGCGTCCCCGGCCGCGTCGGCGTCCCCGGCGGCGTCCGCGTCCGGTTCGCCATCCGCGTCCGGTGGCCCGTCGAAGGCCGGTGGTGACGGCGGCGGGCGGAGCAGCCCTCCGAACCGGAGCCCGCGGGAGGTCTACGGCGACGTGGTGGCCGCGATCACCCGGCAGAACGACCGGGCCGACAAGGCCGCCCGGTCCGGCGCCGTCGTCCGGACGGTCGGCTATCTGGGCGTGCCGGTGACCGCCGCTGACTGGGACGAGGCCAAGTACAGCGGCGCCATCCCCGAGGTGCGCGGCATCGCGCTGGCCCAGGAGGAGATCAACGAACAGGCGGCCCAGCAGAAGAGCAGCAAGGTCTGGCTGAAGGTCCGCCTGATGGACGCGGGCGAGCGCTTCTCCCAGGCACCCGCGGCGGCCGAGGCACTCAAGAAGGAGGTCAAGGCCGCCGAGCGCGCCGGGGACGGGGAACAGATCCTGGGCGTGGTCGGCCTCGGCCAGAGCCGCCCGGGCACGCTGAAGGCCCGGGACATCCTCACCGAGGCCGGGCTGCCCATGGTCGGCACCGCCGCGACCGCCGAGGAGATGCAGCGCTCGCCGATGTACCGTCAGGTCGCCCCCGACAACCACCGGGAGGCGCGCATCGCGGCCGACTTCGCGCGGCACGCCAATATCGTGCAGACCGCGCCCGGGACCTGCGCCCCCGCCAGGAAGGCGGTGGTGATCGGGGATCCGACCGACATCTACAGCGCGAATCTGAGCGACCGGTTCGCGGAGGCGTTCAAGGACGTCCACCGCATTTGGTATCCGGTCCAGCGCCCCTCCGCCGCGCCACCGCCCGGACACAGAGGCCGAGGGGACGAATGGGTATCCCACACCTCCCAGATGGCCGACAGCATATGCCGGAGGCTCAAGGAGGAACCGCGCACGGTGGTGTACTGGGCGGCCCGCGCCCATGAGTTCGAGAACCTCCTCGACGACTTCGACCGCCGTACCAGCTGCAACGGCCAGTCGACCGTGCTCGGCGGCAACGACCTCGACAACGCGGTGGTCGAGCAGCAGCGCCCCAGCGAGAAGCACCTCAGACTGCGGCTGTACTACGCGGCACAGGCCCTGGCGGAGGACAACTCGCCCAATGTGAAGGGCGACGACTTCCACCGGAGGTACGCCGCCGCCTACGGGAGCGACCTGTGGAGCAACGACGCCCGGGTGCCGCTCGCCTGGGACGCGCTCGGGGTGCTGTCCGAGGGGATCAACGCGGCGTACCAGAGCGCGGGCACGGCGCCCTTCGGGCGGGGCGGGGTGCAGTCGGAGCTGGAGCAGGGGGTGGGCGGAGCGGAGGGGCTGCGAGGGGCCACCGGTTCGCTGATCTTCGGCCAGGGCGCCAAGGTGCCCGTCAACAAGCGGCTGCTCATCCTGCATGACACCAGGGGCGCGTCGCCGGAGGTCGCGTTGGAATGCGGGATACGCGACAGCGGCGACGAGGCGAAGAGCTGGGGGCCCAGGAGCGCGTTCGACTGTCCGCGCGACCAGCGAGACAGCAAGGGGGACGACTGAGCCGAGGGGAAGGGGAGTTGATCAGCGGTCCGCCGGGGCCTCGGCGTACGCCCAGCCCGACCAGCGGGTGACCTCGATGGCGATCACCGGTCCGCGCGGTGGCCGGTCGGCGTACTGCGGGTACTTGCCGACCAGCTGTCGTACCGGGTCCGCCCGTTCGGCCGCCGCCACGGCCGGAACGATCCGGGCCCGGCCATCGGCCCGCACCCACCACAGCTGCCGCCAGTCCTCGTCGTAATGATCGACCAGGAGGGAGACCGCCGGGTTGGCGTGGATGTTGCGCAGCCGCTTCAGGTCCTGGTGGCGCTTGGGCTTGTGGTCCACGGCGGTGACCACGGTGTCCCCACCGTGTTCCGGGGTGGTGAGGGCGAAGGTGGCGGGTACCAGATGCGGTCGGCCGTCCTCGTCGGTGGTGGCCAGCCGCAGCACCCGGGCGCGGGCGAAGCGCCGCCGCGCCTCGGGGGTCTCCAGTCGCATACCGGCGAGGCTACTGCGGGGGTGCGTCCGGCGGCCGGACGAAGCGCCGCCGGACGCGCGCGGTGTCCGGGGCCCCGGGGGCCCGGGGACGCCCTAGTCCTTGGCCGGGGCGCCGCGCAGTTGGCCGGTGATCCGGGCCGCCGTCGCCGCCAGTCGGCGGTGGGCGTCGGCCAGTTGGGCATCGGTCACGCCGTGGTCCCGGGCGGTGTCGCGGATGTCGTCGCGGAAGCGGTCGAGCAGCCGGTCCAGATCGCGGGCGGGGTCGCCTGACGGGGTGAACTCCCCGGCCCACGCGGGCTCGGCCGCTGCGCCGCCGCCGTCTCCGTCGCCGCCGCGCGCCTGGGTATGGGCCTGGGCACCGGCATCGGCGGTGGCCTGCTGGGCGGTGCCGGGGTCCGGTGCCGGTGCGTCTGCGCGCGGGTCGGTGGTCTTCGCCGCCTCGCCCGTGTCCGCCCGACCCGGCGGGGTCATGCCCTGCCGGGAGAGTCGGCTCACGCTGCGCGACACCTCGGCCAGTCCGTCCCGTACCGCCTGCTGCCAGTCGCCCGCCCGGATGTGCTCCTGGGTCTGCTCCTGAACGCGCCGGGCGACCCGCTGGACCTCTTCGAGCGCGAACTCCTGGGCGTCCTTGGCCTGCTTACGGGCGCGCTGGGCGTCCTGCCGGGCGCGGCGGCTCTCCTCCTTCGCGCGGCGGGCCTGCTCCTTCCACTCGTCCTTGGCGCGCCGCAGCTCCTCCTTCGCCTGCCGCCAGCCCTCGGCGGTGGCGTTGTCCCACGGGCCCTCCCAGGGGCCGTGTTTGCCCTCGCCGGTAGTACCACCGGAGGTGCGGGCCTTCTGGGCGGCCTCCCGCATCTCCCGCCGCAGGTCGTCGGCGGAGCCGCGCACGTCCTCGCGGATCTCGGCGGCGAGTTCGGCCACCGATTCGCGGATCTCCAGCTCCAGATCTGCCAGTTCGCCACTGCGGTCGGCCAGTTCGGCGCGTCCGGCGTCGGTGATGGAGTAGACCTTGCGGCCGCCTTCGGTGGTGTGGGTGACCAGGCCCTCCGCCTCCAGCTTGGCCAGGCGCGGGTAGACGGTCCCGGCGGAGGGCGCGTACAGCCCCTGGAAGCGCTCCTCCAGCAGCCGGATGACCTCATACCCGTGGCGCGGGGCCTCGTCGAGCAGCTTGAGCAGGTACAGGCGGAGTCGGCCGTGGGCGAATACGGGGGGCATCAGAGGACCTTTCCCTGCGGGCCGCCGGTGCTGTCGGTGCTGTCGGTGCTGTGAGTACGGTCGGTGCGGCCGCTGACATCGTCCCCGTCCCCGTCGCCGTCCCCGTCGGCGGGCGGGCGCCGCAGCAGCGCTATCGCGCCGGAGACGGTGGTGGCCTTGAGGCGGCCCTGCCCCGAGCCCAGGTGCCCGGTGATCCGCTTGGCGCCCCACTGGCCGGTGACCCGCAGATCCTCGAAGGCGTTGGAGACGGGCCCGCTCGCCGTGTTCGCCTCGACCCTGGCGTCGGCGGGGTGCGGCAGCCGGATGGCGATCTCACCGGAGACGGTGGTGAGGCTGATGTCCGCGCGCTGCGAGGCGGAGGCGGGTGCGAGGTCGAGCACCATGTCGCCGCTGACGGAGTCCGCCTTGACGACCGGGCCCGAGCCCTCGATGACGGTGAGGTCGCCGGAGACGGAGTTGAAGCGCAGGTCGCCGGTGACGGCCTGGGCCTCCACCCGGCCGGAGACGGTGTCGGCGCGCACCGGACCGGTCAGTCCGACGAGGGTGGCGTCGCCCGATACGCCGCGCAGCTCCGTCCGGCCGCCCAGCCCGGAGGCGACGGCCGAGGCGTTGACGACGCCGATCGAGGCCGCCGTGTCCGTGGGCACCGCGAGGGTGACATGGACCTTGCGGTGCCACCCCTTGCGGTCGAGCCAGGAGAGCAGGCCCTTCCAGGGCAGGTCGTCGTACGCGACGCTCAGGGTGCCGTCGTCCAGGGTCACCTTCAGCGGTGGGCCCTCGATGTCGGACAGTTCCAGCCGGGCCGGGCCGCCGTCGGTCCCGACCACGTTGACCGTGCCGTCCACGATGCGTACGTGGAGCGCGGAGACGGGCTCGTCGAAGGTGAGCTTCTGTGGTTCGCCGAACGACCACTCTGACCGGGCTGACATCCCTGGCCTCCCTGGCTGGATGCGGTCACGCAACATATCGTGTCCGCATAGACACGATATATCGCGGATCGCTGGAGTCAAGCCCGTCACGGGCGCGAGCGCGGCCCCGGACCAAGACGCCTGGCCGGGGTGGCTTTATCGGTAATTGCCACTAGAGCATCACTAGAGCACTGGTAGAGCATCATGGAGTACGAATGTTCGAGGCTGTTACCTTCGTGCCTTCGATTCGAGAAGAAAGAGGGCAGTGAAGGTAATGGCGTCACAACCCTTGAAATACTCGGTATCAAGTGATTCTCAAGATCTGTGCTCCGTTGCCCAGGTGCTCCTGAGGGCCGCGCACCACTACGCCGATTCCGGGGTACGTTACGTGACCGCCGAGGCGGGGTGCGACGCAACACGCCAGTCCTATGCGGAACTTCTGCAATCCTCGTCGCGACTCCTCGCGCCGCTCCGTGGACGCGGGCTGCGGCCGGGCGACAAGGTGGCCCTGCTGCTGGACGGCCAGCGGGAGTTCCTGACGGTCTTCTGGGCCTGCCTGCTCGGCGGCTTCGTGCCGTGCCCGACGGTCCCGGTCCCCGGTGACCCGGCCCGCTGGGCCGCCCAACTGGCCCACCTCAAAGAGCTGTTGGACGGTCCGCTGCTGGTCACCAGCGAGGCGATGGGCGCCGAGCTGCCGCATGTGCCCGGGCTCGCCACCGCCACGGTGGAGGACCTGTGGGGCGCGGAGGCCGCGCCCGCGCCGGACGGCGGCGCGTCACCCGGAGTGCACATCGCCGCACCGGACGATCTCGCCCTGCTGGTGCTGACCTCCGGTTCCACCGGGAATTCCAAAGCGGTCATGCTCACCCATGGAAACATTCTCGCGTCCATGGCGGGAAAGGCCGGGAAGCAGCGGCTCACCGCCGCCGATACAACCTTCAACTGGATTTCCTACGACCATGTCGCCGCGCTCCTGGAAGCGCATATGCTCCCGCTCTACGTCGGCGCCGAACAATTGCATGCTGAAGCATCTCTCGTCCTGGAGGAGCCGCTGAATTTCCTCCGTATCGCCTCCCGCCACAAGGTCACGATGACCTTCACGCCGAATTTCCTCCTCGGTCCGCTGAATGCCTCGGCGCGGGAGCTGGCCGAGGAGATATCGGCGGGCGGTGAAGGGCTCGACCTCAGCTCGCTGCGGCATATCGTGAGCGGCGGCGAGGCCAACGTCGTCGCCACCGGCGAGGCGTTCCTCGCCCTCTACGGCCCGTACGGGCTGCGGCCCTCGGCCCTCTGGCCCGCCTTCGGGATGACCGAAACCTGCGCCGGGTCGGTCTACAACCGGGCCTTCCCCATCACCGACCTGGGCCAGGAGTTCGCCAACCTCGGCACCCCCGTCGAGGGGCTGAGCATCCGGGTCGCCGACGACGACCACCGGCCGCTGCCCCCGGGCGAGGTCGGGGAACTCCAGCTCAGCGGGTCGATGATCACCAGCGGCTACTACCACGACGAGGCGGCCACCAAGGAGGCCTTCACCCCCGACGGCTGGTTCCGCAGCGGCGACCTCGGCCGCATCGACGACGGGCGGCTGACCCTCGTCGGACGCAGCAAGGACAGCGTCATCGTCAACGGCGTCAACTACTTCAGCCATGAGATAGAGGCCGCGCTGGAGCAGCTCGACGGGGTGGCGGGCGGCTATGTCGCGGCGTTCCCCACCCGCCGCCCGGGCTGCGACACCGAACAGCTGGTGATCGCCGTCCACCCCGAACTCGCGGACGACGACGAGCCCGGACTGCACCGCCTGATCACCGCCGTGCGCTCCACCGTGGTGATCCACTGGGGCTTCCGGCCGTTCCTCATCCTGCCGCTGCCCAAGGAGGCGTTCCCCAAGACCAGCCTGGGCAAGACGCTGCGCCGCAGGATGCGGAAGCGGCTGGAGTCCGGCGGTTTCGACGGCGTCATCGAGCGGGTGGCGGAGCTGACCACCCGGCGCCTCGGCGGCCACACCCCGCCGGAGGGCGGGACGGAACGGGTCCTCGCTGAGATCTACGCCGAGATGTTCGACACCGACCCGGCGCGGATCAGCGCGACGGCCAGCTTCTTCGACCTCGGCGGCACCTCCCTGGACATCCTGCGGCTGCGGCACCAGGTCACCCGGCGGCTCGGGGTGGCGGACCTGCCGATCATCACCGTGCTCACGGCGCCCTCGGTGCGGCAGCTCGCCGCCCGGCTGGCCGGGGGCGCGTCGCCCGCCGCCGAGGCGTACGACCCGGTCGTGCCGCTGCAGACGGGCGGCGCGAAGACCCCGCTGTTCTGTGTGCACCCGGGCGTCGGTGAGGTCCTGGTCTTCGTCAACCTGGCCAAGTACTTCGTCGGCGACCGGCCGTTCTACGCGCTGCGCGCCCGGGGGTTCAACGAGGGGGAGAAGCCCTTCGAGAGCTTCGAGGAGATGGTGGACTGCTACGTCCGGGCCATCCGCGCCAGACAGCCGCACGGCCCGTACGCGGTCGCCGGGTATTCGTACGGCGGCGCCGTGGCCTTCGAGATCGCCAAGGCGCTGGAGTCGGAGGGCGAGCGCGTCGACTTCACCGGCAGCTTCAACCTGCCGCCGCACATCAAGTACCGCATGGACGAACTCGACTTCATCGAGACCGCCGTCAACCTGGCCTTCTTCCTCGATCTGATCAACAAGAGGCAGTCCCTGGACCTCCCGGGCGAGCTGCGCGCCCTGCCCCAGCGGGAACAGCTCGCGCGGCTGCTGCGGCTCGCTCCCCAGCGGAGGCTGGCCGAACTTGACCTGGACATGGGAAAGTTCAGCGCCTGGGCGGAGCTGGCCCATGAGCTCACCGGCCTGGGCCGTACGTACCAGCCCAGCGGCACCACCCGCTCCATGACGGTCTTCTACGCCATCCCGCTGCGCGGCACCAAGGAGGACTGGCTGAACAACGAACTCCGCAGGTGGGACGAGCACACCACGGAGCCGAACCGGTACCTCGACGTACCCGGCGAGCACTACACCCTCATGGGCCCCCAGCATGTCGCGGTCTTCCAGGCCATCCTCCGCAAGGAGCTGGACCGCGCGCTGGGCGACGGATGACCAGGACTGCCACCGACGGCGGCGGCACGGAAAAGGAGAAGAACACCGTGGAAGGCAAGAAGATCCTGGTCACCGGCGGCAGCGGGCAGGTCGCCGGGCCGGTGGCGGAGGCGCTGGCGGCGGACAACGAGGTGTGGTGCCTGGGCCGGTTCGGCGCCCCCGGCGTCGAGCAGACGCTGCGCGCCCGGGGCATCACCACCCACCGCTGGGACATGAACGACCTGGGGGACTCGGGCTACGAGGGGCTGCCGGACGACTTCACCCATGTCTTCCACTCGGCGGTGCGGCGTGGCGAGGATGGCGACTACAACGCCGCCATCGAGGTCAACTCCCTCGCCTGCGGACGGCTGATGACCCACTGCCGCACCGCTGAATCGTTCCTGTTCGTCTCGACCGGCGCGCTCTACAAGCGGCAGACCCTCGACCACCCCTACGCCGAGAGCGACCCCATCGACGGGGTGGCCGACTGGCTGCCCTGCTACCCCGTGGGCAAGATCGCCGCCGAGGGCGCGGTGCGGGCGTTCGCCGGGGTGCTGAACCTGCCGACCACCATCGCCCGGCTCAACATCGCGTACGGCCCGGGCGGTTACGGCGGGGTGCCGATGCTGTACTTCAGGCGGATGCTCGCGGGCGAGCCGATCCCGGTGCCGGTCGAGGGCCAGAACTGGTGCTCGCTGCTGCACACCGACGACCTGGTCTCCCAGGTGCCCGCGCTGTGGGCGGCCGCGTCGTCCCCCGCCACCCTCGTCAACTGGGGCGGCGACGAGCCGGTCGGGGTGACCGATCTGGTGCGGTACCTGGAGGAGCTGAGCGGGGTGGAGGCGCGGCTCGTACCGAGTGAGGTGACCAGGGAGACGTACCAGTTCGCCCCCACGCGCCGCCGGGAGATCACCGGACCCTGCCGGGTGCCGTGGCGCGAGGGCGTACGCGGCACGCTCCAGGCCCTCCATCCCGAGCACATCAAGCCGCAGTACGCCGTCTGAGCGGACCCTGAGGAGAGACGAAGACCCGTGGCATCACGAAACATCGACACCATCCGCGCGTGCTACGCCGGATTCCGGGACCGCGACATCGAGGGAATCCTGTCGGGCATGCACCCGGACGTCGAATGGGTCCATCCGGCCGGGATGGCGAAGTACGGCCTCGGCGGCACCAAGCTGGGCCACGCGGGGGTCAAGGAGTTCCTGGCGCACGTCCCGAACGTGCTGGGCGGGATGAGACTCGCGCCCGAGGAGTTCATCGAGCAGGGGGACCGGGTCGTGGTGTTCGGCACCCGGGAGGTGACGTCTCGCGGAGGCAGGACCGTGACCCTGGACTTCGTCCACTCGTGGACGATGCGGGACGGCAAGGCGGCGCGGATGGAGGACATCTTCGACACCGTGGCCTTCCACGACCTGATCGAGAGCTGACGCAGGCCGCTTCCGTACGGACGCAGACCGCCCGCCCTCGTTGCCGCGAGGACGGGCGGCCCGTCTGTGGGGGTGTTGTCCGGCGTCAGACGGTGGTGACGACCTCGTCGTAGTCCAGTCGCGGCAGGCGGCCCATCCAGGAGTCCGGGCCCGGCTTGCCGATGTTGACCACGCAGACCGCCTGGTGGCGGCCGTCGCTGAAGAACTCCTTGGTGACGCCCACGGGGTCGAAGCCGCTCATGGGCCCGGCCGCGAGCCCGGCGGCGCGCACGCCCAGGATGAAGTAGCCCACCTGCAGCGCCGTGTTGAACTTCGCCGACGCCTCCCGCGCGACCGGCTCCGCGAAGATGGCCTGCGGGTTCTCCAGGAACGGCACGAGCTTGGGCAGCTCCTCGTGGAAGTCCAGGTCCGCGGCGAGGATCGCCACCAGCGGCGCCTTCGCGGTCTTCTCCTGGTTCATCCCCATCATGTGCGGTACGAGGCGGCCGCGGGCCTCCTCGGAGCGCACCATGACGATGCGCAGCGGCTGCTGGTTCATCGAGGTGGGCGCGTACTTCACCAGCTCGTAGATGGCGCGGACCTGGTCCTCCGTCACCGGTTCGTCGGTGAAGGTGTTGGCCGTACGGGCCTCCAGGAACAGCTGGTTCTGCGCCTCCGGCGCGAGGGTGAGGTGCCGCAGGGCGTCGCTGTTCTCCGGTGCGCTCATGGAGCTTCTCCTCAAGGTTCGTGCGTGATGATGAATTAAATGGACTGGACGGGCTAGTCCACGACAGTGACGGAAGGCTAGACTCACGGGTCCATTGAGGGCAAGACCGGCTCACAGCGAGGAGGTTGGACCGTTGCGGACGGACAACGGTCCGCGGCGCGGCGCCGCGGGACGGCCGGCGGGTCCGCAGCCCGCCAAGCGCCAGGCGATATTGGAGGCGGCCGTCGCCGTCTTCCTGCGCGAGGGCTACACCCGGGCGGGTGTCGACGTCATCGCGGACCGGGCGCGGGTCTCCAAGCAGACCGTCTACAACCACTTCGGCGACAAGGAGCGGCTGTTCCTCGCGGCCGTAGACGGCGAGCGGGAGCGGGTCGCCGCGGGCTTCGCCCCCGAGTCGCCGCGTATCCCCGCCGCGGAGGACGACGGTGTGGACGTCCGCGCGGCACTCACCGCGTTCGGCCACCGCGTCCTCGGCGTCCTCCTCGACGAACGGGCCTCCGCGCTCCGCCGCCTGATCATCGCCGAGGTCGCCCGCCATCCCGCGCTGCGCCCGGCCTGCGCCGAGGGCGAGCCCCAGCAGCTGGTGAAGTACCTCGCCGAACTGCTCGGCCGCCGCTCCGACCGGGGCGAGCTGGACGTCCCCGACCCCGCCTCCGCCGCCCAGCAGTTCGTGGCCCTGATCGTCCAGCAGGGTCTGTACCAGTCGATGTACGGCACCCGCCCGATCGCCGCCGTCGATGCCACGGCCATCTGCGAGAAGGCCGCCGACCTGATTGTCCGCGCGTACCGCACATGACGTGCGAGGAGGTGGCACCCATGCGTGCGAACGTTCTCGGACCGCTGACCCTGCGCCACGGCGCTCTGTCCGGAGTCCCCAGCGCGATGAAACCGCGCAAAGTCCTGTCCCTGCTGCTGCTCAGCGACGGCCGCATGGTGCCGGTGCAGTCCCTGATGGCCGAGCTGTGGGGAGACCAGCCGCCGCGCACCGGGCTCACCACCCTCCAGACGTACATCCTGCACCTGCGCAAACTGCTCGCCCAGGTGCTCGGCACGTCCTCCGCGGCGGTCACCAGTGACGTCCTGCAGACCCGGCCCGGCGGCTACGCGTTAGTCCTGCGCTCCGGTCAGCTCGACGTCCACGACTATCGCACCCTCGTCACCCAGGCCGAATGCGCCCTGGAGGTCGGCGACGAACGGGCCGCCGACGCCGCCTTCCGGCAGGCCCTCGCCCTCTGGCAGGGCCCCGCCCTCGTGGACGTCACCCCGCACGGCCGCCCGCTGCAGGCCGAGGTCGCCCGGCTGGAGCAGTCCCGGCTCACCGCCATCGAGCGCGGCATCGAGACCCGGCTGCGGCTCGGCGGCCATCTGGAAGTGCTGAGCGATCTCGCCTCGCTCGTGGTCGAACACCGCTTCCACGAGGGCCTGCACGGCCAGTACATGCTGGCCCTCCACCGCTCCGGCCAGCGCACCCGCGCCCTCGCCGTCTACCAGCGGCTGCGCATGACCATGGCCGAGGACCTGGGCCTGGAGCCCTCCGCCAAGCTCCAGCGCCTCCAGCAGGCCGTCCTGATCTCCGACCCCCGCCTCGACCATGAGGCGGGCACCCCGGGGCGCGGCCCGGTGGTGGCGTAGCGCTTACGCCTGCTCCCAGGGCAACCGAGTATGGGACAGCTCCGCGAGCCGTTCCAGCTCGGCGCGCCCGGCGCCGACTACGACCACGTCGCCGCCGTGAACCTGCGCGCCGTCTTCGCCGCCACCCAGGAGGCCCTGCGCCATATCGGCGACGGCGGCCGCGGCATCACCGTCAACACCGTCCAGCCCGGCCCCGTCGACACCGATATGAACCCGGCCGACGGCCCCTGGGCGGCCGACGGCCTCCCGCACCTCGCGGTCGGCCGCTACGGCACGGCCGACGAGGTGGCCGGACTCGTCACCTATCTGGCGGGCCCCGACGCCGCGTACGTCACCGGCGCCACCCTCGACGTCGACGGAGGCTACACGGCCTGAGCCCGCCCCTAGCGGCCCTGGTCAGATGTCGTCGTCCTCGTCGTCGAGCCGGGCCAGCCAGGTGGCCAGCCGCTCCACCGGAACCTCGAAGTCCGGGTTCAGGTCGACGAACGTCCGCAGCTGCGCGGCGAGCCACTCGAAGGTGAACTCCTCCTCGCCGCGTCGCTGGTCCAGCTCCTCGATACCGCGGTCGGTGAAGTACAAGGGGTTCTCCGGGGTGGGTGAGATGGATCTACCACCCCAGGATATGCGGCCCTGCTACGGACGCTCAGTCGCAGTCGGCCAGTGCGTCGATCAAGCCTCGCGCCTGGGGCGCCCCGCGCCGGAGGAGCAGCGCGGCGGTGGTGTGCAACTCGTTCCAAGCGTGAGGTCGGCCAACCGCCGAGGCGTCGGCAGTGCAGCCGAGCGCGGTGTGCGCGGCCGCGTCGGCATGACCGGACCCGGCGAGCGCGTGCGCAAGGCACGCGCTGTACCAGGCCCGGTCGCGCCGGTACGAGGCGGGAAGGGCGCCGATACCGGTGCGCAGCAGGTCGGCGGCGCGGGCGATGAGGTGCTGCGCCTCGTCGAGGAGACGGTGGGCCGCGTCGGCCTCACCGGTCAGCGCGTATCCGCGAGCCTCCATCTGGGCCGCCATGCCCTGGACGCCCCGTGACGTCCCGGGCGAGGCCCACCGGGCGGCCTGTGCCAGCCGGGCGCATCGGCGGCCGTCGCCCACGGACCACGCCACGTGTGCCCTCATGCTGAGCGTCGTGGCCGCCATGTCGGCGTCAGTCGCTTCCATGGCCCATTCGTGGGAACGGTCGTACCAGGCGACAGCGGCCGATGAGTTCCCTTGGCCCTGTGCCGTCCACGCGAGGAACTGCGCGTGCTCGGAGGCGAGTCGTACGACGCGGGCGGCCACTTCATCGCGCTGTCGGTGCGGGTGTCCCCACGGACGGTCTTCGTCAATCGGTCGAGCAGATCGGGATCCGGGGCCAGGGACGGCAGCTCAAGCGATGCGATGGGAGCCGATTCGTCAGCTGCCGCTCGTGGCTGGTCACTTTCCCAGGGGCGGGGGCTGAGACCCACCAGGTGGCCTGGGACGCGTAATGCGTCGGTGATCCGCGTGATCTTTTCGTACGTCGTGATCGAGCCCTCACCCCGGGCCAACTTGCCCACCCGTTCCGGCTTGATGTCGCAGGCATCCGCGACTTTCGAGAAGCTGATCCCGCCCCATTGCCGGGCCAGTTTGAAGACGGTCCCGAAATCATGGCGCTCCAGCTCTCCGTACGTCGGATCGATCGAGGACGTGGGGAGGGAGCGCGGCGGGCGAGACGTAGCTGGACATGTGATTCCCAAGATTCGGTGACGAGAAGGGGATATCAGCAGTCTCAAGCCGGATTGTACCCATCATGGGTATACCCCTGATGGGGAATCGGGAGCTTCCCCGCAGCGGCACGCTGATGACACGGGGCAGTTGAAGGGGACCAACTCCATGGGCAACCACGGGAAGCCGCCGGCGCCGAAATGAGGCCCGATGACATGCGGGTCCAGGCCGCCGAGATCCTCGACGGCCTGGGCGGGTTCGCCGAGCCGTGGATGCGGGAGGCCTTCTCAAGGTGCCGCGCCATGCGTTCGTTCCCGACACGGTGTGGGTCTGGCGGGACGACGCCTACCGCCCGCTGCGTGCCGCCGACGACCCCGGTGCCTGGGCCGCACTGGTCCACGATCCGCTGGCGTCCGTCGTCACCCAGGCCGACGACGGGGCGGCCGAGGCTGAGGGCACGCTGCCGACCAGTTCCATCAGCGTCCCGACGCCGTGTTCACCATGCTCGCCGCAGCAGATGTGCGCCCTGGCATGCGGGTCTCGCCGAGGCCGGGTATCACCCTCGTGTGGTGGCAGCGGACGGGGAGGACGGCTGGGCTCCCGAGGCCCCGTACGACCGGGTGCTGTGCACGGCCTCGCTCCAGCGGGTTCCCTTCGCCTGGGTGGAGCAGACCCGCCCCGGAGGGCTCGTCGTCACCCCGTGGAAGACGACGCTCCAGCCGCATGGGATGGTGCGCCTCCGCGTCGCGGCCGACGGCACCTCGGCGAGCGGCCACTTCGATCAGCCGATGTCGTTCATGGATCTGCGCGGCCAGCGGCGACCGGATTCGCCGCTCGGTGAGGTGTATTCCGCCGCGTCCTGGGAGGAGAGCCACGACGGCCGTACCGATCTCGATCCGTCCTTCCTGGACACCGACTTCCACGCCCGCTTCGCCCTCGGACTCCGGCTTCCCGGAGTGCACTGGGCCAGTGACGGGTGGCTCGCCACCACCGACTCGTGGGCGTACGTCCGGGACGGACACGTTCAGCAGTGGGGCCCGCGCGATCTGTTCAGCGAGCTGGAGCGGGCGTACGGGTGGTGGCGGGAGGCCGGTTCACCGGAGCTGTACGACTTCGGCCTCACCGTCACCGCCGACGGTCAGACCGCGTGGCTCGGCAGCCCCGGCGCCGTCATTCCGTCGAGCGGCTGAGCAGCCAGGACACCAGCGCGCGGATGGCGCCGGTGAGGGCGGCGGCGGTCAGGGTGAGGAGGGCGGTGGGGCGGCGGTTCGGCATCTTCGTCCTGCTTTCGTGAGACCGGCGAGGGCCGCCGGGAGTACCTTCACGGTGTGCGTGGTCTGGGGTGTTGCGGCAGGCCGCACGTGTTGCAGAGGGCCGCAACGGGGGAGGGGCAGCCCATGACGGACGAGACGGACGAGGTAGTCGGCGGGGAGCTGGTGCCGGAGCGGCGGATCGGGGATCTGAAGCCGATCCCCGACGCGGTGAAGCCGGAGTGCCGGGCGCTGGCCCTGAGCCTGCGGGAGCTGTTCGGGGCGGTGGGGGTGTCGCTGCGGGTCTTCGCCGTACGGGTGCATTACGACGCGGGCACCGTCTCGCGTTACCTCAACGGGACCGTCGTACCGCCCGCCGAGTTCGTGGACCGGCTGCTCACGCACGCGGCCAAGGCCACCGGGCGGGCCTCCTCGGCCGAGGTGATGGCCCATGTGCACACCCTGCAACGGCGGGCGTTGCAGGCCACCAACAGGGTGGGGTGGGAGCTGCAACGGCTGCGCGACCAGCTCGCCGACGCCGACCGGCAGCGGCAGCAGGCCGAGGTGCGGGCGGAGGCGTTGTCGGAGGCGTTGCTGGTACGGAAACAGCGCATCGCCGAGATGGAGGTCGAGCAGCGGCAGATAGCCGTGTCGGCCTCGCTGGAGCGCGATGAGCGGGAGGCGGAGGTCGAGCGGCTGCGCGGGGAGCACGAGGGGTTACGTACGGAACGCGACCGGCTGCGCGAGGAAGTAGCCCGGCTGCGGGGCGAGTTGCAGCAGGCCCGGCGGCAGGCGCTGGAGGCCGAGCGGCGGTGCGAGGCGCTGGAGCACCAGCTGCAGACGGAGGAGGAGGCGGCCGGGGAGCAGGCCGAGGCGGAGGCCGAGGATTCCGTGGAGCGCGTGTATGCCTGGGCGCGGCAGCTGGAGGTGGAGTTGGCGCAGGCGCGGGCCCGGGAGGGCGGGGTCGTTCCGCCCGAGGGGCCCGAAGCGGAAGCCACCGGAGTCGTCCGGGCGGGCTCGGACCGGCTCCGTCAGCCCATCACGGTCACGTACGCCGGTGTCCACCGCCCCTGGGCCGCCTGGGCCGCCCACCGGCTGGAGGCGGCGGGCGCTCACGAGGTGACCATCCGGTGCTGGCACCCCTCGGACCAGGATCTGTTCCTCGCCGACCGTGGCCACGTGCTGCTGCTCAGCGAGCACTTCGAGGACGCGTGGCACGCGGCGCTCGGCGCGAGGCTATCCGATCTGCCGTTCGTCGCGTTCACCATCGCCGACCGCACCCCGCCGCGCCTCGCCACCCGGCTCGGCGCCGTCGACCTGCGCGGGCTGGACGAGGAGGAGGCGAGGCGGCGCCTGCTGCGCGGGCTCGGCCTGCCCGTCGAGATACTCGCCTTTGTCCCGGCTCCCGTCCGGCAGGGCCCCCGCTTCCCCGTCGCTCCGCCCGCCGTCTGGGACGGCGTACCGCGCCGCAACCCGCGCTTCACCGGGCGCGATGCGCTGCTCGCCGAGGTGCACGACCGCCTGGAGGCCGCCCCGGCCGACACGGCGGTGGTCGCGCTGGTCGGGCTGCCGGGCATCGGCAAGACGCAGCTCGCCGCCGAGTACGCGCACCGGTTCGCGGGCCGGTACGACGTGGTGTGGTGGGCCTCGGGGGCTGACCGGCCCACGCTGGAGGGGCGCCTTGCCGCCCTCGCCCCGGAGGACGACTCCGTACGGGCCGCGCTGGACGCCCTGCGGCGCGGTGATCCGTATGAACGCTGGCTGCTCGTCCTGGACGGCGCCGACGACCCGGAGGCCATCGCCGATCTGCTGCCCGCCGGGCGCGGCCATGTGCTGGTCACCGCGCGCAACCGGGCCTGGGCCGACCACTACGCCGAGCTGCTGGCCGTCCCGCCGCTGAGCCGGGAGGAGAGCATCGCGTTCGTACGCGGCCGGGCGCCCCGCATCAGGCCCGAGGACGCGGACCGGCTGGCGGCGGCCGTGGAGGACCTGCCGCTGCCGCTGGACCAGACGGCGGGCTGGCTGCAGGGCTCGACCACGCGGGTGGCGGAGTACGTACGGATGGTGAGCGACGGCGAGCCGAACCCGGTGCGGGCCGCGGCGGATTACCCGATGCCGTACCACTCCGCCTTCAAGGAGCTGATCACCCGGCTGCGGCAGACCACCAAGGCCGCGGCCGAACTGCTCAGCGTGTGCGCCCTCTTCGCCCCCGGCCCGGTCCCGTTCGCCCTGCTGCGCGCCGTCCCGGCGGACCAGGTGTCCCCGGCGGTGGCGGCCCTGCTGGACAACCCGACCCAGCTGGATCTGGCCGTGGGCAAGCTGGTGCAGCGGTCGGTGGTGCGGGTGGCGGACGACGCCGTGTGGATGAGCCGCTTCGTACGGGACGCGGTGCGGCGGCGTACGCCGGGGGAGCGGCGGGAGAAGGACGCGCGGCTGGTGCGTACGGCGCTCGCCGCGGTGGACCCCGGCCGTCCCGACGACCCCACCACCTGGCCGCGGTACGCCAGACTCCTCCCGCATCTGGACTACTCGGGCGCGCTGGAGTCCTCGGACGCCCTGTCACGCCGGATCCTTCCCGGATTCCTGCGGTACCTGACCCTCAGCGGCGACTACGAGACGGGCATGCACATCGCCGAAGAGGCGGCGGGCTTCTATCCGGACCTCTCCGTGTGCGAGGCCGCGCTGCTGCGTGCGACCGGGGACTACGTCGCCGCGGAGGGATTGGACCGCAGTGTGCTGGAGGGCCTGGCCGAGTCCGACGGCATGGGCGCACTCGCCGCGATGGCCAGGGTGGGCGCGGACCTGCGCGGTCTCGGCCGGTACGACGAGGCGTACCAACTGGCCTGCCAGGAGGGCGAACTGTGCGCCGAGCTGTGCCCCGATGAGGGCAACGAGAAGCGGAACGCACACCGCAGCATGTCCGCCTCGCTGCGGATGCTCGGCTCCTACGCCGCGGCCGCGAAGCTGTCCGACAGGGCGTTGGGCAGCGCGCGTGCGGAACTGGGCCCGAGGACGCTGGTGACGTTGGCCTGCGAGACGGAACGGGCGTACGACCTGCGACTGTCCGGCCGCTACGAGGAGGCGTTGGCGCTGCAGGGGCCCAGCACCGAGCGGCACCGCGCGGTCCTGGGCGGCGACCATCCATGGACGCTGGCCGCCGAGTACCACCTGTGGCGATGCGGCGGTGACGTCGACGACATCCACGGCCAGTGGCAACGGGCTGGCCACCTGCTGGGCAAGGACGCTCCGCTGACGCTGATGATCGCGACCGGAGCCGCCAGCGCTCTCCGGCGTGCGGGTGACGACCGGGCCTTGGGCATCGCCGCGAGGACCACAGGCGAGTACCTGTTCACTCGGGGGGAAAGCCACCCGTACACCATCGGGGCCCAGGCGAACGAGGCGCTCATGCTGCCCGTGAAGGATCGGGCACTGTGCCTGGAGACAGTGCTCAAGGGCATGACCGCCGCTGTCGGCCCCCGGCACCCCTGGACGCTGGGCATCGCGCTCAACGCGTCGGCGGTCCAGGAGCGCGGGGACGACGCCTGCGCGATGAGCCGGGAGACCGCGCACCGGGCCGCCGAGGTGCTGGGGGAGCGACATCCGCTGACCCTGCTGGCCCAGGTCGCGCTGGCCCAGGACCTGCGGGCGATCCGGGGCGGACGGGACGAGGCGGATGTGATCGAGGAGGTGGCCCTCGGGGGTCTGGCCGCCGTCCTGGGGCCGGACCACCCCGAGACCGTGGCGGCCCGCGATCGTCAGCGCCCCTTCTGGGACTTCGAGCCGCTGCCCATCTGAGGGCCCGTACGCCGGAAGGCCCGGCTCCCGCGATGCGCGGGGGCCGGGCCTTCCGGTGCGTACGTAACGGGCCTCAGATCTCGAAGGCCTCGCTCACCAGCGCCTGCTGCTCCGTCTGGTGCCGCTTGTTCGACCCCACCGCGGGCGAGGACGAGTGCGAGCGCGACACGCGGACCAGCCGCTCGGCGGCGGGGACGTCCGCGCCGACCGCCAGCTCCAGGTGGTCGATCAGGTTGAGGGCCATAAACGGCCAGCCGCCCTGGTTGGCCGGTTCCTCCTGCGCCCAGACGAACTTCTCGACGCCCGAGTACTTGGCGATCTCGGCCTGGACCTCGGCGCCCGGCAGCGGGTACAGCCGCTCCAGGCGGATGATCGCCGTGTCCTTCGCACCGCGCTTCTCGCGCTCCGCCTCCAGGTCGTAGTAGACCTTGCCGGAGCAGAAGATCACCTTGCGGACGCCCGCCGGGTCCACCGTCTCGTCGCCGATGACGGGGCGGAAGGCGCCGGTGGTGAACTCCTCGGTCTTCGAGGCCGCCGCCTTCAGACGCAGCATCGACTTCGGGGTGAAGACGACCAGCGGCCTGTGGTGCGGGTTGTGGACCTGCCAGCGCAGCAGGTGGAAGTAGTTCGACGGCAGCGTCGGCATGGCGACCGTCATGTTGTTCTGCGCGCACAGCTGGAGGAAGCGCTCGATACGGGCGGACGAGTGGTCCGGCCCCTGGCCCTCGTAGCCGTGCGGCAGCAGCAGCGTGACGCCGGAGGTCTGGCTCCACTTCTGCTCGGCGGACGAGATGAACTCGTCGACGATGGTCTGCGCGCCGTTGACGAAGTCACCGAACTGCGCCTCCCACAGGACCAGCGACTCCGGGCGGGCCAGCGAGTAGCCGTACTCGAAGCCCATCGCCGCGTACTCGCTGAGCAGCGAGTCGTAGACGTTGTAGCGGGCCTGGTCGTCGGAGAGGTAGAGCAGCGGGGTGTAGTCGTCGCCGGTCTCGCGGTCGACGAGCACCGCGTGGCGCTGGCCGAAGGTGCCCCGGCGGGAGTCCTGTCCGGCGAGCCGGACCGGGGTGCCCTCCATGAGCAGCGAGCCGATGGCGAGGGTCTCGCCCATGCCCCAGTCGATCGTGTCGTCCTCGATCATCGCCGCGCGCCGCTGGAGCTGCGGGAACAGCCGCGGGTGGACGGTGATCCGGTCGGGGGTGTTGACCTGGGACTCGGCGATCCGCTTGACAACCTCCTGGGAGACCGCCGTCTGCACCGCGACCGGGAACTCCGGCTGCGGCTCGGGGATCTCGGGCTGGGCCGGGGCCGAGACCGCGTCGCGGACCTCGGTGAAGACCTTCTCCAGCTGGCCCTGGAAGTCCTGCAGCGCCTGCTCGGCCTCTTCGAGGGTGATGTCGCCGCGCCCGATCAGCGACTCGGTGTAGAGCTTGCGCACCGAGCGCTTCTTGTCGATCAGGTCGTACATCAGCGGCTGGGTGAAACCGGGGTTGTCGGTCTCGTTGTGGCCGCGGCGGCGGTAGCAGATGAGGTCGATGACCACGTCCTTGTTGAACGCCTGGCGGAACTCGAAGGCCAGCCGGGCGACCCGGACGACGGCCTCGGGGTCGTCGCCGTTGACGTGGAAGATCGGCGCCTCGATCATGCGCGCCACGTCGGTGGCGTACATCGAGGAGCGGGACGCGGCCGGGGCGGCGGTGAAGCCGACCTGGTTGTTGATGACGATGTGCACGGTGCCGCCGGTGCGGTAGCCGCGCAGCTGCGACATGTTCAGCGTCTCGGCGACCACGCCCTGACCGGCGAAGGCGGCGTCGCCGTGGAGGGCGACGGGCAGGACGGTGAAGTCCGTACCGGCCTTGCCGATGATGTCCTGCTTGGCGCGGGCGACGCCCTCCAGGACCGGGTCCACCGCCTCCAGGTGGGAGGGGTTGGCGGTCAGCGAGACCTGGATCTGCTCGCCGTCGAGGCCGGTGAAGGTGCCCTCGGCGCCCAGGTGGTACTTGACGTCACCGGAGCCGTGCATCGACTTCGGGTCGAGGTTGCCCTCGAACTCGCGGAAGATCTGCGCGTACGACTTGCCGACGATGTTGGCGAGGACGTTGAGGCGGCCTCGGTGGGCCATGCCGATGACGACCTCGTCCAGGCGCGACTCGGCGGCCGCGTCCAGCACGGCGTCCAGCAGCGGGATGACGGACTCGCCGCCCTCCAGGGAGAACCGCTTCTGGCCGACGTACTTCGTCTGCAGGAAGGTCTCGAACGCCTCGGCCGCGTTGAGGCGGCGCAGGATGCGCAGCTGCTCCTCGCGCTCCGGCTTGTCGTGGCTGCGCTCGACGCGGTCCTGGATCCACTTGCGCTGCTTCGGGTCCTGGATGTGCATGAACTCGATGCCGGTGGTGCGGCAGTACGAGTCGCGCAGCACGCCCAGGATGTCGCGCAGCTTCATCATGGACTTGCCCGCGAAGCCGCCGACCGCGAACTCGCGCTCCAGGTCCCACAGGGTGAGCCCGTGCTCGATGATGTCGAGGTCGGGGTGCTTGCGCTGGCGGTACTCCAGCGGGTCGGTGTCGGCCATGACGTGGCCGCGGACCCGGTAGGCGTGGATCAGGTCGAAGACCCGGGCCGCCTTGGTGACGTCGTCGTCGTGGCTGACGTCGATGTCCTTGAGCCAGCGGACCGGCTCGTAGGGGATGCGCAGCGCCTTGAAGATCTCGTCGTAGAAGTCGTTCTCGCCGAGCAGCAGCTGGTTCATGATCCGCAGGAACTCGCCGGAGGCGGCGCCCTGGATCACCCGGTGGTCATAGGTGCTGGTCAGCGTCATGACCTTGGAGACGCCCAGCTTGTTCAGGGTGTCCTGGGACGTGCCCTGGAACTCGGCCGGGTACTCCATCGCGCCGACGCCCACGATCAGGCCCTGGCCGGGCATCAGGCGCGGCACGGAGTGCACGGTGCCGATGCCGCCGGGGTTGGTGAGGGAGGCGGTGACTCCGGTGAAGTCCTCCATCGTCAGCTTGTTCGCGCGGGCGCGGCGGACGATGTCCTCGTAGGCCTGCCAGAACTCGAAGAAGTTCAGCGTCTCGGCCTTCTTGATCGCCGCGACGACGAGCTGGCGGTCGCCGTTGGGCTTGACCAGGTCGATGGCGAGGCCGAGGTTGATGTGCTCCGGCTTGACCAGGGTCGGCTTGCCGTCCTTCTCGGTGAACGAGTGGTTCATCGAGGGCATCGCCTTCAGCGCCTGCACCATGGCGTAGCCGATGAGGTGCGTGAAGGACACCTTGCCGCCACGGGCGCGCTTGAGGTGGTTGTTGATGACGATGCGCTGGTCGAACAGCAGCTTCACCGGGACCGCGCGGACCGAGGTGGCCGTCGGCAGCTCCAGCGACGCGTTCATGTTCTTCGCGACCGCGGCGGACGGGCCGCGCAGCGTGACCAGCTCGGGACCGGCGGCGGGCTCGGCCTTCGCGGGCTTCGCGGAGGCCGTGGGCTCGGCCGGGGTCGGCTTGGCCGGTGCGGGCTTGGCCGGGGCCGGAGCCTTGGCGGCCGGGGCCGCGGCGGGCTTCGCGGGCGCCGGGGCGGCCGCGGCCGGCTTGGCGTCCGCGGGCTTGGCGTCCGCGGGCTTGGCCGGGGCCGGGGCCTTCGCGGCGGGGGCCGGGGCAGGAGCCGCGGCGGCGGGAGCCGGGGCAGCGCCTCCGGTCACTCCCTGTGGTGGCGCGGCCACCGCTGAACCGGTGTCCTGGCCCGGCTTGTAGTCGGCGAAGAAGTCCCACCAGGCTCGGTCGACCGAGTTCGGGTCCTGGAGGTACTGCTGGTAGATCTCGTCGACGAGCCACTCATTGGGGCCGAAGGCAGCGGCAGGGCTAGCTCCCTGCCCGTCCTGCTCGTCGGTCGAGACGCTCGAGGTGTTGGGGGACTGTGGCGACACGGCGGTAACCGCCCTCTTCCGCTTCACAAGGTGGTGGACAGCGGGAATAAAGGCTACGCCTCTTAACCCCTTACGTGCAGGCCGCACTGGTCATCGTCGTCTAAGTCACACTCATCGGCGGGTTTCAGCGCATGGCGTGGCGGGAAACACACGTGGTTCCGCTATGACCGTCCGGGATGTGGGTACGCAAAAGTGCACCCACACCGCTCAGATGTGCGCTTCCGTCACCGACTTTACGTCAATTTTGATCTCTGGACGTCCCCCGGAAGGGTGACTTTGATTCGGCAGCCCCGAGGGGATTCAGCCACCCCGATGCGCCCGCCGTGCAGATCGACCGCCCAGCGCGCGATGGCCAGGCCCAGACCGGTCCCGCCGTCGCTGCCCTGACCGGGCCGCGGCCGGGCGCCGGGCGCCGGGCCCCCGGAGTTGGGGGAGAGACTGCCCCGGTTGAAGCGTTCGAACACCCGGTGCCGCTCCGCCTCCGGGATACCCGGGCCCTCGTCCTGCACCTCCAGCTCCAGGGCCCCCGGCCCCTCACCGCGCCGCGCCCGCACGCTGACCCGGCCGTGCGCCGGGCTGTGCTTCATCGCGTTGTCGATCAGGTTGGCCATGACCTGGTGCAGCCGCTCGGCGTCCGCGTACGCGGTCAGCTCCGGCGGGGAGACGTCGAGGTCGAGATGGACGTCCTTACGGGTGTGTTTGCCCGAGCCCGCGTCCGCGCCCTTGGCCATGCTGGCCTCCTTGAGGATCCCGGCCAGATACGGCCAGACCTCGAAGGTGCGGGCGTGCAGCGGCACCACCCCGTTGTCCAGCCGGGACAGATCCAGCAGCTGCTCGACCAGCCGTCCCAGCCGCTCCGTCTGGCGCAGCGCGACCCGCATCGTCTCCGGATCCGCCTCCGAGACGCCGTCCACGACGTTCTCCAGCACCGCCCGCAGCGCCGCGATCGGCGTGCGCAGCTCGTGCGAGACGTTGGCGACCAGCTCCTTGCGGTGGGTGTCCACCGCCTCCAGGTCGGCCGCCATCCGGTTGAACGAACTCGCCAGGTCCCCGAACTCGTCCCGGCGCTGCGCCGCCCGCACCCGCTGGGTGTAGTCGCCGTGCGCCATCGCCTTGGTGACCTCGGTCATCTCGTCCAGCGGGGCGGTCAGCCCATGTGCCACGAACTGGGTGATCAGCAGCGAGGCGATGATCGAGAAGACCGTGATCACGCGCAGCTCGGTGTCCGAGTGCATCGCCGCGAACACCAGCAGGGTCGTGATGATGACCGACCCGATGACCAGCGCGCCCAGCGCCGCCTTGACCGAGCGGTACGGATCGAACGGCCGCAGCGCCTCCCACACCCTGTTCCAGGTGGTGCGGATGCGCTGGCTCCGGGACAGGCTCCGGACCCGCCGGATGTGCCGGTCCAGAGCCCATGTGGTCCCGGGAGGTTTCTTCATGCCGCGGGCGTCTCCAGGGCGTAGCCGACGCCGTGCACCGTACGGATCCGCTCCGCGCCGATCTTCCGGCGCAGCGCCTTGATGTGGCTGTCCACGGTCCGGGTGCCGGAGGCGTCCGCCCAGTCCCACACCTCGGCCAGCAGCTGCTCCCGGGAGAGCACCGCGCGCGGGGTGTTCGCCAGACAGACCAGCAGGTCGAACTCGGTCGGCGTCAGATGGACGTCCGAGCCGCGCACCCGCACCCGGCGCTGGGCGTGGTCGATCTCCAGCTCGCCCAGGCGCAGGATCCCGCTGCGCGGGGTGTTGGCGGCCAGCGCCGCCCGCTCGACCCGCCGCAGCAGCACATGCACCCGGGCCGCCACCTCGCGCATCGAGAACGGCTTGGTCATGTAGTCGTCGGCGCCGACTCCGAGCCCGACGAGCATGTCGGTCTCGTCGTCACGCGCGGTCAGCATCAGGACCGGCACCGGCCGTCGCGCCTGCACCCGGCGGCAGACCTCCAGACCGTCGAAGCCCGGCAGCATCACGTCGAGGACCAGCAGGTCCGGCTGCCACGCCTCGGCCGTGTCCACGGCCGCCGGGCCGTCCGCGGCCGTCTGCACCTGGAAGCCCTCGGCGCGCAGCCGGGCCGCGATGGCGTCCACTATGGTCGGATCATCCTCGACGACGAGAATCCGGCGCTGCGCGCCCGGGGTGGTCGTGGCGCCCCCGTTGTGGCCGTTGTGCATCTGCTCCATACGCCCGCCCCTGCGTCGTTCTCATGAATCCGCGGCCGCCTACCGTTTGCGCGCGTGCCGAAACCCACGCGTTCCGCGCCTGGTCATTAACCGGCCACTTTTCGTAGGCAAGCAAGCGTAAGGGCAGCCTACGCGGCTCGGCTACGCGCCTCGAATCCCGAGATGCACCACGTCGGGCACACCCCGGGCAACGGTGATCTCTTCCGTACGCACCGATGTGAACCCGGCATTCCGGAGCGCCTGCTCGAACGCGGGCGACGGCTGGGCCGACCAGACGGCCAGCACCCCGCCGGGGGTGAGGCGGTCCGCGCAGGCGGCGAGCCCGGCGGGCGAGTACAGCCCGCCGTTGTCCTCGGTGACGGTCCAGCCGGGGCCGTTGTCGATATCCAGACACAGCGCGTCGTACGGTCGCGCGCCCTCCGCGGGGTGCCGCAGATGCGCGACGAGATCGGCGTGGACGATCTCCGCCCGGGAGTCGGCCAGCGCCTCGCCGGAGAGCGCCGCCAGCGGCCCGTCCCGGTGCCAGTCGATCACCGCAGCCTCCCGCTCGACCACCGCGATCCGCCCCCACCGCGGCTCGGAAACCGCCTCGACCAGCGAAAACCCCACGCCGAGGCCGCCGATGAGCAGCGCGGGCGAGGGACGCCCCGGCGGCAGCGCGTCGAGCGCGGCGCGGATCAGCAGACGCTCGGAGCGGCCGTCGGAGGTGTCCATGAGGAAGCACCCATTGGCGATGATCTCGAAGACGGCCCCGTCCCCGTGGACGGGGTCACCGGGGTCGCCGCCCCGCTGACGCAGCACGACCTCGCCGTACGGCCCCTCCCGGCGGTCGACGGTCACCGGCCGGTCGTCGGCGATGTCGTACGGCGACTGCATGGCGCGGGTCCTCCCGGGGCTCTCTCGGACGACTCGTATGAGCTGACCCCCTCATCCTCGCGCCGAGGCGACCCGCCGGTCCAACCGTTAGATGGCACGGAGATGTGGCGCAAATGTGTCGACCTTCACATCGCGGGACCGGTGAGATGACTCACGGGGATGGGCGGGTTGAGAGGTCTGCGCGGATATCCGCCGCCCGCGCGCGACGGCCCGGGAAGGGGGCCAGCGGTGACGACATCGGCCCCCGAACCCCAGCCTCCCGAACCCCGGCCCGCCGCCCCGGCACGCGCCGATCCCGCGCCCACCCGTCCCGTACCCGCCCATGGCCCCGGCTCCGGAGCCCTCTGCCGCCCCTCGCCGGGATGCCGTGCACCCTCTGCTACTCGCTGATCCTCCTCGGCACCCCCACCTCGGCGACCCCCGCACCGTCCACGCTCTGCTCACCGACTCCAGCACCGACGTCTCCCACCTCTCCCACCTCTCCCAGCGGCCGCTGCTCACCCTGCTGGCCAGCGCGCTGTGGGTGGTCGGCGGCATCACCTCCCCCTACCTCGCGGCCTTCCTCCTCGTGCTCGGCGCGCTGGAGCGCCGCGTCGGCGGGCTGCGCACCGCCGGGGTCTTCCTGCTCGGCCAGGTCCTCGCGACGCTGCTCACCGAGATCCCGGTCGCCGCGTCCGTCGCCGTCGGCCACCTCCCGGACAGCTCCCTGCGCCGCCTCGACTACGGCGTCAGCTACGGCCTGATCGCCGGAAGCCTGGTGCACTTCGACCCCTTCACCGACGGGGGCCACGCCCTGGCCCTCCTGGCCGGCACCGCCTGCTGGCCGTACGCCCGCCACGCCGCTCAGCGGCCCGGCCAGGTGATCGCTCACAGCGAACGCGGCGCCGGGAACACTTGAGGCCTCGCGCGCATTGAGTCTGCATAGCTCAACTTGCCTGCCGAAGGGGAGATCATGGCTTCGCTGTCTACACCGCTCACCCTGCCCGTGCTGCCTCTCGATGACGAGGTCGTGCTGCCCGGCATGGTGGTCCCGCTGGACCTTTCCGATACCGATGTGCGCGCCGCCGTGGAGGCCGCGCAGGCCGCTGCCCGGGCCGATGGGGATGGGGGGAAGCCGCGGGTGTTGCTGGTGCCGCGTATCGACGGGACGTACGCGGGCATCGGCACGCTCGGGACCGTCGAGCAAGTGGGGCGGTTGTCCGATGGTGATCCCGGGGCGCTCATCCGTGGGGTGCGGCGGGTGCGGGTCGGGGCCGGGACGACCGGGCCCGGGGCCGCGCTGTGGATCGAGGGCACCGCGGTCGAGGAGATCGTGCCGGACCCCCTGCCGGGTGCCGTCACCGAGCTGATGAAGGAGTACAAGGCGCTGGCCACCAGCTGGCTGCGCAAGCGCGGCGCCTGGCAGGTCGTGGACCGGGTGCAGGGGATCGACGATGTCTCGCAGCTCGCCGACAACTCCGGATACTCGCCCTTCCTCAGCGTCGCCCAGCGCGTGGAGCTGCTGGAGACGGCCGACCCGGTGGCGCGGCTCAGGCTGGCCGTGGGCTGGCTGAGCGATCACATGGCCGAGCAGGACGTGGCCGAGTCGATCGCCAAGGACGTCCAGGAGGGCGTCGACAAGCAGCAGCGCGAGTTCCTGCTGCGGCGGCAGATGGAGGCCGTGCGCAAGGAGCTGGCCGAGCTGAACGGCGATCCGGAGGACGAGTCCGACGACTACCGGGCCCGGGTCGAGGCCGCAGAGCTGCCTTCGAGCGTGCGCGAGGCGGCGCTGAAGGAGGTCGACAAGCTGGAGCGGGCCAGCGACCAGAGCCCCGAGGGCAGCTGGATCCGCACCTGGCTGGACACCGTCCTGGAGCTGCCGTGGAACGAGCGCACCGAGGACGCGTACGACATCCCGGGCGCCCAGGCGGTGCTGGACGCCGACCACGCGGGTCTGGCGGACGTGAAGGAGCGGATCACCGAGTACCTGGCGGTGCGTAAGCGCCGCAGCGACCGGGGCCTCGGGGTCGTGGGCGGTCGGCGCGGCGGGGCCGTGCTGGCGCTCGTCGGCCCGCCCGGGGTCGGGAAGACCAGCCTCGGCGAGAGCGTGGCCCGCGCGATGGGCCGGAAGTTCGTCCGGGTCGCGCTCGGCGGCGTCCGCGACGAGGCGGAGATCCGCGGCCACCGGCGTACGTACGTGGGCGCGCTGCCCGGCCGGGTCGTACGGGCCGTCAAGGAGGCGGGCTCGATGAACCCGGTGGTCCTCCTGGACGAGATCGACAAGGTCGGCTCCGACTACCGCGGCGACCCGGCCGCCGCCCTGCTGGAGGTCCTGGACCCGGCACAGAACCACACCTTCCGGGACCACTACCTGGAGGTCGAACTCGACCTGTCCGACGTGGTCTTCCTGGCCACGGCCAACGTCCTGGAGGCCATTCCGGAGGCGCTGCTGGACCGCATGGAGCTGGTGCGGCTGGACGGCTATACCGAGGACGAGAAGGTCACCATCGCCCGCGACCACCTGCTGCCCCGGCAGCTGGAGCGCGCCGGTCTGGAGCCGGGCGAGGTCGGGGTGGCGGACGAGGCGCTGCGCAAGCTCGCCGGGGAGTACACCCGCGAGGCGGGCGTACGGACCCTGGAGCGTTCGATCGCGCGGCTGCTGCGCAAGGTGGCGGCCCAGCACGAGCTGGGGGAGCGCGAACTGCCGTTCACGGTGGGCGTGGAGGAGCTGCGTCCGCTGATCGGGCGGCCGCACCACACCCCGGAGTCCGCGCAGGACCCCGCCGAGCGCCGCACCTCCGTCCCCGGGGTCGCGACCGGGCTCGCGGTGACGGGCGCGGGCGGCGACGTGCTGTACGTGGAGGCGTCGCTCGCGGACGCCGAGACGGGCGGCGCGGGGCTGACGCTCACCGGTCAGCTGGGCGACGTCATGAAGGAGTCCGCCCAGATCGCCCTGTCCTTCCTGCGCTCCCACGGCGCGGAGCTGGAGCTTCCGGTCGCCGATCTGAAGGAACGCGGTATCCACCTCCACGTCCCGGCGGGCGCGGTCCCCAAGGACGGCCCGAGCGCGGGCATCACCATGACCACCGCGCTGGCCTCGCTGCTGTCGGGCCGCCAGGTGCGGCCGGACGTGGCGATGACGGGCGAGGTCTCGCTGACCGGGCGGGTGCTGCCGATCGGCGGCGTCAAGCAGAAGCTGCTGGCGGCGCACCGGGCCGGGGTGACCACCGTGGTCATCCCCAAGCGGAATGAGCCGGACCTGGACGACGTGCCCGCCGAGGTGCTGGCGAAGCTCGACGTCCACCCGGTCTCGGACGTCCGCCAGGTCCTGGAGCTGGCGCTCCAGCCCGCCTCGGCGAGCGCCCCGGAGGTCCCGGTGGCGGCGTAACGGACGCACTTCATTGAGGGTAGACAGGTCTGTCTGGTAGCTTGAGCGGCGAACCAGACAGACCTGTCTGTTCGCATATCGTTCCCAGCGGAGGAAAGCCGTGCGCACCCTTGTCGTCCTCGCCCACCCCGGCCTCGCCGCCTCACGCGTCAACGCCGCCCTCGCCGAGGCCGCCCGGCCGGTGGACGGCGTCACGCTCCACGATCTGTACGCCACCTACCCGGACCTGCGCATCGACGTCGAGCGGGAGCAGCGGCTGCTGCTGGAGCACGACCGGATCGTGTTCCAGTTCCCCTTCTACTGGTACTCGGCGCCGCCGCTGCTGAAGAAGTGGCTGGACGAGGTGTTCCTGTACGGCTTCGCGTACGGCTCGAACGGCACCTCGCTGCGGGGCAAGGCGCTGCTCGTCGCCACCACGGCCGGGGCCGCGGAGGAGATGTACCGGCCCGGCGGGTTCAACCGCTTCACGGTCGCCGAGCTGCTCAAGCCCTTCGACGCGACGGCGAACATCTCCGGGATGACGTACGAGGAGCCGTTCGTCATCCACGGCACGCACGCGGTGGACGACGCGGCGCTGGCCGCGTACCAGGAGGACTACCGCGCGCTGCTGGCGTCCGGGGTGGTGCGCGAGCGCGACCTCGCCACGGTGTAACGCCCGTACAGCAGGGGAAGGGCCCGGCCGCTCGTACGCGGCCGGGCCCTTCGCCGTATCCGGAGTCCTAGGGGCTACACCCGGGCCGGGCACGCCTCCGCGATCAGCACCCGCGCCGCCTCCCGCGCCGCCTCCGCGAACTCCGGCCGGGGCTCCAGCGCCGCCGCGGCCATCGCGCCGTCGACGAGGAGCGAGATCCGCAGGGCGAGTCGCGCGGGGTCGGCGGCTCCGGCGGCCCGGGCCAGCTCGGTCAGCCAGTCCCGTACGGCGCGCTTGTGCTCGGCCGTCGCGGTGTGCGCGGCGGTGCCCGGCTCCGTCTCGCCCGCGGTACGGGTGAACGCGCAGCCACGGAAGCCGTCCCGCCGGGTCGCCGCGCTCAGCGCGTCGAAGACACCGGTGAGCCGGTCGCGCGGATCGGGCCCGGCGGCCTCGGCGGCCTCGGTCAGCTCCCCGCGCCAGTGGGTGTCCGTGGCGCGCAGATAGGCCAGGACCAGATCGTCCTTGCAGCGGAAGTGGGAGTACAGCGTCGCCTTGGCCACGCCCGACTCGGCGATGATCCGGTCCACTCCGACGCCCCGTATCCCATGGGCGTTGAACAGCCCGGTCGCCGTGGACAGGATGCGGTCGCGGGCGGAGGGGCGGGCGCTGCTCGTGGTCATGCCCTCCAGCGTACAGACAGACCTGTCCGTGCGCCGGAGGGCGAGGAGCGAATGAGGCTCAGCCGTTGGCGAGGGCCTTCAGCCGGTCGATCGCGCCGTTGAAGAGGTTGTGGTCGCCGACCGTCGGGCCGGAGGAGGTGTACTGCCAGATGGTGTGGAAGCCCCAGCCCGCGGGCAGCTCCCCGACGGAGGAGCCGTAGCGCGGGATCCACAGCGGGTTGGTGCCGCCGAAGGCGCTGGAGTTGCCGGTGCAGGTGTTCCACCAGCTGGTGGAGGTGTAGATCACCGGGTCGCGGCCGGTGCGCGCCTTGTAGGTGCTGGTGAAGTCCTTGATCCAGGTGACCATCGCGCTGGTGCTCTTGCCGTAGCAGGTGGCGCCGTAGGGGTTGTACTCCATGTCCAGCGCGCCCGGCAGGGTCTTGCCGTCCTTGCTCCAGCCGCCGCCGTGGTCGACGAAGTAGTTGGCCTGGGCGGCGCCGGAGGAGTTGTCCGGCAGCGCGAAGTGGTACGAGCCGCGGATCATGCCGACGCCGTACGAGCCGGTGTACTGCTGGGAGAAGTACGGATTGGTGTAGCTGGTGCCCTCGGTCGCCTTGACGTAGGCGAACTTGACCCCGCTGCTCCAGAGGGTCGACCAGGCGACGTTGCCCTGGTGGCTGCTGACGTCCACGCCTTCGACGGTGGCGAGCAGATCGGACGGCGACGGGGGCTCGCCGGTCGTCGAGCCGCCCTCGTGTTTGAGTATCTGCGAACCCGCCCAGTCGTCCTCGGGGTGGGGGATGGCCTTCGTACCGCCGCTGTTCACGGTCGGATCGTCGTCGGCGGACGCGGGGGCGGACAGCGCGAAGGACGCGGTGAGGAGGGCGGTGAGGAGAGCGGCGAGCAGGCCGGTCAGCGCGCTGGGGGTGCGCCGGGTGGGGCCGGGTCTGAGCACAGGCATGGCGTGCCTCCGAAGCCTCGGTGGGGGGAGCGGGGGGAGTGGGGGGATGCGATTGGAATGGCCATGTCAGGAACGACGCTACGGGCGTAGATAGCAAGGAGGAAGGGGCGGAGTGGGCTGCCGTTGGTCTAATCCTGCGAAATACTGAGGGAGCTGCGGTAACAGCCGTGCGTGCAAGAAACTTTCACGATGTGAAAACCCGGAGAGGGCTCTGACGTGCACAACAACGGGGCAACGCCCCCCGAGGAGGGTGCGGGCGCGACCGTGGGTGGAATTGGTGTGGACCACGCGTTTCTGGCGCTGGAGCGCGAATTGGCGGTCTTCCTCCGCCGCGCCCGCGCCTCCTCGGGCGAATTGGCCCGCGAGGTCCACCCCGATCTGGAGTCCGCCGCGTATGGGCTGCTGATGCGCCTGGAGGACGCGGGGGAGCAGCGCGCGACGGACCTCGCGGCCTACATCGGTGTGGGCAAGGCGACGATGAGCCGTCAGCTGCGCGCGCTGGAGGGGCTCGGGCTGGTGACCCGGGCGCCCGACCCGGCGGACGGCCGGGCCTTCCTGGTGCAGCTGACGGACGAGGGCCGGGCCCGCTTCCGCCGGGTCCGCGGCGCCCGGCGCGCGCGGTACGCCCGCCGTCTCGCCGCCTGGGAGCGCAGCGAGGTCGCCGAACTCGCGCGGCTGCTGCACCAGTTGAACAGCTCGCAGGAAGCCGACGAGCCCGGGCAGACAGCCCGCGCGGAGCGGGACCAGTAGGGCGCTCATGTACGTCAGGATCGGCGAGCCACGCCGATCCGGCGACGCGGGCGTGGCGACTGCGGTACCCGGCCTCTGGAGGCGCTCCCTGACGACCCGCCGGGGCGGCCACCCCAAGCGATGCCCCTCAGCCCCGTCGCGGGCGCCGCGCGCCGATGGCCGCCGCGCCAACGGCCGCTGCAGTTCGGCGGGGACGCCCGCGCGTCAATGTCCGCCGAGCTGACGGCCGTCCCGCCGGGGTGGGCGGGCGCCACGAGCGAGGCCGCCCGGGCCCGGCGCGGGCGGGGCGCCGCGACTCGGCGGGACCGCCCGCGCGCCGATGGCCGCCTGATAGCGGCTGCCCGCTGAGGACCGCGCGCCAACGGCCTCGCGTCTCGTCGGGGACGCTGCGCATGGGTGCGGCTGCGCGGACCCGGTGAGGGCGGGCGCCGCGCCCGGTGGGACGGTCGCTGCGCTGACGACCGCCCGCCGATGATCGCCGCGATAACGGCCGCCCGTCGAGTGACCGCGCGTCAACGGGCGCCCGCCGCCCGCCGAGGGTCGCTGCGGCTCGGTGTCTGTGGGGGGCGCGTCAACGGGCCGCGCTGACGGCCACCGCCGCTCGGCAGCTACGCCACGTACCGGTGCGGCCGCCCAGGCCAATGGGCGGGCCGTCGCGCGAGCGCGGGCCGCTACGGCTCCACGAAGACCGCCGCCGCGTCGTCGTGGGGCTTGCCGCGCGGGAAGGCCGCCCGGTCCGGGTCGGTGTGCTCCGCCGCCCGTACCCGGTCGATCAGGGCCTGCGGCCCCTCCTTGCGCAGCAGTCCGAGGCAGGCGGCCCAGTCGCCCTCGTGGAACACCTCGACCCAGCGCGACGCCCCATCGGTCAGCGCCGCCAGTGCCCGTACCTCCGCGCGCGGCAGGCTGCCGGTGACCGCCTTGGTGACGACCTCGGGGTCGGCCGCCGCGGTGAAGAAGCCGCCCTCGATGTTGCGCAGCGGGCCGACCCGCCGCCCCTCGGCGCGCAGCCGGTCGATGCGGTCATCCAGCACGGCCGTCACCGCGCCCCCGGTCCGCTCGATGAGCAGGGCGGAGTCGGAGAGCACCAGGTACTCGACCCGGTCCGCGCCCCAGCGCGCCACGACGACGGTCGCCTGAGGGGTGAGCGAGTGAGAAAGGTCACATGTTGAACTATGTGCCTCGGCAGTGCGCTCGATCGCGTACGCGAGGCAGTCGGTGAGCGCCGTATCCCGCCGCGAACCGGTCAGTTCGAGCAGCGCGCCGCCCAGCCGGGCGGTGTACCAGGGCACGCCGTGCGCGCATCCGGTGTCGCCATCGGGCGGCGGCGTGACCCCGTCCAGTACCACGAGCGCGCCGCCGTGCCCCGACGCGGGCAGGGCCACGGACGCGTAGTCCTCGTTGGGGCGCTGCGGATCGCCGGGGGCGGTCGCGAGTTCGATGCGCATGCCGTCATTCTGCCGCGCACGCCCCTGGTGCGGGCGTGGGCAGGGGGATGGGCAGAGGGATGGGCATCCTGCCAGGACGGGCAAGCGTTTTCCAGCCCGGGAAATTCGGCCGCCGGGTATGGTCCGGGACGAAAGTTGGTGCTCAACTACGCAATGCGGTTCACTCGTTCGGGTGGGCCGGGTGGGTGATGCGTACCCGCCCCGGAGCCGTCCCTGGAAGGGTCGGAATCCCTACCGGGGGGTGGGGAAACACAAGAATTGATCCGTCGTCACCTCTGGAACCACAGCGGTCTGGAACCACAGCGGTCGGGCGAGAAAAGATGGTGAGCACCGGTGCGGAAGAAGCGGCTTCGGGGCACCAAGCGCGAGCACGTCAGTGAGTCCCGTGATCAGCACGAACAGGCACAGGAAGCGGCCGGGCCCCTTCCAGAACCCACGGCGGCGCCGGAGCCACCACGGGGGCGCCCCGCGCGCGTCCGCAACCGGCTGACCGCGTCCGTCGCCCTCGTCTCCGTCGCCGTCCTCGCCGCCGGTGCCCCCGCCGTCCTCAGCGCCCTCGACGACGCGACCGAGGTGCAGAAGCTGGTGGAGCTGGCCGAGGCCAACCGGGGCACGGTGGCCCTCGCGCACTCCCTCGCCGACGAACGCGACGCCATGACCGCGTTCGTCGCCGCAGGCCGTACCACCACTGCCACCGCCGGGGGCGGCGTCTCCGAGGACCAGCGCGCCCGGGTCGACCGGCAGGTCGCGGAGGTGCGCGGGCAGGTCCCGGCCGCCCTCGCCACGCTGCTCGGCACGCTCCCCGAGATCCGTCAGCAGGCGCTGACCGGGAAGGGCTCGTCCCTCGACGTCTTCGACGCGTACACCGAGGCCGTCCAGGCGCTGAACCGGGTCGCCGACACCCTCGCCCGCAAGCTCCCGCCCGACGCCGACACCGGTCCGGCCCCCGCGCTCGCCCCGCTCGGCCGCGCCGTGGAGCAGGCGTCCGCCACCCGTGGGCTGCTGCTCGCCGCGCTCGCCGACCGTGGCGGCCGGTCCCGGCTGACCGTGGCCGCCCAGCGCACCGAGGTGCGCGAGCAGTCCGCGCTCGCCGACTTCCGGCAGCTCGCCCCGGCCTCCGCGCGCGACGCCTACGACCGCACCGTCAACGGCACCGAGGTCACCACCGCCGAGCGCTACCTCGACCGGCTCACCGATCAGCCCCAGCTCTCCGGTCAGGACCTGTTCGTCAACAAGAGCCGCCTCGAAGCGGCCCTGACCGCCCGCATCGACCGGATGCGCGGGGCCGAGTCCGCGCTCGCCTCCGCCGAGATCACCCGGCTCGGGCAGCTGCGCGACGACGAGGTCACCGCCCTGGAGGTGAGCATCGCCCTGGCCGGTGCCTGTCTGCTGCTCGCCCTCGGCACCAGCATCCACAGCGCCCGCTCGATGACCCGCCCGCTGTCCGCGCTGCGGCGCGGCGCCCGCCGGGTCGCGGCCAGCCCGGCCGCCGAGCAGCCGATCGCCTTCAAGGGCCGTAACGACGAGTTCGCCGACGCCGTACGGGCCGTCAACGAACTCCACCGGGCCGCGCTGCGCCAGCACGAGCGGCTGACCGGGCTCGACGGCGAACGCACCCAGTGGGCCGGTGAGCGGCGGCGACTGGCCGACGAGGCGGCCGAGCTGCGCGCCGAGCGGGACGCGGTCGCCACCCGGCTGGAGGGGCTGCGCGCCCGGGTCCACAGCAGCTTCGTCAACCTGGCGCTGCGCAGCCTCGGGCTGATCGAGCGGCAGCTGGCGATCATCGAGTCCATGGAGGAGCAGGAGCAGGACCCCGACCGGCTCGAAACGCTGTTCCAGCTCGACCACCTCGCCACCGGCATGCGCCGCTACGGCGAGAACCTGCTGATCGTCGCGGGCTCCGAGCACCAGACGAACCACCCAGGGCCGGTGCCGCTGCTGGACGTGCTGCGCGCCTCGATCAGCGAGGTCGAGCGGTACGACCGGGTGCACATCCAGTCGCTGCCGCCGCACGCGCAGGTGGCCGGGTTCGCCGCCGACAGCGTCAGCCACCTGATCTCCGAACTGCTGGAGAACGCCACGGCGTTCTCACCGCCGGACGCCGCGGTGCAGGTGTCCGGCTGGCTGCTGGAGAGCGGCGAGGTCATGCTCTCCGTCCAGGACGAGGGCATCGGCATGACGCCCGAGCGCCTCGCCGAGCTGAACGAACGGCTCGCCGACCCGGTCCCCGAGTACTGCCAGGGCCCGCAGCCGGACGATCCGCTGGGGCTCGGCCTGTACGTGGTGACCCGGCTCGCCGCGCGGCACGGCGTACGGGTGTCGCTGCGCGAGCAGCAGCCGGGCGGGGTGGCCGCCGTCGTCGTTCTGCCCGTCAAGATCCTCCCGGCGGGCCCGCCCGGCGCCGGACTCCCGCCCGCCCCGCCCGCCGCCGCGAGCGGCCCGCTCGGCACCACCGGCCTGCCCGCCTTCCCGGGCGCCGCGGCCGAGGCCAATGGCAACGCCCTCCCGGACCACGGCCGGGTCGCGGGTGGCGGAGGCGTACCGGGCCAGCGCCGCCCGGCGGCGGACGCGGCCGAAGCGGTCGGCGCGGCGGACTTCAGCGATACGGACCGTACGGAGCCCACCCCCGAGCGCGAGCCGGAACCGGAACCCACCGCGCAGGACGCGGGCCCCGAGACGGTGTCGTGGGCCGCCCCCGGCGAGGCCTGGGCGGGCGGCGCGGACGAGGACCCGTACCTCATGGAGCCGACGCCGCCGCGCGGGCATCCGGCCCCCGGCCCGGTGGGGGAGGAGCTGCCGGTCCTGCCGAAGCGCACCCCGAAGACGGCCCAGGCCACCGAGCGCACCATGGAACTGACCGTGCCCGGCGGCGTTCCGGCGGACCATCCGCAGGAAGCGCCGGGCGGTGAGCAGCCGTTCGACGCCCGCGCGGTGCGGCCCGCCGCGGCGGACGCCTGGGGCCCGGCGGACCCGGCCGGTCCCGCAGAGCAGCCGGAGCAGCGGGACCAGCCACACGACCCGTACGCGATAGGGCCCGACCAGCACACCCGTGCCCCGGAGGCGACCGGCCAACTGCCCCGCACCGGCAAGGGACTTCCCAAGCGGACACCGCGGAGCGTGGCCCTCCGCGACACCGACCCGCAGGAGCGCACAGGGTCGGTGAACGCGGAGGAATTGCGGCGTAGGCTGGGCGGGTTTCAGCGCGGCGCGCGGGACGGCCACCGGGACGCGGAGGCCGAGATCGCCGCACACAGCGCGGCAGAACAGCGGGGCACGGCGCAAACGGGGGCGCAGGACGGGGGCGGCACGGTTGAGGAGGCACGCGGGTGAATGCGCCCAGTAGTACCTACGGGTTGAGTTCCGAGGCCCGTAATCTGCACTGGCTGCTGGCGAACCTGGTCGAGGAGGTGCCGGGGGTCCGCTCGGTGGCCGTCGTCTCGTCCGACGGGCTGATGCTGCTGTCCTCCGACGCGCGGCACGTCGCCGCGCCCACGGGCCCGACGGTCCAGGACGGCCCGAAGGGTTCCACCGCGGACCTCGCGACGATCGTGTCGGGGCTCGGCAGCCTGACGCTCGGCGCGGCGAAGCTGATGGACGGCGGCGGAGTCAAGCAGACGGTGGTGGCGATGGACGAGGGCAGTCTGTTCGTCATGTCGATCAGCGATGGTTCGCTGCTGGGGGTGCACGCCACCCCGGACTGCGACATGTCGGTGGTCGCGTACCACATGGCGCTGTTCGTGGGCCGGGCCGGACATGTGCTCACCCCCGAACTGCGGTCCGAACTACGGAGGTCGCTGGAGTCGGCGCGGTGACGGCGGCGTCCGGCCGGGCCGCGCGCAGACCGGGGCGGGTGCGTCCGTACTCGCTCACCGGAGGGCGCACCCGCACGGAGCACGTGCTGCTGGTGGAGACGTTCGTGGCGTCGCTTGAGCCCGCGGACGGACCGGTGGACGGACCGGTGGACCCGGCCCTGGCTCCGGCGCCGGAAGAGGCACAGGGCGACGGCCCGGGGGCGCGGATGCTGCCGGAGATACGGGCCATCATCGACCTGTGCCGCAGAATGCGTTCGGTCGCGGAGGTCTCCGCGATGCTCAAGATTCCGCTGGGCGTGGTCCGCGTCCTGCTCAGCGATCTCGCCGATCAGGGAAAGATCCGCGTGTACGGCACCGGGCGGGGCCCGGGACAGCCGGATCGCGCGTTGCTCGAAAGGGTGCTCGTTGGACTTCGCAGACTCTGAGACGATGACGGTGACCCCGCCGCATGTGTCGGAGATACCCGGCGCCGGTATACCCGGTGCCGAAGAACGGCTGCAGAGCTGGCAGACGGACCGCTCCCGGGCGCCGATCGCCACGAAGATAGTGATAGCGGGGGGTTTCGGCGTCGGGAAGACGACGTTCGTGGGCTCGGTCTCGGAGATCACTCCGCTGCAGACCGAGGCCCTGATGACGCAGGCCAGCGAGGACGTGGACGATCTCGGCGCGACGCCCGAGAAGCTGACCACGACCGTCGCGATGGACTTCGGGCGGATCACGCTCGCATCCGATCTGGTGCTCTATCTCTTCGGCACCCCGGGCCAGCAGCGGTTCTGGTTCATGTGGGACGACCTGATGCGCGGGGCGATCGGGGCGGTCGTGATGGCCGACACCCGGCGGCTGGAGGACAGCTTCCCGGCGCTGGACTACTTCGAGAGCCTGGGCCTGCCGTATGTGGTGGCGGTCAACCACTTCGAGGGGACCCCGCTCTACGGCCCCGACGACGTCCGGGACGCACTCTCCGTAAAGCCCGAGGTGCCGGTGGTGACCATGGACGCGCGGCAGCGGGTGACGGTGGTGGACGCGCTGCTCGCCCTGGTGGGCCACGCCGTTGACGTCTCACCCGAGTGAACTAACCTCAGCTCCGCTCGGGGAATGGAATGCCCCGTTCCTCTTCCTGTCCTGAGCCTGAGAGAGAGTCACAGCCATGCGGAACATACTCATCGTCGGCGCCGGTCAGTCCGGCCTCCAACTCGCCCTCGGTCTCCAGGCCGAGGGCTACGAGGTCACCCTGATGGCCAACCGCACGGCTGACGAGATCCGCTCCGGGCGCGTCATGTCCACGCAATGCATGTTCCATACGGCGCTGCAGCACGAGCGCGACCTGAAGCTCAACTTCTGGGAGGAGCGGGCGCCGCGCGTCGAAGGCCTCGGCGTGTCCATCGCCGGACCGCCGACGCCCGAGGGGCCGCACGCCCGCGCCGTCGACTGGGTCGGGCGGCTCGACGGCTACGCCCAGTCCGTCGACCAGCGCATCAAGATGGCGGGCTGGATGGAGCTGTTCGAACAGCGCGGCGGCCAGCTGGTCATCCATGGCGTGTCCGTCTCCGACCTGGACTTCTTCACCCAGAGCCACGATCTGGTGCTGGTGGCCGCGGGCAAGGGCGAACTGGTCTCGCTCTTCGGCCGCGACGCCGCCCGCTCCCCGTACGACACCCCGCAGCGCGCGCTGGCCGTCAGTTACGTGCACGGGCTGGGGCCGCGCCCCGAGCACCCGGACTACGACGCGGTGCGCTGCAACCTGGTCCCGGGTGTCGGCGAGCTGTTCGTCATGCCGACCCTCACCACCAGCGGGCGCGCCGACATCCTCTTCTGGGAGGGCGTCCCGGGCGGCCCGGCCGATGTGTTCCAGGGCGTCACCGACCCGTCCGCGCATCTGGCCACCACGCTGGAGCTGATGGAGCGGTTCACTCCGTGGGAGTACGCGCGGGCCACCAAGGTCGAGCTGACCGACGCGGGCGGCACGCTCGCCGGGCGGTACGCGCCGACCGTACGCAACCCCATCGGCGAACTGCCCGGCGGCGGCCTGGTGCTCGGCGTCGCGGACGTCGTGGTGGCCAACGACCCGATCACCGGACAGGGCTCCAACTCGGCCGCCAAGTGCGCCGCCTCCTACCTGGAGAGCATCGTCGCCCACGGCGACCGGCCGTTCGACGCCGCCTGGATGCGCGAGACGTTCGACCGCTACTGGGCCACCGCCCGGCACGTCACCAAGTGGACCAACGCGATGCTCGCCCCGCCGCCCGAGCACATCGTGGAACTGCTCGGCGCGGCGAGTGGCCTGCCGCCCGTGGCCGACCGGATCGCCAACGGCTTCGACGACCCGTCCGACTTCGAGCACTTCTTCTACGAGCCGGAGCAGGCGTCGGCCTATCTGGCCTCCCTGGCCTAGGGCTGTCAGCGGCGGGCCGCGCCCGGACGGACCACGCCCTGCACCGGGTTGGACGCGAGCGGGGACAGCCGCACGGTGGTGCCGGGCCGGGGCGCCTGCACCACCTGGCCGCCGCCCGCGTAGATCGCCACATGGCTCGCGCCCTTGTTGTAGATCACCAGGTCGCCGGGGCGCAGCTGGCTGAGCGAGATCCTCGGCAGCTGGCGCCACTGCTCCTGGCTGGTGCGCGGAATGGTCCGTCCCGCGTGCGCCCACGCCTGGGAGGTCAGCCCCGAGCAGTCGAAGGAGTTCGGCCCCTCGGCGCCCCACACATACGGCTTGCCGATCTGGTTGAGCGCCCACCGCAGCGCCCGCTGCCCGGCCGACGCCGAGGCCATCGGGAGCCGCCCGGGGGTCTTGGGTCCCGCGCCGGTGGCGGGCGTACCGCCGCCCGTGCCCTGGGCGGGGCGGCTGGGCACCGTCCCGGCACCTTGCCCGCCGCCGGTGTCCTGCCCGCCACCCGTGTCCGTGTCCGTCCCCGTGCCCTGGGCCGGACCGGGGCCCGGGGCGGGCGGCGGCGGGGCGGCGCCCTGGGCGCGTTGCGTGGCGCCGCCGAGCACCCCGGAGGCGACCAGCTTGCGCTGCGCCTTGTTGGTCTCCTCGCGCTCCCGCTCCGCCACCTGGGTGATCTGGCGGGCGGTCAGCGAGGCGAGCATCTTCTCGATCTTCGTGAGCCGCTTCTTGACCTTGTCGCGCTGTTTCTTCTTCTTCGCGCTCAGCGACAGCTGCTTGTCCAGGGCGGTCCTGGCCTTGGTGGCGAGGGCGTCGGCGTGCCGCTCGCCCTTGGTCAGCCGCTCCACCACGGCGGCCTCCCGGCCCGCCGCCCGGTCCAGCTCGCGCGCCTGGTCGGCGGCGTTCTCCGGATGCGGGGTGAGCAGCGTCAGCAGGAAGGTGTACGAGGAGAGCTGGGTGTGGCCCTGGTACTGCTGGCGGGCCAGCCGCCCCGCGTCCTCCCGGCTGGCGGCCAGGTCGGTGCGGCTGTCGGCGAGGTCGTCGGTCAGATCGCGGGTCTTCGCCCGCTGTCTGCGCAGCTTCTCCTCGGTCGCGTTGTACGCCTCGGTCGCCTCCTCGGCCTTCCGGTACAGCGTCTTGAGCTGGGTGAGCAGCCCGGCGACGGACCGGTCGGCGGGCCGGTCGGGCTGCGCGGGGGCGGCCGTGGCCGCCGGGACGGGCGGGACGAGCGCGACGGTCGCGGTGATCGCCGCCGCGCAGACCGAGCCTACGATCCGTCCTGACACGGGCTCACACCTCCGGCTGCGGGAACGGGGTCCGACGACCACCTCAGCAGGAACGCGGCGTGACAGTCGTACTTTCGGGAGAATGATGGGCAAGTCGGCCCAACACGGTCACCCGTCCGGAGGGCGGCGGAGCAGCCTCCGCGCACGTCTCAGCCCCGTTTGGACCACGGCCATTTCGGTCCGCCGCGCGGCGTGCCCTCCGGGTCGTACTCGTACCGCCAGCCCCGGATCAGGCCCAGTCGGGACGTGCTCGCCGGGGTGCGGCGGTAGATGTGGACGGTCGGCGGGCCGCCCGCCTCGTCCGGGACCGGGACCTCGTACGTCTTCGGCGGCTGGCCCGTGGCGCCGACCAGGACCGGCAGCACCCGGCCGTCCAGCGGCCCGCCGACGAACGGCGTCTCCTCGCTTCTCACCGCACCACCCTCACAGCAGGTGCCGCGCCTCGCCGAACACCGGTGCCACGCGCCGCACCAGCGCGCCCACCGGACCGTGCGCGGGCTCCGCGGCGAGGGCCGCCCGTATCACCCGGGCCGCCTGCGGATCGGTGGCCGCGGTGGCGGACAGCAGTGCCACGAAGTGGTCCACCAGCCAGTCCCGCAGCTCCCGGGCCGACGGCTGCTTGTTCTCGTCCAGCCAGATCAGCGAGGCCGCCTCGACCGCCGTGATCCAGGTGCGCACCATCATCCGCAGCCGGGCGCCGGGCTTCTCGGCGGGCTCGTCGGCCGCATCTGCCGCGTCGGCCGCCACGTGCAGCAGGATCTGCTCGGCCGCGGCCCGCCGCACCTCGTCCACGATGGCGCTCGTCCGCGAGGTCTCGGCCACGCTGCCGCCGTGCAGCAGCGCGCTGAACCCCGCGTCGTGCTCGTCGACGAAGGTGAGATAGCGGTCCAGTACGTTGCCCAGGCGGGCGCTGAGCGGGCCGGTGCGCGGCTCCTCGAAGCACCCCTCCAGCTCGTCGGCGGCGCTGCGCAGCGCCGCCTCGTACAACTGCTGCTTGCCGCCGGGGAAGTAGCGGTAGACGAGCGGGCGGGAGGCGCCCGCGGCCGAGGCGACATCGTCCAGCGACACGTCCTCGGGCGCGTGGTGGGCGAACAGGCCGAGCGCGGCGGTGATCAGTTCGGCGCGCCGCGCCTCGACACTGAGCCTGCGGTACGCCCCGCGGCGCACGGTGGCCGGGGGCGCCGCGGTCGCCCGGTCCGCGTCAGCGGGGACGTCCGCTTCCGCCGGGGCGGTGCCACTGCTCGTCGTCATGCCTGGCAGCGTAACCGCCCCGGGGCGCACACCGAGGGGCGGCCCGTTGACGAAGACGCCCGCACGGACCCGCGCTACAGCAGGCCGCTGCTCTGCCACAGCTTGCGTCCCGCACCGCGCAGCACCCCGACGTCGTCGAGGAATTCGGTCAACCGCCGGGCCCCGCCGCGCATCACCTCACGGCGGTGGCCGCTCGCCCGCACCTGGGCGACGGCCGCCCGCCGGTCGAGCCCGACGTCCGTATACACCCGCGGGTTGACGAAGGCGAGCGAGAACACCCGGGCGAACTCGCCCGAGCCGACCCGGGTCAGCTCCTTCTCCCAGCGCGGCGCCCGCACCATCTGGCGGCGCAGCTCCTCCCGGGCGTACCGCACATGGCGCGCCTCCTCCACCACATGGATCCGGGTCACGCCGCGCACCAGCGGCTGGACGCGCTCATCGGGGAACGTCAGCCGCTGCATCCAGTCCAGCACCTCCTCGCCCAGCAGGGTGGCGGTGAACGAACCGGGCGTGGTGGAGAACGTCTTGAAGAACCGGCCCAGGTTCTGGTGGAGCCGGGACACCGGATACGCGGGGGTGCCGCACTTGGCGATCAGCCGCGCGAACATCTGGGAGTGGCGGCACTCGTCGGCGATCTCGGTGAGCGCGTAGCGGACATGGGCACTGGTCGCGGGCTTGTCGTAGATGTGCCGGGTGAGCAGCTGGATCAGGATGATCTCGAACCAGATGCCGAGCGAGGCCAGCGCCGCGGCCTCGTGCCGCGACAGCAGCATCCGCTGCTCCTCGGACATCCGCCGCCACATCGGGGTGCCGTAGAGGGAGACCAGCTCCGGCGGCCAGAACCACTTGTCCGGCTCGTGCGGCGCGTCCCAGTCCAGCTCGGTGTCCGGGTCGAACGAGTGCCGGGCGGAGGCCCGCAGCAGCCGCTCCGCCACCTTCTCCCGGTCCTTGAGGAGCCCGAGCGCGTCCCGGGGCGCGGCTGATTCGGTCGGGGTCGTCATCGCTGGGGAACACCTCGCGGAAGTGGTCGCGGCCGGACAACCCTTATGAGACTCTGTGTCAGCAAGCCCGTCAATCCCCCGCGGAAGTGTTGGTGCGCTAGCGAGGCGAAGGAGACGACGTGTCGACGCAGGACCTCTACGCCATGGACCCCGGCGACCCGATGTGGCAGGTGCCCGCGGGCGGCGCCGCCCGGTTCAGCTGGGAGTACGACGACCACCGGGCCCGGCTGCTCGCCCTGTACCAGAAGGGCAAGGACAAGCAGTGGGACGCGACCAAGCGGATCGACTGGGACCTTGAGGTCGACCCGTACGACCCGCTCGGCGCCCCCGACGAATCGCTGGCCCTCTACGGCACACCCCACTGGGACCGGATGTCCGGCCGGGACCGGGCCGAACTGCGCCGCCACGCCGCCTCCTGGCAGTTCAGCCAGTTCCTCCACGGCGAGCAGGGCGCGATGGTGTGCGCCGCCCGCATCGTCGAATCGGCGCCCGACCTCGACGCCAAGTTCTACTCCGCGACCCAGACCATGGACGAGGCCCGCCACGCCGAGCTGTACGGCCGCTTCCTGCACGAGAAGGTCGGCATGGTCTACCCGATCAACGACAACCTCCAGGCGCTGCTGGGCGACACCCTCCGCGACTCCCGCTGGGACATGGCCTATCTGGGCATGCAGGTCCTCATCGAGGGCCTGGCCCTCGCCGCCTTCGGCCTCATCCGCGACACCACCGACAAGCCCCTGCCCAAGCAGCTCCTCGCCTACGTCATGCAGGACGAGGCCCGCCACGTGGCCTTCGGCCGGATGGCGCTGCGCGACTACTACCGCGACCTGACCGACGCGGAGCTGCGCGAGCGCGAGGAGTTCGTCATCGAGGGCTGCTACCTCATGCGTGACCGGCTGCGCGGCACCGAGGTGCTGGAGAACCTGGGCATCCCGAAGGCCGAGGCCGAGGAGTACGCGGAGCGCTCCCCGTATCTGCACCTCTTCCGCAAGCTGCTGTTCAGCCGCATCGTGCCGTGCGTGAAGGACATCGGCCTGTGGGGCGAACGGCTCCAGCGCGCCTACGTCGACATGGGCGTCCTGGAACTCGGCGACAGCAATCTCGACCTGCTGATGAACCAGGACGAGGAGCTGGCCGAGGCCCTGGACGCCCAGCGCTTCGCCGCCGAGGAGACCGCCCGTACCGGCGAGGTCGAGGAGGCCATCGCGCAGGGCGCGGCGGACGGCTGAGGCGGCTCAGCTGTCCACTGGACCGGAGGGGCGGATGGCCTCCGCGGCCGCCGCCGCGAATTCGGCGAGGGCGCGGGGGCAGCGCCAGCGGGATTCCGCTTCGGCGGAGGAGAGTTCCCCGGCGTCGGCCCGGCCGGACCGCTTGGTGAGCTGGTCCCAGGACACGTCCTCGGCTGCGGGGTCGCCGATCAGCTCCAGGGCGGTGGGAAAGCACTCCAACTGCTCGATGTCGAGGCCCTGGTCGCTCGGGTGCCCCGGATGGCCGCAGGCCGCCCACGCCCCGTCCGCCGCGACGGCGCGCAGCGCGGCGGCGGCCCGGTCGGCCACCTCGGGGGCCGAGTGACACATTTCGTTCCCGTACATCAGCACCAGACCGAGGACCGGGAACGCCACCTCGGCGGAGCCGCCGCCGTGCGCCGCCCGGGCCTCTTCGAGCCGGTCCACGCACGCGGTCACCACCGCGTCGAGTTCTTCGTCGTCGCCCAGGTAGAAGCCGTGGAAGACGCACTCGTAGTCGTCGATCAGGTCCTGCAGCGCATTCATGATCGCTGCGACGCGCCGCCGGTCCCGCGCGGTTCCCCTACGCCTGCTGTTGTTGCTGCTGCTCCTCCACCCAGCGCAGGAAGGCGATCTGCCGGGACATGAGGGTGACCAGCTCGTACGCGGTGTGGGAGGCGGCCACGGAGGTGATGTCGGCGTGGTCGTACGCCGGGGCGACCTCGACCAGGTCGGCGGAGACCAGGTGGCAGTCGGCGAGCCCGCGCACGATCTCCAGCAGCTCGCGGGAGGTGAGGCCGCCCGCCTCGGGGGTGCCGGTGCCGGGGGCGTGCGAGGGGTCCAGGACGTCGATGTCCACCGAGATGTACAGCGGCCGCTTGCCTATGCGCTCCTTGAGCTGCTGGATGACCTCGTCCACCCCGCGCCGCATCACATCGGCCGAGGTGACGATCCCGAAGCCCAGCTTGGTGTCCTCGTCCAGGTCGCCCTTGCTGTAGAGCGGGCCGCGGGTGCCGACGTGGGAGAGGGCGGAGGTGTCGAGGATGCCCTCCTCGACCGCGCGGCGGAACGGCGTTCCGTGGGTGTACTGCGCGCCGAAGTGGTTGTCCCAGGTGTCCAGGTGCGCATCGAAGTGCAGCAGCGCCACCGGGCCGTGCTTGCGGGCCACCGAGCGCAGGATCGGCAGCGCGATGGTGTGGTCGCCGCCGAGCGTCATCAGCTGCGCGCCCGTGGACAGCAGCTCCTCCGCGCCCGCCTCGATGTTCTCGATGGCCTCTTCGAGGTTGTGCGGGTTGGCGGTGATGTCACCGGCGTCCGCGACCTGGACGTAGTGGAACGGGTACGCGTCCTGCGCCGGGTTGTACGGGCGCAGCTGCCGCGACGCCTCCCGGATCGCGTTCCCGCCGAACCGGGCGCCCGGCCGGTAGGAGACACCCGCGTCGAACGGGACCCCGACCACGGCGATGTCCGTGGTGCCGACCTGGTCCAGGCGCGGCACGCGGCCGAACGTCGCGGGCCCCGCGAAGCGCAGCGTGCGCTCGGTCTCCTCGGGCGGAACGGGCATGGCGGGGTCGCGATCGGTCGCGCTCATGGCGGAACTGGGCCTTTCACGTGGGGGGTTGCTCGGCAGTCGTCACCTACATCACCCATTCAATCCCCCGAATGGGTGATTGCCCACTGCGGCCTCCCCCTATAGAGGAACCACGCCCCTATGGGGCAGCCGGTATGCCCCTCCAACTTCGCCCCGATGCCCAGGTCTTGCTAGGTTCTTGATCACCGCCACCGGAAAGGCCGAGGTCATGTGGGGATGTCCCGGGCCGGGGGCGGTTATGTGAAGGAACGGCCAAAGGGTGCTCTCCACGGCGGTGGGGGGCACCCCTTTGCCGGGCGGTTCCGGAGGATGATGGTGGGGTGCGGATTCGAACGAGCACCATCGAGGAACTTCCCCATCTCCAGGACATAGAGCGCGCCGCAGGACGGTGCTTCCGGGACATCGGGATGGACGAGATCGCCGACGACGAGCCCCTGAGCCTGGCCGAGCTGGAGCGCTATCAGCGCGCCGGGCGGGCCTGGGTGGCGGTGGACGACACGGACCGGGCCATGGCCTACGTGATCACCGACCCCGTCGACGGCAACACGCACATCGAGCAGATCTCGGTGCACCCGGACAGCGCCCGCCGAGGGGTGGGCCGGACGCTGATCGAGTACGTGGCGGCGCGCGCCGCCGCCGACGGCGTCCCCGCGCTGACCCTGACCACCTTCGTGGACGTCGCGTGGAACGCCCCGTACTACGCGGCCCGCTGCGGCTTCCGTACCCTGGCGGACGCCGAACTCACCCCCGGGCTGTGGGAGATCCGCCGCAGCGAGGCCGGGCACGGGCTGGACCGCTGGCCACGGGTGTGCATGCGAAGGGAGACCCGCTGATGAGCACGTCAGGCCTTACGGCCACCGAACTGCTGGGCCTGCCCGCCGACGCCCGCGCGCTCCTCCTCAACGCCGACGACTTCGGCATGTACCCGGCGGTCAACACCGCCGTCATCGAATCCATCGAGGACGGCATCGCGGCCTCGTGCAGCCTGATGGTGCCGTGCCCGGCGGCGCCGCACGCGATGGAACTGCTGCGCGCGCGGCCGCACATCCCGTTCGGGGTCCACCTCACCCTCGTCCGCGACCTGCCCCACTACTCCTGGGGGCCGCTGTCGCCGAAGGAGCGGGTGCCGTCGCTGCTGGACGGGGCGGGGGAGCTGTACGCGTCCGCCGCCATCCCGGAGCTGCTGGCCCGGGCCCGCCCGGCGGAGGTCGAGCGCGAGTTCCGCGCCCAGATCGACGCCGTACGGGACGCCGGGCTCGCCCCCGCCCATCTGGACTGGCACTGCCTGGCCGACGGCGGCCGCGAGGACATCCGCGACCTGACGCTCGCGCTGGGCGCGGAGTACGGCCTGGCGGTACGGATCTGGCGCGAACCCGCGCGGGACGCGCTGCGGCGGCGCGGACTGCCCGCCCTCGACCACCCGTTCCTGGACAGCTTCGCCCTCGACATCGACGGCAAGGCGGACCAGTACGCCCGGCTGCTGCGCGACCTGCCGCCCGGGTTCACCGAATGGGCCGTCCACCCGGGGCTCGACGACGCCCACGCGCGGGCCGTCGACCCCGGCGGCTGGCAGGTCCGCAGCACCGACCACGCCTTCCTGACCTCACCGCAGGCCCGCGACATCCTCCGCGAGGAGGGCATCGCGGTGGTCGACTACGGGACGCTGCAACGGATCTGGACGGCCGCCGGATAGGACGGTGTGGGGGAGCGGCTGTTCGTGGGGGAGCGGCGGCCCGCACAGCTCGGCCACGGCCCCCCCGCAGCGCCCGTATCCGCGCCGTCTCCCCGCCCCGCCGCCACACCAGGCCGAGCATCGAGTCCGGCAACCCCTCCACCGGGACGAACGTGATGTCGCGGCGCCCGTGGTACTCGGCGGTCGGCGCGACCAGCGGGCAGCCCGCCAGCTCCTCGGCGTCCACCGCGCCCCGCCCCGCGAAGGCGTGCCCGGCGCGGACCACCAGCGTCCACCTCACCGCCGCGCACCGTGCCGAACGGATCGGCCATCGGGATCTTCACGGTCTCCGGCTCGCAGCCGGGATGCCGCTCCCGGAAGGATCTCCAGCCCGGACACCGGCCGCCTCCTGTGGTCCTCCACCGATCGATGAGTCCCGCTCAGAGAAGACTGAGGGCTTCGGCGTTGTTCCCGGCCGGGGGGCGGCGGTTCATTTGAGTCATGTCGAATTCCACGCCCCCTACCACGGAACTCACCACTCCGGCAGGCGCATCCGGGTCAGCCGCACCCGCGCACTCACCGCACTCGCCGCTCAGAGCCTGGCTCGCCGTCGTCGCCGTGGCGTTCGGCACCTTCTCCGTCGTCACCACCGAGATGCTCCCGGTCGGCCTGCTCACCTCCATCGGCTCCGCGCTGCGGGTCTCGCCCGGTACGGCGGGCCTGGCCATGACCGTCCCCGGGCTCGTCGCCGCGGTCGCCGCGCCCCTCCTCGCCGTCACCGTCGGCCGCCTCGACCGGCGGCTGGTGCTGTGCGGCCTGCTGGCACTCCTCGCCGCGGCCAACCTGGCCTCGGCCCTCGCCCCCACCTTCGCCGTGCTGCTGCTGTCCCGGGTGCTGGTCGGGGCGTGCATCGGCGGGGTGTGGTCCCTGGCCGCGGGGCTCGCCGTACGACTCGTACCGGAGAAGTCCGCGGGTACGGCCACTTCGCTGATCTTCAGCGGGATCGCCGTCGCCTCCGTCCTCGGCGTACCGGTCGGAACGCTCATCGGCGACCTGCTCCACTGGCGCGCCGCGTTCGCCGGGATGGGCGCGCTGGCGCTGGCGACCGCCGCGGTCCTCGCCGTCACCCTGCCGCCGCTGCCCGCCACCGAGACCATCCGGCTGCGCGAGGTGCCGGGGCTGTTCCGCAACGCCCGGCTGCGGGTCGGGCTGATCACCACGGCGCTGGTGGTCACCGGCCACTTCGGCGCGTACACGTACGTCCGCCCGGTGCTGGAGGACGTCTCGGGCGTACGGACGGGGCTGATCAGCACCCTGCTGCTGGCGTACGGCGTGGCGGGCATCGCCGGGAACTTCCTGGCGGGCGCCACCGCCCACCGCGACCCGCGCCGCACCCTCATGGTCATCTTCACCGCCCTGGCCACCGCGGTCCTGCTCGTCCCGGTCGCGGGCGGCACCCTCGGCGGGGCGGTCGCGCTGCTGGTGCTGTGGGGGCTGGCGTACGGCGGGGTCTCGGTGACCTCGCAGACCTGGGTGCTGCACGCGGCGCCGGAGACGCGGGAGGCCGCCTCGGCGCTGTTCGTCGGCGTCTTCAACATCGCGATATCGCTGGGCGCGCTGCTCGGCGGCCGGGCGGCGGACGGGATCGCGCTCGTCGGCGTCATGTGGTTCGGCGGGGCGCTCGCGGTGCTGGCGCTGGCGCACGTGGCGATCTTCGGAAGGCGGTAGCCGGGCGGTATTCGCGTGCCGTGAGACCCTGAAACCAGGGGGCTCGTCTTCGGGAGTGATCCGATGGCAGTGAGCATGCACGTGGTCTGGAGCAAGACCGAGCCGGGGCGCGTCATCTACGAGACGCACTCGATCGAGACGATCACCGACGGCAAGGGTGTCCACGCGACGGTCGACAGCCATACGTACGAGATCTCTGTCGGCAGCCGCGCGGAGGCGGAGTCGATCGCGGACGCGGAGGGATACGAGCTGTTCCGCAAGGGCGAGGCGTGGGAGAGCCTGCCCGAGGAATGAAGCCGGAGCGGCACACCCGCCGGGGGTGGGTCTGGCCTGTGCTCATTGCCCGTGCTCATTGCCCGTGCTCATTGCTGTGCCGCCCCGCGCGGGCGCGGGGCGGCACAGACATCACCTATGACTTAACCGTGGCTCAGCAGGAAGTCCACGTCCCGGGCGTCCGACGACGCGGCGCCGCCGACCGTGACCGGCTTGGTGGCCGGTGCGTAACCGCTGGCGACCACCGTGTAGTGCTCACCGGTCAGCCCCTCGAAGCCGAACGCCCCGTCCGTGCCCGTGACGCACTGCCCGACGACGTCGCCGGAGGCGTCCAGCAGCGCCACACGGGCGTCCTCCAGCGGACGTCCGCCCTGGTCACGTACGGTGCCGCCGACTCGGGCGGCGGGCCGCAGCGACACATCGACCCGCACCGGCTCACCGGCGGTCAGCTCGACCTGGGTGGCGTGCGGACGGTGTCCGTCGGCGCTGAGCGTCAGCGTGTACGTGCCAGAGCCCAGCTCCGGAAGCGCGAACTCACCCTTCTCGTCCGCCGTCGCCGAGCCCGCCACCTCGCCGTCCGCGCCGGTCGCGGTGGCGGTGGCCCCGGCCAGCGGCCCGCCGCCCTCGGCCCGGACGGCCCCGGTCAGCCCGCCGCCTCCGGCCAGCCGCAGGTCGCAGAGGACCGGGACGTCCGACACCAGCAGCGTGGCGGCCTGCGGCTGGTGGCCGGGCGCCGAGCCGATCAGGACGACGCTCGCGCCGCCCGGCGCGGTCACGGTGTAGCCGCCGTCGCGCCCGGTGACCGTACGGCCGAGCTGGCGGCCGCCGGTGTCGATCAGGGTGACGGCGGCGTCGGCCAGCGGGCTGCCGTCGGGGCCGAGGACCCGGCCGTGAATGACGCTGCCGGTGAGGCCGTCCTCGGCCTCCTCAACGGCGGGTTCCGGCGCGGGATCCGGCGCGGAGACAGCCGCAGGGGCGGATGTGACGGCGGCAGGACGCCGCCCCGGCAGACAGAAGGCGATGAGCAGACCCACGATCGAGGCCGCGCACGCCACCATGAACGACGTCTGGAAGCCCTCCTTGCTCGGCAGCGCGACCCCGCCGAAGTCCGTCGTCTGACGGGCCAGGATCACCCCCACCACCGCGCTGGAGGTGGACATGCCGATGGACCGCATCAGGGTGTTCAGACCGTTCGCCGCGCCCGTCTCCCGGGCCGGTACGGCGCTGACGATCAGGGTCGGCATGGCCGAGTACGCGATGCCGATGCCGACGCCGAGCGCGGTGGCCAGCACCACGATCTGCCAGATCTCGTCGATCATCACCAGGCCCGCGCCGTACGTCGCGCCGATCACGATGATGCCGCTGATCAGCGAGACCTTGGGGCCGCGGGCGGCGTTGATGCGTGCGGACAGCGGCGAGACCACCATCATCGCCACGCCCATCGGGGCGAAGTACAGACCCGCCATGACCATCGACTGGCCGAGCCCGTAGCCGGTGGCCTCAGGCAACTGCAGCAGCTGCGGAAAGATCAGCGACATCGCGTAGAACGAGAAGCCGACCATGATCGAGGCGAGGTTGGTCAGCAGCACCTGGCGGCGCGCGGTGGTCCGCAGATCGACCAGCGGCTCGGCGGTGCGCAGCTCGAAGACGCCCCACAGGAGCAGGATCACCACGGCCGCGCCGAACAGCCCGAGCGTCGTACCGCTCGCCCAGCCCCAGTCGCCGCCCTTGGTGATCGGCAGCAGCAGACAGACGAGCCCGGCCGTGAGCCCGAGCGCGCCGACCAGATCGAAGCGGCTGGGGGTACGTACGGCGGACTCCGGGACGACGGCGAGTACGAGCGCGATCGATATCGCGCCCAGCCCGGCGGCACCGTAGAACAGCACGTGCCAGCTGGTGTGCTGCGCGACGAACGCGGCGGCGGGCAGCCCCAGCGCACCGCCGATGCCGAGCGAGGAGCTCATCAGGGCCATCGCCGAGCCCAGCCGCTGCGGCGGCAGCTCGTCCCGCATGATGCTGATGCCGAGCGGAATGGCGCCCATCGCCCCGCCCTGGATCGCCCGGCCGATCACCATCACCACCAGGTCGGAGGTGACGGCGCAGGTCAGCGACCCGACGACGAGCAGTATCAGCGCGACCATCAGCATCCGGCGCTTGCCGAACATGTCCCCGAGCCGCCCCATGACGGGAGTCGAGACCGCCCCGGCGAGCAGGGTCGAGGTGACCACCCAGGACGCGTTCGAGCTGGTGGTGTGCAGCAGTTGCGGCAGCTCGCTCACGAGCGGGACGACCAGCGTCTGCATCACCGATACGGCGATGCCGCAGAACGCGAGCACTGCCACGAAACCGCCACCGACCTCGCGCTGCGGGAGCGAGGCGCCGACCGGCGCGGCTCTGGTGGGCTCCTCGACGCGGGCTGGGGCTGACTGGGCCATGCGGATGAGGCCTCCAAGCGGTACAACAGGGATGAGTGGGAGATGTGCATACTACACATGATGTGTATCGTGCACACTTCTGTTTCATGGAGCGCGGGCGACGAGGAGGAAGCGTGCTGGAGCGGTTGGAACTGCTGGAACGCGAGCTGATGCTGGTCGCCAGGTGTCACGTCCTGACCCCCCGTGACCGCAAGGCATCGGGCCCCGAGCCATGCGACCCACCCACTCCCGACCGCCTGGACCGCTCCGCCTACCTCCTCCTCTCCCGCCTGGACGCGGAGGGCGCGATGTCGATCGGCCAGCTCGCCGACGCGTTCCAGCTCGACGTCTCGACCGTCAACCGCCAGACCGGCACCCTGCTGCGCGGCGGCCTGGCCGAGCGCATCCCCGACCCCGACGGCGGCCTGGCCCGCAAACTCCGCGTCACCACCCTGGGCGCCGAACGCCTCACCGCCGAACGCGACTGCCGCCGCACCAGCCTGTCGCGCCTGCTCGAAGACTGGACCGAGGAGGACCTGTCCCGCTTCGGCGAGGCCCTGACCCGCTTCAACCGCGAGGTGGAAGCGCACGACGGCCGCCCGTGGCCCCGCGCGGAAGAATCGGAATCCCCGCCCGAGGGAACGCGTTGACCTGAGTACGCCCCTACTCAAGGAGAACGCGATGCCCACCCCACACCCCCACACCAACTCGACCTCCGGCCACCGAGTAGAGATAGAACGCGGCACCCAGCACATCAAGGTCACCATCGACGGCCAGGTAGTAGCCGAGACGGACCGCCCGCTGCTCCTGCACGAGACCGGCCTGCCGGTGCGCTACTACCTCCCCCCGGAGGACGTGGACCTCACCCTGTTCGAGCCCACCGACACCCGCACCACCTGCCCCTTCAAGGGCGAGGCGGCGTACTGGACGTACATAGGCCCGGACAGCGGCGCCGAACTGCGCCCCGACGTCGTGTGGACGTACGCACAGCCGATCGACGCGGTACCCGAGATCAAGAACCACCTCTCCTTCTACGACTCCGTAGCCAAGATCACGGTCTCCTGACCCCGGGGCTAACGCCCCTCCGTGCCCCCATCACCCCATCAGCGGACGTCCCCCTCCCTCCCCGGGGGAACGGCTGACGCGTGCACCTCCACGCGTACTCCTGGCTGGGCGAGAAGGAGCAGTTCGACCACGAAACCCTCCGCCGCCTCCCCGACCGCCCCCTGCCCCCGGTCACCCCGGAGGACGAGGAGCACTACCGCACCCTCCTCGACACCTTCCGCCGCTCCGAGCTGCCGCCCATGGAGACGGCGTACTGGCTCCTCAAAACCCCCGCCCTCATCCGCGCCACCTTCCACGAACCCAAGGACGCCGCCACCTGGCTGGGCCAACAACTCACCGACCACGCCCCCGGCTTCCTCTCCCGAGACGAAGCCAACACCGCCCGCCTCTCCCGCCTGGTAGCCACAGCTGCGGACCGTATGTCTGAAGGCGCCGACATCTCCCTGGGCTTCTACACAGGCCACACGTCCTTCCTCTCCCTAGCGGTAGTCACCTGCTCCCCGAACCCCCAGGCCCCCGACCTCCCCTGCCCCCAGCCGAGCCCTCCTACCCAGGGCAACTGAGTACCCGAGGCGATCCCTCCCCACCCCGCCCACGGTTGGGTGGACGAATGAACGAGACAGCTGCCACCGACCCGAACGCCGACGCGGCTCACGACCGAAGACTCCGCATCGCGGCAAAGATCGGCGTCGCCCTGCTGATCCCCACCGCCATCATCAGCATCGTCCTGTCCCTCATGACGGAGCGCGCCGCCGACTGCGTCATGTACGGCAACCAGTGCTCCTCAACCCCGGGTTCGGTGATCTGGGCCGCACTCCTCGCCTCGGCGGCGCTGGGCCTCTACGCCGCAACCTGCCCCCGAAAGCGCCTGCCGTTCCCCACGGCCCGCTCCTGGGCGGTCAAGCTGCAGTGGTTGGCTCAGCTGACGATGGCAATGCTGCTCCTCACCTCTCCCTGAGCCCCCGGGCCCGGCTGTCAGCCCACAGGCTCCGGCTCTGGAACCCGCGCCTCTTCCTGGATCAGCTCGCGCAGTTTGGCACGCGTCTCGGCGTCGGTGGAGTAGATCACCGTGCCCACCATTCCCCGGGTGAGCAGCACCTTGTAGGTGTTGCGGATCAGATCTGTCACCACGTCGTCGGGGGTGGATTTTCGGAATACCGGGTCTTTGGACTTCGTACGGTCGACAACCCAGCGGTCACCACGCCACACGAGGTCCGGCCCCAGGATGACACCGCTCCAGTCGTACTCGAAGCCCTGCGCCGTATAGACACAGCCGACCTGGCCGAACCCGGCCGGATCCGTGGCCCACAGCGCGGCAGGGGGCGCTCCCGCCACCGCCCGGTCCCCGTAGACGTTCCACGGCCGGGCCCAGTCCCCGATGACGACGTCCTCGGGGAGCGGCTGGCCCGGCGCCGTCTTCGTGGTCCACTTCCAGCAGTACCCGGCGGACATACGGGCGCTGTAGTCCTTGGCGCGTCGGTCATCGAGGAACTCCTCCAATTGCTGGGGGCTTTCCGCGACCGCGAGCTGCATCTTCCCGTCTGGCTCCCACTGGACCGGTCCGCCGTCCTCCAGCCCCAGCAACCGCAGCACCCACTGCAGGTAGGCGTCACTGCCCCCGCAGCGGAACTGACTGTCGAGTGACACCACGGTGCATCGCAGACCCTTTCGGGTCGCGGCCGCTTCGATCTCTCGCTGGGAGCCCATCTCACCGGGACGAACGATCTGGTGATCATCGAGCAGGAACACCGGCACACGGGCGGCGTCGATCAGCTCGTCCACCTGAGGCTTGTCGGTGCGGTTCGCGGCCGGCGTGTAGCGGTTGGCCGAGGTCAGGCGCATCCGATGCGCCTCGTCGCAGATGAGCACCTCGAAGTCGTTGGGTTCGGCGGTCATGAAGCTGTTGAAGTACTTGAAGAGGTCCTGCACTTCGCGCTTCCGGGCACCGGCCACCTTGCGCATGGTCTTGGTGAACGACGCGGAACCGGTGGCATGCAGCGCAGACCTGCCCTGCCGGTACAGCTCTCCCAGTAGGGACAGCGCGATGACGCTCTTTCCACTGCCCGGTCCGCCGGTGACGACGATGACTTCCTTGCTGTCGGAGCGCTGCGCGTTCCGTACGGCCCTGAGTACCAGTTCATACGCCAGCTTCTGCTCACTCAGCAGTTGGAACTGTTCCCGATCGCGGACCTCGTCCGCGGCCGCCTTGATGAGCTGGGTCGACGGCTTCACCGCCGCATTCCGGAAGGCGTCGGCGGTGAGAGCGCCGGGTTCCGCCGCAAGGTGATCCCGGAGGAACGCGATGAACTCGCCGCGCCTGTCGCCGGTGAAGAACCGCCCACGAGGGCTCTGCCCGGCGGCATCCAGTCCGCCGACACCGAACTCCGTCGCGTTGTGCAGATACGCGGCCCCGACGATCCGGTGCTCGTTCTTGTCGAGGCTCCCGTTGAACTGCGCGAGGTAGTCGCAGTAGCCCCGTACCTGTTCGATCGGATTGAGCACCGGCTTGGCGTGCATTCCGGCGACGTGGCAGAGGCGGGGGGAGTCCTCGTCGGGATAGGCCTCGGTCCACTGCTTGAGCTCGATGACGACGTAGGAGGGCTCGCCGGTCTTCGGATGAACACCGGCGAGTACCGCGTCTGCCCGCTTGCTGGTGAGCGGCAGCGTGTACTCGAGCATCATCTCGACGTCATCCAGACCAGCCTCCAGCAGCGCGCTCACCAGCGCGGGGATGGAGTGCCTCCATGAGCGGGCCTCAGCCTCGGAGGGATTGTGGCCGTGCAGGTGGACGAAGCGGTCCGTCAGATGGAAGTACAGCGCCTCGGAGTGCATCTCGGCGGCGACCGAGGCAACGGATTCGCGGATCAGCAAGGAAGGCCCCCAGGCAGCACGCAGTGGCTGGCGCGGGTGGGGGCATGTCCTCTGATTCCAGCCGGGGCGGTGCCCAGGAGGAGCGGAAGCCCGGCGGGCCGCGTGAATTTCGGTCTCAACTCTAGCTCTGTCATTCGCGGTGCTTTCGGCCCTTGGGGCCGGGAGCGGCACGTCGGCGACGTGCCGCTCCTCACCTCACCGGATTCCTTCACTGGCGCCGCCACCACGGCCTCAGGAAGTGCCGGAAAGCCGTGGCCAGCGCCCGGATGATCTGCGGGCGGTCAGTCGAACGACTGCCCCGGAGCGCGGAATTGGCGATCACGCCGAGCGTGACGCAGACGACGGCGCAGCAGATCACTGCTGCCACCGCACCTACGCACACGGTGACGAGAAGGGAAGAGGACAGCACGGCAAGCCTTTCGGACGCATACGTCGCCCAGTGGGACGAAACGTTTCCCCACGGCGCGGACGCAGTCATCGGGTGAGGAGATCGGATCAGGCAGAAGAGGAAGAGGGGGAAGGCCGGATCGGCCGACCTACGCGGTCCCGTTGCCTGGGTGCTGTCCGAGGGGCGACAGCCGAGAAGGGCGAGTCGCTGTCGCGCGACGACTGTCGCGGGGAGAAGAAGGCACGCACGTGCTCCACATCTAGGCGGGAAGGCATGTCCAGGTCACCCCTGGAAGCCTTGTCGTTGCCGAAAGAACGTCCAAAACCATACAGGATGGTTTCGAGTGCGATCAAGAACGTTCGCCAATCTGACCGAAATCCTTGACCGTGAGGGGTTCCGCATGGATGGTTTGCCGCGATATGTGCACCTCGGTTGGTGCCTTCATCGGCGATGGTCTCGGGATGCCATCATGCATATGATCTGATTTTTCCATGCCCCCTGGGGCTGCTCGGGGGCTCACCTGGGGTGGATAAGAGTGTCGGCAAGCGCTGGGACGGACGGCGGCCTGCAACTGTTCGGTGGAACCGTCGCGCAAGCAGCTGAACGGGTTCGCGACAATGGCTTCATAGCGGACTGCGCCCAGCGCTTCGCGGCTTTGCACGGTGCCCCACCCGGAGATGCCGAACGGCGGAGCTGGGAGCGCAGTTGGCCCGCGCTCCTCGACGCCCTCATGGCGGCGGGCCTGAGCGACCTTCATGTGCTGCTGGAGTACCCCCTCCCCGGCACGGGCGAGCGGGTCGACGCACTCCTGCTCGGCCGCCGGGCGGGAGAAGCGGGCTTGACCGTGGTAGCGATCGAACTGAAGCAGTGGACGCGCGCGTCATGGGACACGTCCCGTCCCCTGCTGCTTGATGTGGGCGACCAGCGGGTCAAGCATCCGGCGCGCCAAGTAGGCGGCTATGTGCACTACCTCGACAACTGGATCAGTGACTCCCTCGGTCTGACGGCCCGAGGAGCCGTCGTCCTGCACAACGCGGAGCCCGATCTTGTCACCGCGTTGCGCGAGTCCATCGCTGGCGGCGCGAGCGCGCCGTTTCCGATCGTCGGCCGGCAGGATCTCGACGCGTCCTTGCCCGCTCGCGAGATTGCCACACGGCTGGACTGCGCGGATCTGGAATTCGCTCCAGCCCCGCTCATAGAAACGTTCCTTCACACGCGGCACCGTCCCAAGGCGGGCCTGTTGTCCCGCGTCGCCGACCACATCAACGGAAGCGACCGATTCCCCCTCATCGGAGACCAGGACACGGCCCGCCTGGCCATCCTCGACGCGCTCGGCGCCGAGCGACGGAAGGACCGTCGCCATGTCGTCGTCGTCACTGGGGGGCCGGGCACCGGCAAGACCGCCATCGCCCTCAGGATGTTCGCGGACCTGGCCCGGCGGCCTGACGCGAACCCTCGCCTGCTCTGTCCCTCCGCGGCCCTGTCCAAACAGCTCACCCGTGCGGCGGGCGATGGGGCGAAGGGCATGATCAAGACCTTTACCAGTGGCCTGCCTGCCGGACTGACGGACGACAGCATCGTCCTGGTCGACGAAGTACACCGTGCGCATACCTATCCCGGGCAGCGCCGATCCGAATTCCCTCTCGTCCTTGAGCAACTCGTCAACCGATGTGCCGTCACGGTGCTCTTCCTCGACCAGCGTCAGATAGTCCGCCCCACCGAAGGCACCACGCTGGACGAATTGCAGCGTATGGCGGCGCGCTACGGCCACAGCCTCACCTCCATCGATCTGACCACCCAGTTCCGCTGCAACGGCTCCCAGGCATATCAGCGCTGGGTCGACACCCTCTTCAGTCGGGACGGCACGCCCCAGTCCTGGACGGGCGGTGAATACGACCTTGTCCTCGCCGACAACCCGCCACAGCTCGAAGCCTGGACCGCAGCCCACATCCACAACGGCCGCAGCGCCCGGATCACGGCGGGATTCTGCTGGCCATGGAAGTCGCCCGAGAGGCCACCTCTTCTCCCCGAGGTCAGCATCGGCTGGAAGGACAACGAGGGCGAACACCTCTGGGAACGCCCGTGGAACTCCAGGGCGACCAGCACGGCGGGTGACGACCAGGGCGTCCCGGCACGGGCCTTCTGGGCCACCGACCCCGGCGGCCACCAGCAGGTCGGATGCATCTACACGGCGCAGGGCCTGGAGTACGACTACGGCGCGGTCATCATTGGCGAGGACCTCATCCGTACGCCGTCCGGCTGGCGGGCCCAACCCGAGAAGAGCCACGACGACGCCCTGCGGCAGCTGCCCGCCGAGGAGTACCTCACCTACGCCCTCAATACGTACCGCGTCCTGGCGACCCGCGGCACACATGGCACACGCTTCTACTCCACGCATCCGGAGACGCAGGCCTATCTCGGCACCCTGCTGCCCCCTGCCCCGGCCGACTGACGACAAGCGCGATGCCTGAGGCGACGAGCGGCCCGCTCAGCCCTGCTGGTTGCCGAGCTTGCCCGTCATGTCGGTGGTCTGCCCGGCCGGTGGGGCGTCCGTGTCCACCTCGGTGCCGAAGTCCGAGAACTCGATCAGCGTGCGCACCGTCATCTTCCGCGGGACGGCGGTGGACTTGTCCGCCTGGTCCGTCGGCTTGAGGTTCATGGTGACCTGCTGGCGGCGGATGCGGCCCTGGTCGTCCAGCCAGACGTCCATGGGGACGGAGGGGCCTACCTGGTGCTTCAACGCGGCGGTGCCGGACAGCTTGTCGACGTCGACCGTGACCCGGTAGCGCGTGGTCTTCACCCCGTCGACCGTGGCCGTGCCGACCTTCTCGGTGTTCCGGTCGGTAATGCCCTTGGCGAGCGCGGCGGACTGCGCGGGGTCGTTGATCTGATTGCTGCTGCCGCTGTCCTGCTCGGCGGCGGCCTTCCGCAGGTCGACCTTGATCCACGGCTTGTCACCGGGCACCTGCGCCCGCTGCCGAGCGGGAAGCTTCTGGTAGAGCACCTGGTCGACGACGCGCTGCTCGACCTTCTGGCCCCCGGCCCGGATGGTCATGACGCTGTCGCCGTCCTCCAGGTCGATGACCCCCTCGCCACCCACGGCAGCCGACTTCCCCGCAGCCGACGTCTCCGTACGGAGCGTCATCCGCGCCGTCTCCTCCTCGGCGGTCCTGGCATACGCGGTACGCACCGCAGCCGTACCCCCGGCGCCACCCGCCTCCGACGAGGTCTGCCCGCCCTTGCCCTCGGAGCCCCCGTCGCCTCCGCACGCGGTCAGCACCCCGCACGCGAGCAGCCCCACGGTCCCGAACGCACCGGCCCGTATCCCGCTGGCTAAGTGAGCCATGTCTCCAACTCCCCTCAACGATGGGGATACCGAGTGCCCCGGATCGGCCGGACGAGACCGCCGAAGAGCGACCCTCGCCGGACGCGACGCATCCGGCGAGGGAGGCGGGGGCGGCGACTCAGGAGAAGTTCACGTCGCTGCACAGGAAGTACGTCTGGTCCATGTGCGAGGCCTGCCAGATCGTGTAGACGACGTGGCGGCCGGTGTAGCCGGAGGTGCTGACGTTGATCGAGTAGTTCTGGCTGGGGGCGTACTTGCCGGTCGTGGTGACCAGCTGCAGGTCACTCCACTTCAGCGGCTGCGTGGTGGGGTCGTAGCCCTGCCGGGTGACGTAGACCTTGAAGTAGTCCGCCCCGTGGCTGGCCTGGTCGTACAGCTTCACGGTGAAGTTGCGCCCGATGTTCGTGGTCTTCCAGGCGCCGGGCGTGTCGAGGGAGTTGTAGCGCCCACCCTCCGTACGCCCGCCGCTGCACAGCTGCCCGTCGGGGACGGCGGCCGGGAAGTTACCGGCGGAGCCGTTGCGGTAGAGGCCGTTCCAGTTCCACATGGCGTTCGCGTTGGCCTGCCAGGCCTGCCAGCACATGGGGTCTTTCTGGGCCATCTCCGGGTTCAGGTGGTCGCTGCCCCAGCGCAGCCAGCAGCCGTAGTTGCGGGAGGCGGGGTCGATGACCGATCCGTGCGCGCTGGCGGTACCCGACCAGGGGATCAGGCCGAGCAGCAGCGCGGAGAGCAGGCCGAGGGCGCGAGGGGCCCAGCGTAAGGAAATGCCGCGTTCATGACAAAACATTGCGCGATCTTCCTCCATCGTCCGTGGGGGAGTGGGAGAGATGTGGGAGCGCTCCCATGTGCCAGCTTGCCCGACGCCACCACTGCGAAACGTTCTCCCGCCCAGCTCGGACTACGTCGGCGATGACCCCAGCGAGGCCGTCACCACCACGGGCGCCACCCGCCCCGCCCCGCGCAGTCCGTCCGCGACCATCTGCACCAGCCACACCGCGATATCCGGTGACCACTCCCGCGTACGGCAGCGGAACCGCATCACCTCGCGCATCCCTTCCGTATGCAGCACACGATCGAGATCGAGCTCCACCCCCGGCGGGGGGCCTCCCGTCGCGGCCACGGAGACATCCACCGCCCCCTGCGCCATCTCCCGAACCGCGTCACAGACGGCCACCGCATCACGCCCGCCCGCCCCGCCGTCCTGGGGCTGGCGGGACACGGTGACCACCACCTCGTACCGAGCATCCGGATCCGCCAGACCGAACCACGGCGCCAACTCAATCTGATGGAAAGCGGTGTTGCGCGCGGCCGCCTGCAGCGGCAGCAGCGCATGCATGCCGGTGAACGTCACCGTACCCACCCGAGCCAAGGCCTCGGACAACACCAAAGAAATCGGCCGAACGGGAAGACCGGGCCGCGGAGGATCAGTCAGAACTCCAGCCTGCAGCCAGGCCAGCTGATGCACTCTGCCGTCCTGTGCCCAATTCCCGCCGACCTCCTCATGAGCCCAGGAAGTGGGCTCATGCCGAGCCGTGACCTTCCCGCCCTCATGGAGCCAGCCACTCACGGATTGCCACCCATACGCCCCGGCCCGATCAATCGCAAGGCTGAGGAGATCCTCCTCAACGGCACCCTCGTCGTCCTGCTCCACAACCCGGTCGAACCACGGATTGCGTTCGAGGACCCCATGAAGGCCAACAATGACGGTGGGCGGAAACACAGGCACTCCCAGAAATCAGGTGCAGTTCCTCTGCCCGGGTGGGCTAGGCGGGCGGTCAGATCTTGATGATGGTGACGCGTCCGCCGCACAGCGCCGTGAGGTCCTCCGGATCGGAGGTGAGTACGGTCACGGGTCCGGGGGCGGCGAGGGCGGTGGCGCTGAGCATGGCGTCGATGGCGCACTTGTGCCCGTGCAGGACGGCGTCGGCCAAGAGCGCGGCGGCGTGACGGGCGACATCCTCGGTGACCGGCTCGACGACGATGCGCGAGAGCGTCCACTCCAAGGCTGGCCGGTTGATCCGGGGGTGGACCACCTCCACGAGGGTGGCGGCGCTGGTGATCACCCGCATGTCGTCGGCGCGGGCCAGGGCGAGCCATCCGGTGACCGTGCGATCTCGCAGTACGGCCTTGGCCAGTCCCTCGCTGTCGAGGACCAGAGTGCCGCCGGGGACGGCGGCGGAGCGGGTCACGCGGCGTTCGCTCCGTCGTCCGTCTGCTGCCTGCGGGCCTGCTGGAGCTGGTCTCGGAGTGCTTGGACTTCCTCGTCGCCGATGGGCCCGTGCTCGGCCTCGGCGACCGCGATGAGTTCGTTGAGGTTGTCGCGCTCGATCTGTCGGGCTACGGCCGCGGCGACGTAGGCGGACAGTCCGGACGGCCCGCTGCGTGCGCGAGCGGCTTCCGCGATGTCCCGTGGCATCGTGATCGAGTACTTCTGCGTAGGCTCGCTCATGCCCTTCATGCTACCCCTCATGCTACCGGCGGCGCCTCGGGAACGAAGACGGGCGGAGCCGGAACAAGGCACCTCCTGGCCGAGTAGGGAACGGGCACGGGTCACGACGCTTTCCGCGCCGCCCTCCCGCCTGCCCACGCAACGAACGCCCGCAACTCCTCCCTGCCCCGCTCGACCACTTCCAGGAGCACGTCCGTCCGCGCATCGGGCGGTAGCGGAGCGTCGGCGACCAGATCGAGCAGACTCCACTCGGTATCCAGCCATCGCCGCAGGGCATGCCAGTTGCGGGTACGGTCCGCGTCCAGGGCCGGGTCCCAGGGATCGGCCGCGTACGGTGTGCGGTCGTCGCCGAACGCGCTCAGCAGGCCCGAGCGGCGTACCAGGCATGGGAAGCAGAGGCCGCAGTGGGCCAGTGCGGGCCCAGCGGGATGACGGTCCGGGGGAGTGCCGCAGCTCAGGGTGGCCTCCAGTACCCGCTGCGGCAAGCCCGCGTCACGCGCTACCGCGCAGACGTCGCCTTTGGTGAGCGTGGCGAAGGGATTCTCGACGCGTATCGCGGATCCAGGTTCCGCGACCTCGGAGATCACCCGGTTGAGGTGATGAAGTGTCCACGGGTGCACCGAACGGGTCGAGCAGGCCCCGGCGCGGGCGGCGGACAGCGGCGGATTGAGGGCGAGTTGACCGTTCTCCGGCAGGTGGACGACGGGGACGCGTTCCGCGGCAGCCGCGTGCACGGCGGTCGCCGCGTACAGCAGGCCGCGTGAGCGGGTGGTGCGTTCCAGCTTGATGCCGCTGCCCCGTGGCTTACGCACGGTCTGGCTCTGGGCGAGACGCCGAACCGGACGTCGCCGCAGGCCGCGTACGGCCTCGTACACCTGGTCCTGAAGCGCCTCGAAGTTCCGTTCCTCGAAGGAGACGAGCAGCAGGGCGCCGGAAGCGGGCAGGACCGCTTGCTGTGCTGCCCAACCGAGGGAGTCGAGACCGCCGGAGAACAGGGCGACATCGTGCGCGTACTCCTCGGCCGCGAAGGTGAGGGGCCCTTGCCGGACCGACGTCTCGTGCAAGGGCCGGAAGACGACCTCCCACAGATCGCCTGTCACGGTCCCCAGGACGGCCATCAGGGCGGGCACGGCGCGATCCCACCGCTCGGGGTGGGCGACCGGTACGGAGAGGGTGATGCTGCGAGTCCAGCGGTCGAAGCCTTCGACACGGCGGGTGTACCGGTCCGCCGCGAAGACGGCCCGCGCCACCCGCTGGAGATCGTCCGCCCAGTCCGGGGCCGGGGCGAACAACTGCCGCCGGTCCGGCCCGCGTGACGGGCGCTCCCAGTACACGGCGTCGTGGAGGGGCCGCCAGTGCGGTGGCGGTGCTTCGGCGTTCGGATGGGAGAGCCAGAAGAGCCGGGTGCGGGCTTCGGTCATGCGGCGGTGTCCCCCTCGTACGTCGTGCCGTCCTCGTACGTCGTGCCGTCCTCGTACGTCGTGCCGTCCGTATCCCCGCCCGGCTCGTCGGAGAGCAGCCCCAGCGCCCGCCCGGCCGCCCGGGGGACGAGCCCCTGCGCGAAGAACTGCAGGGAGCCCATCGGCTCCTCGACCGATTCTGTCGCCTGTGCGGCCTCCTCACACGGGTCCGGCAGCAGACCCAGAACGCGCTCGGCTACCCAGTCGGCGATGTGGTCCTCGGGATCGACCGCGGGCAACAGCGGCACCACGAGCTTGACCTTCTCGGCGACCGCCATACGCAGGAACTCGGCCACGACACCGGCGAAGAACCCCTGATACAGAAGGCAGAACACCTCCCCGGACAAGCCCCTGCCGCCCGGAGTACCAACCTCCGGATGCCGTTCCAGGAGCCGCCGTACGGACACTGCGGCGGCCCGTCGTACGGCGGCGTCCGCCACGGTGCCGCCTTCGCCTCCCACGGCGGTGATGAAGCGGGCGGCGAACTCATCACCGTCCCGGCTCACGGCCCAGTCGTCCACGGCGGTGGTCAGCCGTTCCCCGGCCGCGCAGGCCGCCTCGTACAGGCCGAATGCCGACGGCTCCTCCCGAAGGGTGCGGTGGAGCACGGCTAAGTGCTCCGCGGCGATGTCGTCTAGTCCTGCCGCTTCATCAGGCCCCGGCCGCCAGGCCGAGACCCGCCTGCTCGCCCGACTCCACTCACCCGCCACGCCCCTACGGCCACCCGGCCCCGGCCATCGCGACGATGTACCCATGCCTCACCTGCCCCCTCCGACCAGCGGCACGGTCGCTCTAACAGGAGAGCAAGAAACCGATGTCATGGACAGGGCGCGCATTGGCCAGACAGGAGCAGAGGGACGACCGTGCGACCCCTCACCTTCGGGTGCGGCCCTGGATACAGTGGGTAGCCACAGCGCGCTCGACTCCCGCAGGGCGTAAACCTCGCTCCGGACGAGCGGCTGGTCGTCATCCCAGGGAACATGCTCAGCGCCGCGAAGAAGGACATCCCCGATGCCTGATCTCCTCGCCCCTGTTCTCGTCCCCGAGCAGGGCGACCGGCTCACCCGGCCCGCCTACAAGGAGGACTTCCGGCAACGGGAGGACGCGATCCGGGACGGCAGTTCCTGGAAGCTGGAGCGCCGACAGCACTTCGAGGAGCAGGGCAGCCCGAGCCGGGACGCCCTGCGCCGCGGCGACTGGGAAGAGGCGCTTCGGCTCCTCGCCGCCCGGCGCGACACCCTGGCCGCGGCCGCTCAGAAGGAAGAACGCAGGGGCTACGCCTTCCACCGCGTACGGGTGGTCGAAAAGCCGCTGACACCGTATGTGCAGTGGGAACTCCACTCCCAGCGGCAGCGCGCCGAGCACGGCCAGCGGATCAGGATCGTCCCCGCCGAACAGGTGGCCGCCGCGGAGACCTCCGGCCCGCTCCCGGAAGGGGTCGTGCTCGGCGGCCACACCCTTTTCCAGGTCCTCTACACCGAGGAAGGCGTCGCGAACGGCGCGATCCGCTACACCGACCCCGACCTCGTCGAGCGCTGGGAGAGCTACATCAAGGCGCTCTACACCGCGGGCGAAGACGTGATCCCCTACTTCGACCGCGAGGTGGCACACCTTGATTCGCCGAAGCTGAGCGCAGAAGGGGAGTAGGCCGATCGCAGCGCCAGACGGTCAGGACGAGCACGTCGGCAGCACCCAAAACGAGCTGTCGGGGACCTCAGGTGACGTCGTCCAGGCAAGAGACGTCCACGGAGGCATCCACTTCCACGCGCAGGCCACACCGGACCCGGCCAGCCCCTCCAGCCCCGTCCCGCGCCAGCTACCGGCCGACGTAAGCGGATTCGTCAACCGAACCGATGAGCTGGGCCAGTTGAACGCCGTCCTCACCAGCGATGGCGGCAGTCCGCTCATCGTCTCGGTCTACGTGATCGCTGGCACCGCAGGAGCCGGAAAGACCTCGCTGGCACTGCGCTGGGCACACCAGATCCGGGAGCGCTTCCCCGACGGCCAGCTGTACGCCAACCTGCGCGGCTACGACCCCGGGGAGCCGGTAGCGGCACGCGAGGCCCTGCACCGCCTGCTGACCTCGCTCGGCGTGCCGGCCGATGCCGTACCGCAGGATCTCGACGCGGCCGCCGCGCTATACCGCTCATTGCTTGCCGACCGCCGGGTCCTGGTCGTCCTGGACAACGTGGCCACCGTCGGCCAGGTCAGGCCATTGCTGCCCGGGAGCGCACACAGCCTCGTGCTGGTCACCAGCCGCAGCCGCCTGTCCGGCCTCGCCATCCGTGACGGGGCCCGTCGGCTCACCCTGGGTGTGCGTCCGGAGGTCGATGGGATCCGCCGCGTCCCCGCTGGTCGGGATGGGTGAAGAGGTATGGGGGAGCGCAACGTCACGAATGCGCCATGTCTCGCTGAGCCATCAGGCCGCGTCGGTGCGGTGCGGGGTGAAGGTCACCTGTGTGTCGTCGTCATCGAGGGCGATATTGAGCGACGCGTCCAAGGCCTTGGCCAGCTTGGCGAGGAGCGGCAGCGTGGGGACGGTGTCGGAGCCCTCGATGCGCGAGACCTTGGCCTGAGTCAGTCCTGCGCGCACGGCTAGTTCGTTCTGGGTCAGAGCCAGCTCGGTGCGGCGTTCGTACACGGCGCGGGCCAGAGCCATGGACAGCGCGATCTGCTGCCGGGTTTCGGCCACGTCGTCCGGCTCGGTGAACCCCTCGGCGAGCTTCCGCTCGCGCAGAGTCTTCCAGCGGCTGTGGTTCATTGCTCAAGCTCTCCTTCCTCGATCACACGCGTGAACTCCTCGTGCGCGGGGACGTGTTCGGCTTCACACGTTTTCTGGGCGATCTTTGCCCGCCTGACCTCAGCTTCCTCTCTCATCTTCGTCTTCCGGAAGACGGTCAGCAGGACGGCCGTTCGATGGGGAGTGAGCCAGTACGTGATACGTATGTCGGCGCCGTCCAAGGTGGGCCGCAGCTCGCGGACTCCGTCGCCGAGGTGACGAGCGTACGGTTCGCTGAGCGCGGCGGCGTACTCGGCGAGGAGTCCGACGTACGCATCGACCTTGAGGAAGTGCTTGGCCGGTAGCGCCTCCAGCCAGTCGCGAACCTCGGGTTCGATCTCGATCGCGAAGAGCTCATCCACACCACAACGTTATATGTCGTACGCGACATATCCAAGCCGGTCCGCTGAGCGCGGGTGCAGGCCCGCGGGGCGTTCCGGGGTCTGTGTCTACTCGGGGCCTGCTGGAGGTCATGCGCAAGTCGACTTGCGCATGCACGAGCTGCGGCTACGCGCTGTCGACTTGCCGAGACCCCGACCCAAGATCATTCACGCAATGACAACGTGACCGGCATGGGGCTGCCTTGGGCGACCCCGGGGCTATGCATGCAAAAGGACCCCGAACTCAGCTTCGTCGCTGATCACGGGGTCCATAAGGCACTCACGTGGTGATCTGTAAGTGCCCCCGGCAGGATTCGAACCTGCGCACACGGCTCCGGAGGCCGTTGCTCTATCCCCTGAGCTACGGGGGCTTGCCTGTCGCTGATGTCTTGCGGCGACGGGTAGAACACTACCAGCTTGGTGAGGGTGGTCATGAACGTTTAGTGGGAGAGGGATGAGGGGGCGGAGGCGTATAGCGCATGGGGTGGGTGGGGTGTGGGGGAGTGGGGGAAAGATCCCTCGGACGTGGTGGAAGTGGGCAAAACGCGGACGCGGGGGCGGGGGCGCGCCTACTCTTCAGGGTGTGCCTGGCTTGTCCGGCCGGGTCCTTGTCGTCGACGACAACAAGGTCATCCGGCAGCTGATCAGGGTCAACCTCGAGCTGGAGGGTCTCGAGGTCGTGACCGCGGCCGATGGTGCCGAGTGCCTGGAGATCGTTCACCAGGTGCGGCCCGATGTGATCACTCTCGATGTCGTGATGCCCAGACTGGATGGGCTGCAGACGGCGTCCAGGTTGCGTGCTGATGCGCGGACCCGGCAGTTGCCGGTGGCGATGATCAGTGCGTGTACGCAGGCGGAGGTGGACCGGGGGCGGGCGCTGGGGGTGGATGCCTTTCTGGCGAAACCCTTCGAGCCCGCTGAGCTGGTCAAGCTCGTGGGGCGGCTGATGCGTGAAGGGGCTGCTGGGGCGGCGGCGCCCGGTGATGCTGAGCCGGCTGTGGGGCCCACCGGCTAGCCGAGGTCGTGGGTTGGTCGGTGGGCGCCGTCTGAAGGGTGGGGTGGGGGAGAGTTCGTCCGAGGGGCGAAACCGGTTCGCGGAGCTACCCCCCTCCTCCCATACGCTGGTGCCGTGACACCCGCCCAGCTCTCCCGCACTGTGCTGCACACCGTGCGTCGCGCCGTTGAGGCCGACGAGCTGTGCGTCGCCGTGCCGGAGCGGGTGAAGGTGCGGACTCCGCCGCGGCCCGGGTGCGGGGATTACGCCACGAATGTGGCGTTGCAGCTTGCCCGGGGGCGTGGGGAAGGGGCTGCCGCGCGGATCGCCGAGGTGCTGCGGCGGCGGCTTGCTGAGGCGCCTGGCATCGCGAGCGTTGATATCGCCGGGCCTGGATTCTTGAACATCACCCTTGATGCGCACTCCCATGAGCAGATGGTCGAGGCCATTCTTGAGCGGGGGGATGACTACGGTCTGGGGGACGGGCTCGCGGGGGTGCACGTGCGCTTCAAGCCCGCCGATGAGGTGCGGGCCGCGCTGGTGCTGCATGTGGTCGTGGGGCTTGTCGAGGGGTGTGGGGGATCGGTCGGCATAGACCCGAGCGGTGAGGTCATTGCCGTGCGGGGGGTGGGGGGCGATGGCCGCGAGCTGGTGACTCGGCTCGGAGCCGATGCCGCTCGGTGGGGGTTGTTGCGGGCCGCCGCTCATGATCTGCCCGATCTGGATCCGGCGCACCTCCTGGCGCAGCGGGAGGGGAATCCGCTCTTCCGGGTGCGGTATGCGCATTCCCTCGCCCATCGGGCCGTCGATGAGGGAGCCGAGCACACAGAGGGTCCCGACGACCTGGTGCTGCTCGGGCTGCTCGGGGATTTCCCCCGTACCGTCGAGGCCGCCGCACGGCACCGGGCGCCCGATCGGGTCGCGCGTCACCTTGTTGCCACTGCTGATGCCTTCCTCCCTGGTACGCAGCGAAAACGGCTGGCCGAGGCGACCCGCATCGTGCTCGCCAATGGCCTCCGCCTGCTTGGTATCAGCGCCCCGAAACGCATTTGATCAATGAGAGAGACAGCATGAGCCGTTCCGCCCACCCCGCCGGGCCCCGTCACGCCGATGTTCTGCCCGAGGGGCACTACGCCGCGCCGCCCGCCGATCTCAATCAGCTCGATGCTCGGGTCTGGTCCCGCACGGTGACCAGGAATGACGAAGGAGTGGTGAGCGTCGGCGGGATCGACGTCGCTACGCTCGCCGAGCAGTTCGGGACGCCCGCGTACTTCCTCGACGAGGACGACTTCCGCGCCCGCTGCCGGGCCTGGCGGGAGGCGTTCGGGGACGACGCGGACGTGTTCTACGCCGGGAAGGCGTTCCTCTCCCGCGCCGTCGTGCGCTGGCTGCACGAGGAGGGGCTGAACCTCGACGTCTGCTCCGAGGGGGAGCTGGCCACCGCGCTCGCCGCCGGGATGCCCGCCGAGCGGATCGCGCTGCATGGGAACAACAAGAGCGCGAAGGAGATCCACCGGGCTGTGGAAGCGGGCGTCGGGCGCATCGTGCTCGACTCCTTCCAGGAGATCGTGCGCGTCGCGCACATCGCGCACGGGCTCGGCAAGCGGCAGCCGGTCCAGATCCGGGTCACGGTCGGCGTCGAGGCGCATACGCACGAGTTCATCGCCACCGCGCACGAGGACCAGAAGTTCGGCATTCCGCTCGCGGGCGGGCTGGCGGCCGAGGCGGTGCGGCGGGCGCTGAAGCTCGACGGGCTGGAGCTGATCGGCGTCCACTCGCACATCGGGTCGCAGATCTTCGACACCTCGGGCTTCGAGGTCGCCGCCCACCGCGTCGTGGGGCTGCTCAAGGAGGTCCGGGACGAGCACGGGGTCGAGCTGCCCGAGATCGACCTCGGCGGTGGTCTCGGCATCGCGTATACGCCGGATGACGACCCGAGCGAGCCGGAGGACATCGCCAAGGCGCTGCGGGAGATCGTTCACCGCGAGTGCGACGCGGCCGGGCTCTCGGTGCCGCGGCTGTCCGTCGAGCCGGGGCGGGCGATCGTCGGGCCGACCGCATTCACCCTGTACGAGGTGGGTACGGTCAAGGAGCTGCCGGGGCTGCGTACGTACGTCAGCGTCGATGGGGGCATGTCCGACAACATCCGTACGGCGCTCTACGATGCGGAGTACTCGGTCGCGCTGGTCTCCCGGACCTCCACGGCCGAGCCGATGGTGTCCCGGGTGGTCGGCAAGCACTGCGAGTCGGGCGACATCGTCGTACGGGATGCCTTCCTGCCCGCCGATGTGGCCCCCGGCGATCTGCTCGCCGTCCCGGCCACCGGCGCGTACTGCCGCTCGATGGCCAGCAACTACAACCATGCGCTGCGGCCGCCGGTCGTCGCCGTCCGGGACGGTCAGGCGCGGGAAATCGTCCGGCGGGAGACGGAGGAGGACCTTCTCCGTCTCGATGTCGGTTAGCGAGAAGGAAATCTCGGATACTGGACCCGGGACAGGAAACCCCGGCCAGTGCAAGAGACTGGTGCACCACCTAGATGGATGAGAAGCGAGGTCGGATGATGCGTACGCGTCCGCTGAAAGTGGCGCTGCTGGGCTGTGGAGTCGTCGGCTCAGAGGTGACGCGCATCATGACGACGCACGCGGACGACCTCGCGGCGCGCATCGGCGCCCCGGTCGAGCTGGCCGGGATCGCCGTGCGCCGCCCGGGGCGCGTCCGTGAGGGCGTGCCGCCGGAGCTGGTGACCACCGACGCCACCGCCCTGGTCAAGCGCGGGGACATCGACGTGGTCGTCGAGGTCATCGGCGGCATCGAGCCCGCCCGCTCGCTGATCACCACCGCCTTCGAGCACGGTGCGAGCGTCGTGTCGGCCAACAAGGCGCTGGTCGCCAAGGACGGTGCGGCGCTGCACGCCGCCGCCCAGGAGCGCGGCGCGGACCTCTACTACGAGGCGGCCGTCGCGGGCGCGATTCCGCTGGTACGGCCGCTGCGCGAGTCGCTCGCGGGCGACAACATCAACCGCGTCCTCGGCATCGTCAACGGCACCACGAACTTCATCCTCGACCGGATGGACGGCAGCGGAGCCGGGTATTCCGAGGCGCTGGACGAGGCCACCGCCCTCGGGTACGCCGAGGCCGACCCGACCGCCGACGTCGAGGGCTTCGACGCCGCCGCCAAGGCCGCGATCCTGGCCGGGATCGCCTTCCACACCCGGGTCACCCTCGACGACGTGCACCGCGAGGGCATCACCGAGGTGACCGCGGCCGACATCGCGTCCGCCAAGCGCATGGGGTGCACCGTCAAGCTGCTCGCGATCTGCGAGCGCGCCGCCGACGGCCGGTCGGTGACCGCGCGGGTGCATCCGGCGATGATTCCGCTGGCCCATCCGCTGGCCTCGGTCCGCGAGGCGTACAACGCGGTCTTCGTGGAGGCCGACGCGGCCGGTCAGCTGATGTTCTACGGACCGGGCGCGGGCGGTTCGCCGACCGCCTCGGCCGTCCTCGGGGACTTGGTCGCGGCCTGCCGCAACAAGCTGGCGGGCACCGCCGGGCCGGGCGAGTCCGCGTACAGCCAGCTGCCCGTGAGCCCCATGGGGCAGGTCGTCACGCGGTACCACATCAGCCTCGACGTCGCCGACAAACCGGGCGTTCTCGCTCAGGTCGCGACAGTCTTCGCCGAACACGGCGTGTCGATCGATACGGTCCGGCAGCAGGGTAAGGACGGCGAGGCGTCCCTCGTCGTCGTGACCCACCGCGCGAGCGATGCCGCGCTCTCGGCGACCGTCGAGACACTGCGCCGGCTCGACACCGTCCGCGATGTCGCGAGCATCATGCGGGTCGAGGGCGAGTAGCGGACCGGTAGCGGGCCGACAGCGGCGGAGCAGAGGCCGAGTAGAGGGCGAGCGGAGAAAAAGGGAAATCATGAACGCAATTGCTGACGCCGGGACTCGCGTGTCCGGCACCCGCCAGTGGCACGGATGGCGGGGGATCATCGAGGAGTACCGCGACCGGCTCCCGGTCGGCGAGTCGAGCCCCGTCGTCACCCTCCGCGAGGGCGGGACGCCCCTCGTGCCCGCGCAGGTGCTCTCCGAGCGCACCGGCTGCGAGGTGCACCTCAAGGTCGAGGGCGCCAACCCCACCGGGTCCTTCAAGGACCGCGGCATGACGATGGCCATCAGCGCGGCCAAGGAGGCCGGTGCCAAGGCCGTCATCTGCGCCTCCACCGGAAACACCTCGGCCTCGGCGGCGGCGTACGCCGTACGGGCCGGGATGGTCTGCGCGGTGCTGGTCCCGCAGGGCAAGATCGCGCTGGGCAAGATGGGCCAGGCGCTGGTGCACGGCGCGAAGATCCTCCAGGTCGACGGCAACTTCGACGACTGTCTGACGCTCGCGCGCGGACTCTCCGAGAAGTACCCGGTGGCGCTGGTCAATTCGGTCAACCCGGCCCGTATCGAGGGGCAGAAGACCGCGGCCTTCGAGATCGTCGACATGCTCGGCGACGCGCCCGACATCCACGTCCTGCCGGTCGGGAACGCGGGCAACATCACCGCCTACTGGAAGGGCTACCAGGAGTACGCGGCCGAGGGCGGCCCGTCCTCCCGTACGCCCCGGATGTGGGGCTTCCAGGCGGCGGGCTCCGCGCCCTTCGTGCGCGGTGAGCCGGTCAAGGAGCCGGCGACCATCGCCACCGCGATCCGGATCGGCAACCCGGCCTCCTGGACGCAGGCGGTGCGGGCGCGGGACGAGTCGGGCGGCTTCATCGACGAGGTGACCGACCGTCAAATCCTGGCCGCCTACCGGCTGCTCGCCTCCCAGGAGGGCGTCTTCGTCGAGCCGGCCTCCGCGGCGAGCGTCGCCGGACTGCTGAAGGCGGCCGAGGAGGGCAAGGTCGACCCGGGCCAGCGCATCGTGTGCACGGTGACCGGCAACGGCCTGAAGGACCCCGACTGGGCGGTCGCGGGCGCCCCGCAGCCGGTCATCGTGCCGGTGGACGCCGACGCGGCGGCCGTACGGCTCGGACTGGCGTAACGGCGTAACGGCGTAACGGCGTAACGGCGAAAACGCGCGAGGCGGGCCGGGGTGCGACGACCGCACCCCGGCCCGGCCCGTAGAACCCCACGTCAGCACCCCCGTGTCCGGTTCCCGGCAGAACCTCCCGACATCGCTCGACGCCCCCGTCTAAAGATCCACTCGAGTGGTGGACGAGATGCGCGGGAACGATGAAGGCGCGCGAAACCCTCCAGTAGAGTGGACCTGGTCGACGACAGGGAGTGCGACACGCATCGTGCGCCTCCCGTGCGCCCTATGTCGCCACAGAACCTTCCTTCGATAGGCTGTACTGAATCCGCCCCGACGCAGAGCCTTCACCTCTGTGCGGCGTCGCCGTCCTGTCACGGCCCCCGCGGTGTTCCGTACGTCTTCGAGCAATCGCACGTCACACAAGGAGAGTCATCGAGCGATGGCCGGTCCAGCGTTCCGCGCCGCCGCCGTCCGAGTGCGCGTCCCCGCCTCGAGCGCCAATCTCGGTCCCGGCTATGACGCCTTCGGTCTCGCCCTGGGGCTCTACGACGACGTAGTGGTCCGGGTCGCCGACTCCGGTCTGCACGTCGACATCGCGGGCGAGGGCGCCGAGGGCCTGCCGCGCGACGAGAGCCATCTGCTCGTACGGTCCCTCCGCACCGCCTTCGACCTGCTGGGCGGGCAGCCGCGCGGCCTCGAGGTGGTCTGCGCCAACCGCATTCCGCACGGCCGCGGGCTCGGCTCCTCCTCCGCCGCCATCTGCGCCGGGATCACCGCCGCGCGCGCCGTGACGATAGGCGGCGCCGAGAAGCTCGACGACGAGGCGCTGGTCGAGCTGGCCACCGAGATCGAGGGCCACCCCGACAACGTCGCCGCCTGTCTGCTCGGCGGCTTCACCCTCGCCTGGACGGACGCGGGCGCCGCCCGGGCGATCAGAATGGACCCTGCCGATTCCATCGTTCCGGTGGTCTTCGTACCCGGGAAGCCGGTGCTCACGGAGACCGCCCGCGGACTGCTGCCGCGCACCGTCCCGCACGTGGACGCGGCCGTCAACGCGGGGCGGGCGGCCCTGCTCGTGGAGGCCCTGACCAGGCGTCCCGAGCTGCTGCTCGCGGCGACGGAGGACCGGCTCCACCAGGAATACCGCGCTCCGGCGATGCCCGACAGCGTGCGCCTGGTACACCGACTGCGTGCGGACGGCGTCCCCGCGGTCGTCTCCGGCGCGGGCCCCACGGTGCTCGCGCTGGTCGAGGACGGTGCGGCCGACAAGGTCGCACGGCTGGCAGGCGACGGGTGGGCGGCCAACCGGCTGGCTCTCGACGCCGGGGGGGCGAGCGTCCTGCCGCTCAGCTGACCCAGCCGCCCGGGGAATTCCCCGGGCACCGCACAACTCGATTGCCGGTTGGAGAGGGGGAATGTTTGTTGGATCCGGTAGTGTTAACCTCAAGTCTGCACTCGAAGCCTCTTGGATGTACTCGGAGGCGTAGTGCTCAGTGTCCCCCTCCGGGACCACCCTTCTTCCGGGAGCCTCCCACACTGCCTGAGCAGCCTGCCTGAGCAGTGTCGTGCACGCTCCGGAATCGGTGTGGCGGATTCAAGCGAACTTTTCTGCCTCGCCGGAACCATGAATGTTCTCTCCGCCGTACCGGCGGACCACCGCCCCGGCCCGGTCCGTAACGGAAGGACCACAGCCGGACAGCACAACCGGTCGCCGAGCCAGACAGGCCGACGCCCGCTCCAGGGAAGGACCCTTCGTGAGCGACACCACCGATCTGATGGGCGTGAACGCCTCCGGCACCTCCGACAGCGGTGTCGGCAATGCCGCCGCGCCCGCTACGGACGCTTCCGCGCCTGCCACCGGTGCTGCCACTGGCACTGCCCCGCGGCGACGCCGCTCGGGCACCGGCCTTGACGCCATGGTCTTGGCAGAGCTGCAGCAGCTCGCCTCGAGCCTGGGCATCAAGGGCACCGCGCGGATGCGCAAGAGCCAGCTGATCGAGGTCATCAAGGAGAAGCAGGCCGCATCCGGCGGCGGAGCCCAGGGCTCCGAGGCCGCCCCGTCCACCGCCGAGGGGGTGACCAAGCCGAAGCGCCGTACGACCTCCAAGGCCCGTACGGGCGACGACAGCGCGGACGCGGGCAAGCAGGAGAAGGCCGCCAAGGCCGAGAAGGACGACCAGGCCGCGGAGGCCGAGAAGTCCGGCAAGACCGGCCGGGGCGGCAAGGCGGACAAGACCGCCTCGCAGGGCCAGATCGACATCCCGGGCCAGCCCGGGGAGTCGGCCGCCGACGAGCAGCCGGCCGGTGAGCGCCGTCGCCGCCGGGCGACCGCGCCGGCCACCGCCACCGCCAACGCCGAGTCGGGGGGCACGGCGACCGCCGTCGACACCCGCACGGAGACCCGTACCGACGCCAAGGCCGACGCCAAGGGCGAGGCCTCGGCGGACACCGCCGAGGGCAAGGGCGCCAAGGGCGGCGACCGTCAGGACCGCCAGGAGCGCGGCCAGAAGGGCGACCGCCGTGAGCGCGGTGGCCAGCGTGACCGCGGCCGTGGCGGCAAGGGCGACGACGGCGGCCAGCAGGGCGGCGGTGGCCGTCAGCAGCGCGACGGCGGTCGTGGCCAGGGCCAGCAGCAGCAGCGCCCCGACGACGGCGACGACGACTTCGAGGGCGGGCGCCGCGGGCGCCGCGGCCGTTACCGGGACCGCCGTGGCCGCCGTGGCCGCGAGGACTTCGGCAACGAGCCGCAGGTCTCCGACGACGACGTCCTGATCCCGGTCGCGGGCATCCTCGACATCCTCGACAACTACGCGTTCATCCGGACCTCCGGCTACCTGCCGGGCCCGAACGACGTGTACGTCTCGCTCGCCCAGGTCCGCAAGAACGGTCTGCGCAAGGGCGATCACGTCACCGGTGCGGTCCGTCAGCCGCGCGAGGGCGAGCGCCGCGAGAAGTTCAACGCGCTGGTGCGGCTCGACTCGGTCAACGGCATGGCGCCCGAAACCGGCCGTGGACGGCCCGAGTTCGGGAAGCTGACGCCGCTTTACCCGCAGGACCGGCTGCGTCTGGAGAGTGAGGCCGGCGGCCTGACGACCCGGATCATCGACCTGGTCGCGCCGATCGGCAAGGGCCAGCGCGGTCTGATCGTGGCCCCGCCGAAGACCGGTAAGACCATGATCATGCAGGCGATCGCCAACGCGATCACCCGCAACAGCCCCGAGTGCCATCTGATGGTCGTCCTCGTCGACGAGCGGCCGGAAGAGGTCACCGACATGCAGCGCTCGGTCAAGGGCGAGGTCATCTCCTCGACCTTCGACCGTCCTGCCGAGGACCACACCACCGTCGCCGAGCTGGCGATCGAGCGGGCCAAGCGGCTGGTGGAGCTGGGCCACGACGTGGTCGTGCTGCTGGACTCGATCACCCGTCTGGGCCGTGCGTACAACCTGGCGGCGCCCGCCTCCGGCCGCATCCTGTCCGGTGGTGTCGACTCGACCGCGCTCTACCCGCCGAAGAAGTTCTTCGGTGCCGCGCGGAACATCGAGGACGGCGGCTCGCTGACCATCCTGGCCACCGCGCTGGTCGAGACCGGCTCGCGCATGGACGAGGTGATCTTCGAGGAGTTCAAGGGCACCGGCAACATGGAGCTGAAGCTCGACCGGAAGCTCGCCGACAAGCGCATCTTCCCGGCGGTCGACGTCGACCCGTCGAGCACCCGTAAGGAAGAGATCCTGCTGGCGCCGGACGAGCTGAACATCGTCTGGAAGCTGCGCCGGGTGCTGCACGCGCTCGACTCGCAGCAGGCGATCGAGCTGCTGCTCGACAAGATGAAGCAGACGAAGTCGAACGCCGAGTTCCTGATGCAGATCGCCAAGACCACGCCCAGCCCGGGCAACAACGGCGACTGACCGCATACGGATCAGCCACGTTCCGTCAGCCGAGGCCTCCCCGCACCGCGGGGAGGCCTCGGTTTTTGTGAGAGGTGAACCACACCAAATAGGACAGTCACGGAACGGTCTCGATGCCCTTATCACCTGCGAAAGCGCAGGTGAGAGCGGTAAGGCGGACGAACGGGACGAACGGCGTCCGGGCTGCCCCAGCTGAGAACGGGGGTGGCTTGATATGCAACCCTGGCGCTCGGCCTGTCATCTGTCAGGTCGGATCCGCGACGCCACGCCTGACCGTGACGGCAGGGGGTACCCGGGATACGAGGACTGAGGAGCACATGGCTGACGACCAGCAGAGCACGCCGGTGAACCCGGGCCGGCATCGAGCCCGCGGAAGCGCCTCGGGGCGCCGCCGCAAGCGTCCCAGCACACGCCGCAGGGCCACGCACATCACCGTCTGGTCGGTCGCCTCCGTCCTGATCCTCGGCGGCGCCGGGGCGGGCTATCTCTACTTCAAGCTCAACGGGAACCTCACCGGTGTCGACGTCGACGCGGCCCTCGGTTCCGACCGCCCCAAGAACGTCGACAACGGCTCGATGGACATCCTCGTCCTCGGCTCCGACTCCCGGGCCGGGAAGAACGCCAAGTACGGCACGGACGAGGGCACCTCGCGCTCCGACACCGCGATGATCGTCCACGTCTACAAGGGCCGTAAGAAGGCCAGCGTGGTCAGCGTCCCGCGCGACACCCTCGTCGAGCGCCCCTCGTGCGAGAAGGACGGCAAGGAGAGCCCCGCGGTCCAGGAGGCGATGTTCAACAGCGCCTACGAGACCGGCGGCCCGGCCTGCACCATCAAGACCGTCGAGGACATGAGCGGCATACGCATGGACCACTTCCTGGAGGTCGACTTCTCCGGCTTCCAGCAGCTGATCGACGACCTCGGCGGCGTCAACATCACGACCACCCAGGCGATCCACGACCCGAAGAGCCACCTCGACCTGGAGCCCGGCCCGCACACCCTCAACGGTGAGCAGTCGCTGGGCCTCGTACGGACCCGGCACGGCGTCGGTGACGGCAGTGACCTCGGCCGGATCAAGCTCCAGCAGGCGTTCGTCAAGGCGCTCCTCGACCAGATCAAGAGCGTCAACCTCTTCGGCAACCCGAAGAAGCTGTACGACCTCGCCAACACCTCCACGAAGGCGCTCACCACCGACTCCGAGCTGGCCTCCGTCAACAAGCTGTCGGGCTTCGCCAAGAGCCTCCAGGGCATCGGCTCGGGCAACATGGAGATGACCACGCTGCCCGTCCAGTACGACCCGAACGACCCGGCGCGGGTGCTGCCGATGGAGTCCAAGACCAAGCTGATCTGGAAGGCGCTGCGGGCGGACAAGCCGATCCCGAAGGCCGCCACCAAGGGCTCGGCGGGCGACGCGAACGACGCGGGCAACGTGGTCAAGTAGGACCGCTGGGCGGATGTCGGACGGGGCCGGGAATATCCCGGCCCCACCCCCGGTTTTGGGTGATGCGGCCAGTGCTGGCAAACTGGATCGTCGGCCCCGGTTCACGACGTGCAAACCCGCCCGTCGACCCGGCGCCCTCCCGAGACACCAGGAGACTCCCTTGAAGCGCGACATCCACCCCGAGTACGTCGAGACCCAGGTCAGCTGCACCTGTGGGGCGTCCTTCACCACCCGTAGCACCATGAGCGGCGGCACCGTCCGTGCCGACATCTGCTCCGAGTGCCACCCGTTCTACACGGGCAAGCAGAAGATCCTCGACACCGGTGGCCGTGTGGCGCGGTTCGAGGCCCGCTTCGGCAAGAGCGCAGGGTCCGCCAAGAAGTAGCGGCCCGCACGGCGCCGGTCCTCGGTCGCCCCCGCGCAGGGGCGACCCGGACCGGCGTTTTGCGTCAACGGCCCGTCGGCGTCCTGTCCGGTCCCGTCGGCCGTCCCGTCCGGCCCGTACCCCACGCGTCCACGCAGACCCACTCAGGGAGCCCTCATGTTCGAGGCGGTCGAGGAACTGATCGGCGAACACGCCGACCTCGAGAAGCGGCTCGCCGACCCCGCGGTCCACGCCGACCAGCGCGAGGCGAAGCGGCTCAACAAGCGCTACGCCGAGCTGACGCCGATCATCGGCACCTACCGCGACTGGAAGCAGACCGGGGACGACATCGGGACGGCCCAGGAGCTGGCCCAGGACGATCCGGACTTCGCCGACGAGGTCAAGGAGCTGGAGGTGCGCCGCCAGGAGCTGACCGACCGGCTGCGGCTGCTGCTCGTCCCGCGCGACCCGAGCGACGACAAGGACGTGATCCTGGAGGTCAAGGCGGGTGAGGGCGGCGAGGAGTCCGCGCTGTTCGCCGGGGACCTGCTGCGGATGTATCTGCGGTACGCCGAGCGGATCGGCTGGAAGACCGAGATCATCGACGCCAACGAGTCCGACCTCGGCGGCTACAAGGACGTCCAGGTGGCCGTGAAGGCCAAGGGCACCATCGAGCCCGGCCAGGGCGTATGGGCCCGGCTGAAGTACGAGGGCGGGGTGCACCGCGTCCAGCGGGTGCCCGCGACCGAGTCCCAGGGCCGTATCCACACCTCCGCCGCCGGTGTGCTGGTCACGCCCGAGGCCGAGGAGGTCGAGGTCGAGATCGGCCCCAACGACCTGCGGATCGACGTCTACCGCTCCTCCGGCCCCGGCGGCCAGTCGGTGAACACCACCGACTCGGCGGTGCGCATCACCCACCTGCCCACCGGCATCGTGGTCTCCTGCCAGAACGAGAAGAGCCAGCTCCAGAACAAGGAGCAGGCGCTGCGCATCCTGCGCTCGCGGCTGCTGGCCGCCGCCCAGGAGGAGGCCGAGCGGGAGGCGTCGGACGCCCGCCGCAGCCAGGTCCGCACGGTCGACCGCTCCGAGCGCATCCGTACCTACAACTTCCCGGAAAACCGTATTTCGGACCACCGGGTGGGCTTCAAGGCGTACAACCTGGACCAGGTGCTCGACGGAGAGCTGGCACCTGTCATCCAGGCGTGCGTCGACGCCGACGCGGCTGCGAAGCTGGCGGCGGCACAGTAGGACCTTCCTCTTCGCAACCACGGACGAGACCGGCTGGAGGAATTCAGTGAATGTGCTGCTCGCCGAGGTGGCCCAGGCCACCCAGCGGCTGGCCGACGCGGGTGTGCCCTCCCCGCGCTTCGACGCGGAGGAGCTGGCCGCCTTCGTGCACGGCGTCAAGCGGGGGGAGCTGCACGGCGTGCCCGACGCCGACTTCGACGCCCGCTACTGGGAGGCGGTCGCCCGTCGCGAGGCCCGCGAACCCCTGCAGCACATCACCGGCCGCGCCTTCTTCCGCTACCTGGAACTCCAGGTGGGCCCCGGCGTCTTCGTGCCCCGCCCGGAGACCGAGTCGGTCGTCGGCTGGGCCATAGACGCGGTCCGGGCCATGGACGTCGTCGAGCCCCTCATCGTCGACCTGTGCAGCGGCTCCGGAGCGATCGCCCTGGCCCTGGCCCAGGAGGTGCCCCGCTCCCGGGTGCACGCCGTGGAGCTGGACGAGGGCGCCCTCCAGTGGGCCCGCAAGAACGTCGAGGGGTCCCGCGTCGTTCTCCAGCGAGGAGACGCGTTGACGGCGCTGCCCGAGCTGGACGGGCAGGTGGACCTCGTCATCAGCAACCCCCCGTACATCCCGCTGACCGAGTGGGAGTACGTGGCGCCGGAGGCGCGCGACCACGACCCCCAGCTCGCGCTGTTCTCCGGTGAGGACGGCCTCGATGTGATCCGCGGCCTGGAGCGCACGGCCCACCGGCTGCTGCGTCCGGGTGGCGTCGTCGTCATCGAGCACGCAGACACCCAGGGCGGCCAGGTGCCGTGGATCTTCACGGAGGAGCGTGGCTGGGCGGACGCCGCCGACCACCCCGACCTGAACAAACGGCCCCGATTCGCCACCGCGCGGAAGGCCATGCCGTGACCGCGGCACCGCACCACACACTGGCCACGTACGAGGAGGACCGTTAAAAATGGCACGGCGATACGACTGCGGGGACGCGACCGACCGCAAGACCGGCCTGCGCGAGGCCGCGTCCGCCGTCCGCCGCGGCGAACTGGTCGTGCTGCCCACCGACACCGTCTACGGGATCGGTGCGGACGCCTTCAGCGCGGAGGCGGTCGGCGATCTGCTGGAGGCCAAGGGCCGGGGCCGCAATATGCCGACGCCCGTCCTGGTCGGCTCGCCGAACACCCTGCACGGCCTGGTCACCGACTTCTCCGAGCAGGCCTGGGAGCTGGTCGACGCCTTCTGGCCCGGCGCGCTCACCCTCGTCGCCCGGCACCAGCCGTCGCTGACCTGGGACCTGGGCGAGACCCGGGGCACCGTCGCGGTACGGATGCCGCTGCACCCGGTCGCGATCGAGCTGCTGACCGACTTCGGTCCGATGGCGGTCTCCAGCGCCAACCTCACCGGCCACCCGTCCCCGCAGGACTGCGACGCCGCGCAGGACATGCTGGGCGACTCCGTCTCGGTCTACCTCGACGGGGGCCCCACCCCGGCCGCGGTGCCGTCCTCCATCGTCGACGTCACCGGCAAGGTCCCGGTGCTGCTGCGGGCGGGCGCGCTCTCCGCGGAGCAGCTCCGTGAGGTCGTACCCGACCTCGAGGTGGCGAATTGACAGCCCCTGAGACGGGCCGTGGCATAGCGGAACACCGTGCGAAGCACGCCGAGACCTCGTTCCGCATCCTCCACGTCAGCACCGGCAACGTCTGCCGCTCGCCGATCACCGAGCGGCTGACCCGGCATGCCCTCACCCACCGGCTCGGCGTCGCCCGCACCAGCGGGCTGATCGTGGAGAGCGCGGGCACCTGGGGCCATGAGGGCGCGCCGATGGAGGCGCACGCCGCCACCGTCCTGACCGACTTCGGCGCCGACCCGGACGGCTTCATCGGCCGGGAGCTGCTGGACGAGCACGTCATCCGCGCCGACCTCGTGCTGACCGCGACCCGCGACCACCGGGCCCAGGTCATCTCGATGGGCCACTCGGCGGGGCTGCGCACCTTCACGCTCAAGGAGTTCACCCGGCTGGTACGGGCCATAGACCCCGCGACGCTGCCCGATCCGGAGGAGGCGGGCGGCGTGGTCGAGCGCGCCCGCTCCCTGGTCCAGGCGGCGGCCGCGCTGCGCGGCTGGCTGCTGGCGCCGAACGAGGAGGCGGACGAGGTGCACGACCCGTACGGGGCGCCGATCACCTTCTTCCGCTCCATCGGCGACGAGATCAACCAGGCGCTGGACCCGGTCGTGACCGCGCTGACGGGGGTTCCGGCCCCCGCGTAGTCCTGCCGCGCGCTGCCGCCGGTGCGGGCCTACATTGGGGGTGACGCCCGACGAAGGTGAGCACGCGATGGCCGTCAGCGCGGTTCCCTGGGGGCCCGACTTCGGCGAGCTGGCCCGGCAGGATCCGGAGCTGGCCGGGATCATCCTGGGCGAGCTGGAGCGGGTCCGGGACGGGCTGCAGCTGATCGCCGCGGAGAACTACACCTCGCGGGCCGTGCTGGCGGCCCTGGCCTCGCCGCTGGCCAACAAGTACGCCGAGGGCTATCCCGGGGCCCGTCACCACGGCGGCTGCGAGCAGGTGGACCTCGCCGAGCGGGTGGCGCAGGACCGGGCCGCGGCGCTGTTCGGCGCCGAGCACGCCAACGTCCAGCCGCATTCGGGTTCCTCCGCGGTGCTCGCCGCGTACGCCGCGCTGCTGCGGCCGGGCGATACGGTGCTGGCGATGGCGCTGACGCACGGCGGCCACCTCACCCACGGCTCCCCGGCGAATTTCTCCGGCCGCTGGTTCCACTTCGTCGGCTACGGCGTCGACCCGGCCACCGGGCTGATCGACTACGACCGGCTGCGCGATCTCGCGCTCACCCACCGCCCGAAGGCGATCGTGTGCGGCTCGATCTCGTACCCCCGGCATCCGGACTACGCCGCCTTCCGCGCCATCGCGGACGAGGTGGACGCGTACCTCGTCGCCGACGCCGCGCACCCCATCGGGCTGGTGGCCGGGAAGGCGGCGCCGAGCCCGGTGCCGTACGCGGACGTCGTGTGCGCCACCACGCACAAGGTGCTGCGCGGGCCGCGCGGCGGAATGCTGCTGTGCGGGGCGGAGCTGGCCGAGCGGGTCGACCGCGCCGTGTTCCCCTTCACCCAGGGCGGCGCCCAGATGCACACCGTGGCGGCCAAGGCGGTCGCGTTCGGCGAGGCCGCCGCGCCCGCGTTCGCCACGTACGCCGGGCAGGTCGTCGCCAACGCGCGGGTGCTCGCCGACGGGCTGGCGGCGGAGGGGCTGACGGTGGCCACCGGGGGCACCGACACCCACATGATCACCGTCGATGTGTCCCCGCTGGGGCTCGACGGCCGTACGGCGAAGGCCCGTTGCGCGGCCGCCGGGATCATCCTGGACACCTGCGCGCTGGCCTCCGCCACCGAACCCGGCGGCTGCGTCCGGGGGTTGCGGCTGGGCAGTGCGGCGGTGACGACGCAGGGCATGGGGGAGGCCGAGATGGCGCGGATCGGCGCGCTGCTGACGACCGCTCTGCGCGCGGACGAGTCGGCGCCCGGCGCGGGCGGGGGCGGGGTGCGCGCGGAGGTCAGGGAGCTGGCCGCCGCTTTTCCGCCATATCCGCAGCCGTAACCCCGGTATTGCGCCGTCGTGAGGTCCGGTAATACTTTGAGCGCATGGCGAATCAGGTCGAATCCTCATCGGAAATTCTGTCCTATGTACGCGACGTATCGCTGCGGGAAGACGATATTCTGCGCGACCTTCGAGAACTCACCGGTGAACTGCCCATGGGGCAGGCCATGCAGGTGATGGCCGAAGAGGGACAGTTCCTGGCCTTTCTGGTCGGCCTGATCGGCGCCCGGAACGTCCTGGAGGTCGGGACGTTCACCGGCTACAGCACGCTGTGCATGGCGCGGGCCATCCCCCTGGATGGGCGGCTGGTCACGTGCGACATCACCAGCAAATGGCCCGATATCGGCGCCGAGTACTGGGCCAAGGCGGGCGTCGCCGACCGTATTGACGTCCGTATCGGCAATGCCGCCGAAACGCTTTCCGGGCTCCTTGCCGAAAGCGGGGCGAACTCATTCGACTTCGCGTTCATCGACGCCGACAAGGCGAGCTACCGTACGTATTACGAGGCGGCTCTCGACCTGGTGCGGCCCGGCGGACTCATCGCCGTCGACAACACGCTGTTCTTCGGCCGGGTGATCGACCCCGCCGCTCAGGACCCCGACACCGTCGCCATTCGTGAGCTGAACGCCTTCCTGCGCGACGACCACCGGGTGGAGCTGTCGCTCCTGCCGGTGGCCGACGGCGTCACCCTGCTGCACAAGAAGGCGCTCTGAGGCAGCGCCCGGGTGGCGAACGTCACCTGGCGGTCACCTCCGCTGGTCCCCGGCACACCGGGAACCGGAGCAGGCTAGGGTGAGGTCTCCTAGGGTGTGGTTCCCTGATCTGCCTCGCGACGTCTGGGGAATAGGTGCGTGAATACCTGCTGACTCTGTGCATCGTGGCTGCGGTGACGTATCTGCTCACCGGGCCGGTGCGGAAGTTCGCCATCGCCGCGGGTGCGATGCCGGAGATCCGGGCCCGCGATGTGCACCGCGAGCCGACTCCGCGGCTCGGAGGCATCGCCATGTTCGGCGGCCTCTGCGCGGGGTTGCTGGTGGCCGCTCACCTCACCAACCTCAAGGACGTCTTCGAGACGTCCAACGAGCCGCGCGCGCTGCTCTCCGGCGCCGGGCTCATCTGGCTGCTCGGGGTGCTGGACGACAAGTGGGGCGTGGACGCGCTCATCAAGCTGGGCGGCCAGATGATCGCCGCCGGTGTGATGGTGCTCCAGGGTCTGACCATCCTGTGGCTGCCGGTGCCCGGTGTGGGGCCCGTCTCGCTGACCCCCTGGCAGGGCACGCTGCTGACGGTGGCGCTGGTCGTCATCACCATCAACGCGGTCAACTTCGTTGACGGGCTGGACGGTTTGGCGTCCGGGATGGTGTGCATCGCCGCCGCCGCGTTCTTCATGTACGCGTACCGCATCTGGTTCGGCTACGGGCTGGAGGCCGCCGCCCCCGCGACCCTGTTCGCCGCCGTCCTCATGGGCATGTGCCTGGGCTTCCTGCCGCACAACGCCCACCCCGCGCGGATCTTCATGGGCGACTCGGGCTCGATGCTCATCGGGCTGGTGCTCGCCGCGGGCGCGATCTCCATCACGGGCCAGGTGGACCCGGACGCGATGAAGCTGTTCGCCGGTTCGGAGACGGCCGCGGTGCACGCCACCGTGCCGGTCTACATCCCGCTGCTGCTGCCGCTGACCGTCATCGCGGTGCCCTTCGCGGACCTGGTGCTCGCCATCGTCCGGCGCACCTGGCGCGGCCAGTCGCCGTTCGCGGCGGACCGCGGCCATCTGCACCACCGGCTGCTGGAGATCGGCCACTCGCACAGCCGGGCCGTGCTGATCATGTACTTCTGGTCGGCGCTGATCGCCTTCGGGGCGGTCGCGTACTCGGTGAACTCGGCGGGTGTGTGGTTCGTGCTCGCGATCGTCGTGCTGAGCGCGGTGGGCCTGGTGCTGTTGCTGCTGCCGCGCTTCACTCCGCGGGTGCCGCGGTGGGCGGAGGCGTTCGTACCGCCCCGCTACCGGCGCCGGGCGGCCGCGCCGGAACAGGCCGCGCAGCCTGCCGAGGCCGTTCAGACCACCGAGCCCGCGCCGGTGGCCCGGCCGGAGGAGCCCGAGCCCGCCCCCGAGCCGGTTCCGGCCGGGCTCAACGGCGCCACCGCGATCGGCGACCGGTCCCGTTTTCCGCACCGCAGGAAGATCGGAACCCCCCAGTGATGGCTACGCACCGCGTCAACTCCTACACGTTGTGTAACCCACTCGTGTGACGTGCAGCACAAGATGCGGGTAAAGACCTCATCAAATAGTTTGTGATACCGTTCACTAAACCCGGTGCTAGAGCCCAGGGACCGTAGTGCGACGGTCCTTCGCCGTGAGGTTCTTCCCTTCCCCGGGGATACGCTCGTCCACGACGAATCGTTGCTTCCGACTCTTGCCGGAGAAACCCTTCATGCAGTCCAACGACGCCAGAACGCTGCTCAGTTGCGCCGCGCCCACCGCCGTGGTCGGTGTTGTCGCGGTCGTGCTCAGTGCTGTGCTCGCCGGTGGCAAGGGTGTGTTGGGAGCCGTCTTCGGTACGGTCCTTGTGGCCGCGGTCATGACAGTGGATCTGATCGTGCTGCTGCGGACGGCGAAGCACATGCCGCATCTCTTCCAGATGATGGGGCTCGCCCTCTTCGCGGTGCAGTTCCTGCTGATCGCGGTCGTGCTCGCCGTCTTCAAGGACACCACCCTGTTCAACACCAGGGCTTTCGCCTTCGCGCTGCTCGCCGCGACGCTGACGTGGGTTGCCGCGCAGACCCGGGCGCATATGAAGGCCAAGATTCTTTACGTGGAGCCGGAAGCCGAGGACGAACGGAAGCCGGCGGGGGAGAAGAATGCCTCCCCTGCCGGGTCTCCGTCGTGAGCTGTAGGGCCGGTATAAAAGCACACGCGCTCACCTGCTATCGTCCGGTGCCATCTGAGGCACAGCGGGCGCAGGTGGCTGAACCCCTGGATTCCACGGGACGGAATCGGCCGCCCATGCAGCTGCTGCCCACCAAGACCGCCTGGCTTGCGTCGACAAGCCGCCCCACATTCGTAAGACGTCCAGTGCCGTTCCGCGGCAATGCCCCGCGCCGACACAACGAGGTTGCCGTACCCATGCGCCACGCAGAAGGAGCTCGCGGTGAGTTCTGACCAGACGCTCGCCTTCGAGACCGATTGCCACATCTTCGATGGGTGCGGCTTCCCGGCCCCGGGGCTTCATTCCTTCACCTTCGAGCCGCTGTTCACCGTCGCCGGCATCGAGATCAACAAGCCGATGCTGCTGGCCCTCCTCGGGACCGCTGTCGTCGTGGTGTTCTTCTGGGCCGCGTTCGGCAAGGCGAAGGTCGTCCCCGGCAAGCTCCAGATGGTCGGCGAGGCGGGCTACGACTTCGTGCGCCGCGGCGTCGTCTACGAGGCCCTGGGCAAGAAGGAGGGCGACAAGTACGTCCCCCTCATGGTCTCCCTGTTCTTCTTCATCTGGATCATGAACCTCTGGTCCGTGATCCCGCTGGCCCAGTTCCCCGTGACGTCGGTCATCGCCTTCCCGGTGGGACTCGCGGCGATCGTCTACATCCTGTGGGTCAGCCTCACCTTCAAGAAGCACGGCTTCGTCGGCGGCTGGAAGAACATCGCCGGCTACGACAAGTCGCTCGGCCCGGTCCTGCCGGTGGTCATGGCGCTGGAGCTGCTCTCCAACCTGATCATCCGGCCCTTCACCCACGCCGTTCGGCTGTTCGCCAACATGTTCGCCGGTCACGTCCTGCTGCTGATCTTCACGATCGCCAGCTGGTACCTGCTGAACGGCATCGGGATCGCCTACGCGAGCGTCTCGTTCGTGATGGTCATCCTGCTGACCGCTTTCGAGCTTTTCATCCAGGCCCTTCAGGCCTACGTCTTCGTCCTGCTGGCCTGCAGCTACATTCAGGGCGCTCTCGCCGAGCACCACTGAGTACCCAGTCAGCTCCCGTCCCAAAGGGCGTCCGGTGGCCAACCCCCACCGGTCCTTGAAAGAGAAGGAAGAAACGGCATGTCCGCTCTCCAGACGACCCTCGCCGCTGTCGAGCTCAAGGGCAACCTCGGCTCGATCGGCTATGGCCTCGCCGCCATCGGCCCCGGTGTCGGCGTCGGCATCATCTTCGGTAACGGCACCCAGGCCATGGCCCGTCAGCCCGAGGCTGCCGGTCTGATCCGCGCCAACCAGATCCTCGGCTTCGTGCTCTGTGAGGCGCTGGCCCTGATCGGTCTGGTCATGCCGTTCGTCTACCCGACCAGCTGACGCCACGGCGTACGCCCAGCCCTATCCGACGAAAGGCAATGATGTGAACGCCCTGGTAAACCTGGCGGAGGAGGAAGCGCAGAACCCGCTCCTCCCGCCGATCCCAGAGCTTGTCATCGGCCTGATCGCCTTCGCCATCGTTTTCTTCTTCTTCGCCAAGAAGCTCCTCCCGAACATCAACCGTGTTCTGGACGAGCGTCGCGCGGCGATCGAGGGCGGAATGGAGAAGGCCGAGGCAACTCAGGCCGAGGCGCAGCAGGTCCTCGAGGACTACCGCGCCCAGCTCGCCGACGCCCGCCACGAGGCCGCTCGACTGCGCCAGGAGGCGCAGGAGCAGGGCGCCGCGCTCATCGCTGAGATGCGCGCGGAAGGCCAGCGGCAGCGTGACGAGATCGTCGCGGCCGGTCACGCCCAGATCGAGGCAGAGCGCAAGCAGGCCGGTACGGCGCTGCGCCAGGACGTGGGCAAGCTCGCCACCGACCTGGCCGGCAAGATCGTCGGCGAGTCCCTCGAGGACGTCGCCCGGCAGAGCCGCACCATCGACCGCTTCCTCGACGACCTCGAGGCCAAGGCGGCCGACGGCTCGAAGGCTGAGGCCGGACGATGAACGGAGCGAGCAGGGAGGCACTGGCTGCCGCGCGCGAGCGCTTCGACGCGCTGACGGACAACACGTCCGTCGACGCGGGGAAGCTCGCCGACGAGCTGGCCGCCGTCACCGCGCTGCTCGACCGTGAGGTCTCGCTGCGCCGGGTCCTCACCGACCCGGCGCAGTCCGGCGAGGCCAAGGCCGAGCTGGCCCAGCGGCTGCTGAGCGGGCAGGTCGGCGGCGAGGTCCTGGACTTGGTCTCCGGCATGGTCCGCTCCCGCTGGTCGCGCTCGCGCGACCTCGCGGACGCGGTCGAGGAGCTGGCGAGCAGCGCCGACCTGGTGGCGGCCCAGCGGGCCGGCAGCCTCGACAACGTAGAGGACGAGCTGTTCCGGTTCGGCCGGATCGTCTCCTCCTCGTCCGAGCTGCGGTCGGCGCTGGCCGACCGGCGCGCGAACGGTACGGCCAAGGCCGGACTGGTCCGCGAGCTGCTGGGCGGCCGGGCCGACCGGGTCACCGAGCGGCTTGTCGTGCGTCTGGTCACCCAGCCGCGCGGACGTAGCCTGGAGGCGGGTCTCGACGAGCTGTCCAGGCTCGCCGCGGCGCGCCGGGACCGGATGGTCGCGGTCGTCACCTCGGCGGTGCCGCTCAGCGACCGGCAGAAGGAGCGCCTCGGCGCCGCCCTGGCGGGGCTGTACGGACACCAGGTGCACCTCAACCTCGACGTGGACCCGGAGGTCCTCGGCGGAGTCGTGGTACGCATCGGCGACGAGGTCGTCAACGGGACCATCGCGGACCGCCTCGAAGAGGCGAGCCGACGGATGGCCGGCTGACTTAAGCCACCAACTCAACAAGCATGTAAGCGGCCCGAGTTGGGCCGTAGTCACTTACTTCGGGCCCAACAAGGAGAGCAGGGAACCCAGATGGCGGAGCTCACGATCCGGCCGGAGGAGATCCGGGACGCGCTGGAGAACTTTGTCCAGGCGTACAAGCCGGACGCGGCCTCGCGCGAGGAGGTCGGTACGGTCAGCGTTGCCGGCGACGGCATCGCGAGGGTCGAGGGTCTTCCCTCGGCCATGGCGAACGAACTGCTGAAGTTCGAGGACGGAACCCTCGGCCTCGCCCTCAACCTTGAGGAGCGCGAGATCGGTGCCGTTGTCCTCGGCGAGTTCAGCGGCATCGAAGAGGGCCAGCAGGTGCACCGCACCGGCGAGGTTCTCTCGGTAGCTGTCGGCGAGGGTTACCTCGGCCGCGTCGTCGACCCGCTGGGCAACCCGATCGACGGCCTCGGCGAGATCGAGACCGAGGGCCGCCGCGCCCTCGAGCTGCAGGCCCCCACGGTCATGGACCGCAAGTCGGTCCACGAGCCGATGGAGACCGGCTACAAGGCCGTCGACGCCATGACCCCGATCGGCCGTGGCCAGCGTCAGCTGGTCATCGGTGACCGGCAGACCGGCAAGACCGCGCTGTGCGTCGACACGATCATCAACCAGCGTGACAACTGGCGCTCCGGCGACCCGAAGAAGCAGGTCCGCTGCATCTACGTCGCCGTCGGCCAGAAGGGCTCCACCATCGCGTCCGTGCGCGGCGCGCTGGAAGAGGCCGGTGCGCTGGAGTACACGACGATCGTCGCCGCCCCGGCGTCCGACCCGGCGGGCTTCAAGTACCTGGCCCCCTACACCGGCTCGGCCATCGGTCAGCACTGGATGTACCAGGGCAAGCACGTCCTGATCGTCTTCGACGACCTGTCCAAGCAGGCCGACGCGTACCGCGCCGTGTCGCTGCTGCTGCGCCGCCCGCCGGGCCGTGAGGCCTACCCGGGTGACGTCTTCTACCTGCACTCCCGGCTGCTGGAGCGCTGCGCCAAGCTCTCCGACGAGATGGGCTCCGGCTCGATGACCGGTCTGCCGATCGTCGAGACCAAGGCGAACGACGTGTCGGCGTTCATTCCGACCAACGTCATCTCCATCACCGACGGTCAGTGCTTCCTGGAGTCCGACCTGTTCAACGCCGGTCAGCGCCCGGCCCTGAACGTCGGTATCTCGGTCTCCCGAGTCGGTGGCTCCGCGCAGCACAAGGCGATGCGCCAGGTGTCCGGCCGCCTCCGTGTGGACCTCGCCCAGTACCGCGAGCTGGAGGCGTTCGCCGCCTTCGGTTCCGACCTGGACGCGGCCTCGAAGGCGTCGCTGGAGCGCGGTGCGCGCATGGTCGAGCTGCTGAAGCAGGGCCAGTACGCCCCGTTCTCCACCGAGGACGAGATCGTCTCCGTCTGGGCCGGCACCAACGGCAAGATGGACGACGTCCCGGTCGAGGACGTCCGCCGCTTCGAGCGTGAGCTGCTGGACTACCTCCACCGTGAGCACAAGGGCCTGCTGACCAGCATCGTCGAGGGCGGCAAGATGTCCAGCGACACGATCCAGGCGCTGGGCGAGGCCGTGGACGGCTTCAAGAAGCAGTTCGAGACCTCGGACGGCAAGCTGCTGGGCGAGGGCTGAGTATGGGTGCCCAGGTCAAGGTCTACAAGAGGCGGATCAAGTCCGTCTCCGCGACCAAGAAGATCACCAAGGCGATGGAGATGATCGCCGCCTCGCGCGTCGTCAAGGCGCAGCGGCAGGTGGCGGCGTCGACCCCGTACGCCACCGAGCTGACCCGCGCGGTCGGCGCCGTGGCCAAGGGCTCCACCACCCAGCACGCGCTGACCACGGAGTCCAAGAACCCGACCCGCGCCGCGGTGCTGCTCATCACGAGCGACCGTGGTCTCGCGGGTGGCTACTCCTCCAACGTCATCAAGGCGGCCGAGCAGCTCACCGAGCGGCTCACCGGCGAGGGCAAGGAGGTCGACACCTACATCGTCGGCCGCAAGGGCGTCGCCTACTACACCTTCCGTGAGCGCAAGGTCACGGAGTCGTGGACGGGCTTCACCGACAACCCGACCTACGCCGACGCCAAGAAGATCGGCGGACCGCTGATCGATGCCGTGCTCCAGGAGACGGCCGACGGCGGCGTGGACGAGCTGCACATCGTGTCCACCGAGTTCGTCTCGATGCTGACGCAGACCCCGGTCGCGGACCGGCTGCTGCCGCTCAGCCTCGAGGAGAAGGCGGAGGAGCAGAAGAAGAAGGGCGAGATCCTTCCGCTCTTCGAGTTCGAGCCGTCGGCCGAGGACGTCTTGGACGCCCTGCTGCCGCGGTACGTCGAGGCACGCATCTACAACGCCCTCCTGCAGGCCGCCGCCTCCAAGCACGCGGCCACCCGGCGGGCGATGAAGTCGGCCACCGACAATGCCGATGAGCTCATCAAGTCGCTCACGCGGCTTGCCAACGCGGCCCGCCAGGCCGACATCACCCAGGAAATCAGCGAGATCGTCGGTGGCGCGAGCGCTCTGGCCGACGCCTCTGCGGGGAGTGACTGACAACTATGACCACCACTGTTGAGACGGCCACGGCGACGGGCCGCGTCGCGCGGGTCATCGGCCCGGTCGTCGACGTGGAGTTCCCCGTCGACGCGATGCCGGAGATCTACAACGCCCTGACCGTCGAGGTCTCCGACCCGGCCCAGGACGGGGCGAAGAAGACCCTGACCCTCGAGGTCGCGCAGCACCTGGGCGAGGGCCTGGTCCGCGCGATCTCCATGCAGCCCACCGACGGCCTGGTCCGCCAGGCCCCGGTGACCGACACCGGCAAGGGCATCACCGTGCCCGTCGGCGACGTCACCAAGGGCCGGGTGTTCAACACCCTCGGCGAGATCCTGAACGAGCCGGAGGCCGAGTCCGAGGTCACCGAGCGCTGGGCGATCCACCGCAAGGCCCCGGCGTTCGACCAGCTCGAGTCGAAGACCGAGATGTTCGAGACCGGCCTGAAGGTCGTCGACCTGCTGACCCCGTACGTCAAGGGCGGCAAGATCGGTCTGTTCGGCGGCGCGGGTGTCGGCAAGACCGTCCTCATCCAGGAAATGATCATGCGTGTGGCCAAGCTGCACGAGGGCGTTTCCGTGTTCGCCGGTGTCGGCGAGCGCACCCGTGAGGGCAACGACCTGATCGAGGAGATGGCCGAGTCCGGCGTGCTCCCGCAGACCGCGCTGGTCTTCGGCCAGATGGACGAGCCCCCGGGCACCCGTCTGCGCGTCGCCCTCGCCGGTCTGACCATGGCGGAGTACTTCCGCGATGTGCAGAAGCAGGACGTGCTGTTCTTCATCGACAACATCTTCCGCTTCACCCAGGCCGGTTCCGAGGTCTCGACCCTGCTCGGCCGCATGCCCTCCGCGGTGGGCTACCAGCCGAACCTGGCCGACGAGATGGGCACCCTCCAGGAGCGCATCACCTCGACCCGTGGTCACTCGATCACCTCGATGCAGGCGATCTACGTCCCCGCGGACGACCTCACCGACCCGGCCCCGGCGACCACCTTCGCGCACCTCGACGCGACCACGGTGCTCTCCCGGCCGATCTCGGAGAAGGGCATCTACCCGGCGGTGGACCCGCTGGACTCGACGTCCCGGATCCTGGACCCGCGCTACATCTCGCAGGACCACTACGACTGCGCCTCGCGCGTGAAGTCGATCCTGCAGAAGTACAAGGACCTCCAGGACATCATCAACATCCTGGGCATCGACGAGCTGGGCGAGGAGGACAAGCTCACCGTCTTCCGCGCCCGCCGCATCGAGCGCTTCCTGTCGCAGAACACCCACGCGGCGAAGCAGTTCACCGGTCTCGACGGATCGGACGTGCCGCTGGACGAGTCGATCGCCGCGTTCAACGCGATCGCCGACGGTGAGTACGACCACTTCCCCGAGCAGGCGTTCTTCATGTGCGGTGGCCTGGACGACCTGAAGGCCAAGGCCAAGGAGCTGGGCGTCTCCTGAGCCCGGTGCTCATGGGGGAGGGGTGGGCCCGGTCCCGCCCCTCCCCGCACGCCCGTTATTCTTTGACGAAAGCCCTGTCGTACCCGGCAGGTTTCAGACCCGAGGAGCCACGTTGGCTGCTGAGCTGCACGTCGAGATGGTCGCGGCGGACCGTAGTGTCTGGTCCGGCACGGCCACCTTGGTCATCGCGCGCACCACATCGGGTGACATCGGCGTCATGCCCGGCCACCAGCCGCTGCTCGGTGTGCTGGAGTCCGGCCCGGTGACCATTCGTACGAGCGACGGCGGGACGGTCGTCGCCGCGGTGCACGGCGGGTTCATCTCGTTCGCGGAGGACAAGCTCTCGCTGCTGGCCGAGGTCGCGGAGCTGTCCGACGAAATCGATGTCAAGCGCGCGGAGCGGGCGCTGGAGCGCGCGAAGTCGGCGGCGGACGCCGCCGCCGAGCGGCGCGCCGACGTCCGGCTGCGTGCGGTGGCGGGAGTGCACTGAGCCTGTCACGTTACGGTCGGAAACCTCAGCCGCGGACCTCGCTGGAGCTCCTCTTCAGCGGTCCGCGGCTGAGGCGATGCAGGTGCGGTTTTTCCGGATGAGGCGAGGAGGTCGGTGAAGATGGTCCTCGCTCTGCTCGTGAGCGGCGTGGTCGTCGCGCTGGTGGTGGCGGGACTCTTCGTCTTCGGGCTGCGGCGGAGGCTGATCCAGCGGTCCGGCGGCACCTTCGACTGTTCCATGCGCTGGGGCGCGCCCGGACCCGAGGCGGAGCCCAGCGGCAAGGGGTGGGTGTACGGCATCGCCCGCTACAACGGTGACCGGATCGAGTGGTTCCGGGTCTTCTCGTACGCGTTCCGCCCCCGGCGCACGCTGGAGCGGGCCTCGATCGAGGTGCTGGAGCGGCGTACGCCCAAGGGCGAGGAAGAGCTGGCCCTGCTCTCCGACGCGGTGATCCTGGCCTGTCGGCACACCGGTACGCGGCTGGAGCTGGCGATGAGCGAGGACGCCCTGACCGGCTTCCTGGCCTGGCTGGAGGCCGCCCCGCCCGGCCAGCGCGTCAACGTCGCGTAGCCGGGCCTTTTCTGTTTTAGACGCCCATGCTTTAGACGCCCAGTTCCTGGGCCAGGACGGCGGCCTGCACCCGGCTGCGCAGCTCCAGCTTGGCGAGCACCCGGCTGACGTGGGTCTTCACCGTCGCCTCCGCCATGGTCAGATGCTCCGCGATCCGCGCGTTCGACATCCCCTGGCCCAGCGCGCCCAGCACCTCGCGCTCGCGCGGGGTGAGCACGGAGAGCACCGAGGGGTCTGCCGTCTGGGCCCCCGAGCGGGCGAACTCCGCGATCAGCCGCCGGGTCACCGCGGGCGCGATCAGCCCCTCGCCGCGCGCGACCGTACGGACCGCCTCGACCAGCTGTGCCGCGTCGCTGTCCTTGAGCAGGAACCCGGCCGCCCCGGCGCGCAGCGCCCCGAACACGTACTCGTCGAGGTCGAAGGTGGTCAGTACGAGGACGTCGGCCAGCCCCTCCTCGACCACCTGCCGGGTCGCGGAGACCCCGTCGAGGCGCGGCATCTGGATGTCCATCAGCACCACGTCGGGGCGCAGCTCCCGGGCCAGCTCCACGGCCTGCTGACCGTCGACGGCCTCGCCGACCACCTCGACGCCGGGCGCCGACCGCAGGATGAGCACGAGCCCGGAGCGCACCGAGGCCTGGTCCTCGGCGACGAGCACTCTGGTCGTCTCCGGCGTGGGCTGTAGCTGATTCACCGCTGCTCCTTGTGGATGGTGGATGGCTCAGGCCCCGTCGGCCAGGGGCAGCGCGGCGCGGACCCGCCACACGGTGCCGGAGGGTCCGGGGACGGGGCCCGCGTCGAGGGTGCCGCCGAGCAGCGTCACCCGTTCCCGCATCCCGATCAGCCCGGTGCCGGAGCCGGGCACCCGTGGCGCGGGGCGGTCGCCGCCGTACGGGCTGGTCACCCTGACCTCCAGGGCGCCGCCGTCCGTACCGCTCGCGGGGTGGGTCAGCGTGACGTCCACTCTGCCCGGCCCGGCGTGCTTGAGGGCGTTGGTCAGGGACTCCTGGACGATGCGGTACGCGGCGAGTTCGACCGGGGCGGGCAGCGGGGCGGAGCCCGCCGGGCGCTCGTCGTACAGGACGAAGTCCTGGCCGCCGGGCGGCGGCGGGCTGCTGGTTCTGGCCTGCTCCAGCAGGGAGTCCAGCGCGCCGAGGGTGGGCGCGGCGGACGGTGCGTGGTCCTCCTCGCGCGCGTCGCGCAGCAGCCCGATCAGCCGCCGCATCTCGGCCAGTCCGCGCACGCTGTTGTCCCGGATGACGCCGAGGGCCTCCTCTGTCGCGGCCGGGTCCTTGAGGGTCTGCGCGGCGGTGGAGTGGATGGCGATGGCGGAGAGGTGGTTGGCGACCATGTCGTGCAGCTCGCGGGCCATCCGGGCGCGCTCGGCGGTGATCGCCTCCCGGCGGTCCAGTTCGGCCAGCAGCGCGGTGCGTTCGGCCTCCAGGCGGGCGGCGGCGGCCTCTTCGCGGTGGTTGCGGACCAGTACGCCGGTCCACGCCGGGCTGATGGTGAACACCGCGACGAGCATGCCGATCAGCAGCGTCCACGGCTCGCGGACCACCGCCAGCGGTACGGCCGTCGCCACCGCCGTGACCAGCACGCACAGCCGGGGGAGGCGGCGGGCGGTGGCGGGGGTGCCGTACATGACGCAGGCGTAGATCAGGTCCGTGTACATCAGCAGCGTCGCGGCGAGCCCGCCGCTGCACAGGTCCGCGGCGACGGCGGCGGTCCCGATGCCGAGCCCCGCGACCGGCGCCGTACGCCGCAGCAGCTCCGCGCCCGAGATGACGGCCAGGGCGACGAGGCCCAGCCACTGGGGCGTGCCGAAGAACGGCGGGTTGTTGTGCAGCCCCAGCGCCCACAGCAACACCCCGCCGAACACTCCGGCGAGGGCTATCAGCACGTCGTCGCGGTGGGGGCGTTGGGGCATGCCCCCATCACAGCACGTGCCACGGCCCCGTGGCCTCCCCTCCCGGTCCCGCCCGCGTACATCGAAGGATGCAGCCCGGTCTCATCGCCCGCGACGAGGCGGGCCCCCGGATCGGGCGGAAGGCTGAGGAAGGAGAAAACGAGGGGAGCGAACCGTGATTGTCGCGCTGATCATCGCCTGTGAGGTCGGCTTCTGGGTACTGCTGGCCGTGGGGCTCGCACTGCGGTACGTGGCGAAGATGCCGCGTGCGAGCGTGGCCGTGCTGCTGTGCGAACCGCTGCTGGAGGTGGTGCTGTTCGTGGCGACCGCCATCGACCTCAAGAACGGCGCGGAGCCGGACATGAGGCACGGCATCGCCGCGACCTACATCGGCTTCTCGGTCGCCCTGGGCCACCAGACGATCAAGTGGGTCGACGCCCGGGTGGCCCACCGCTTCTTCGACGGCCCGCCGCCGGTGAAGCCACCGAAGTACGGCATGGCCCGCGCGGCCCACGAATGGAAGACCGCCGCCCGCTGGATCCTGGCGGCGGCCATCGCGATGGCCCTGCTCCAGGGCGCGATCTGGTACGTCGGCGACGACGGCGACGTGGGCTCGCTGCGCGAGTGGCAGTCCAGGATGCTGTTCGTCATGGGCATCAACGTGATCATCGCGCTGGCCTACACGGTGTGGCCGAAGCGGGAACCCGCCGAGTCGAACGCGAGGTAGCCGCCTCCGGCGGAAGCCCCCACCCCGCCCTCCGCCCATCGGAGCCCGCCCCCGGGACCTGTGCCCCGGGCGCGGGTTGGAGTCCGCGCCCAGGGCCCTGCCCTGGGGCTGCGTCCCGGCACGCGTGCGCAGCGGTTGTTCCGGGCTTCGGAGGTCGGCTGGGGGCCGGGGCCTGCCCCGCCACGCGGCGGAGCCGCATATCGGATGCTGTGGGGAGGGGCGGGGTGGGGGACAGGGCCGCGTCAGCGGTTTTCGCCGGGGACCCACAGGACGTCGCCTGCCTCCTTGTTGGCCGTGCGGGCCAGGATGAAGAGGAGGTCCGAGAGGCGGTTGAGGTAGGTCGCGGTGAGTGGGTTCATGGCGTCGCCGTGCTCGGCGAACGCCGCCCACGTCGACCGCTCCGCCCGCCGGACGACCGTGCACGCCTGGTGCAGCAGGGCCGCGCCCGGGGTGCCGCCGGGGAGGATGAAGCTGCGGAGCTTCTCCAGGTCCGCCAGGAAGCGGTCGCAGTCCGCCTCCAGCTTGTCGATGTAGCTCTGCTCGACCCGCAGCGGCGGATGCTCGGGGTTCTCGACCACCGGGGTGGACAGGTCCGCGCCCACGTCGAACAGGTCGTTCTGGACGCGGACCAGGACCCGGGCCACCTCGTCCGGCAGCGAGCCCAGCGCGATGGCCACCCCGATCGCGGCGTTCGCCTCGTTCGCGTCGGCGTACGCGGCGATCCGCAGGTCGGTCTTGTCGGTGCGGCTCATGTCGCCCAGGGAGGTGGTGCCCTGGTCCCCGGTGCGCGTGTAGATGCGGGTGAGATTGACCATGGGTCCGAGCCTACGCGCAGCCGGGAGCCATCCCCCTATGCCCCGGCCTGCCGGAAGAGGCGGGCGCCGAGGGCGACGGCGAAGGTGGCGAGCCCGGTGGCGACCAGGCAGGCCAGGCCGATCCGCCCGTCCCCGTAGTCGCCCGCGAAGGCGGCCCGTACGCCGTCCACGAGGTAGCGGAACGGCACGAAGTGCGAGGTGATGTCGAGCCAGCGCGGCCCGAGCGACATCGGCAGCAGGATCCCGGAGAGCAGCATCGCGGGCATGGTGACGGAGTTGATGACGGGGCCGAACCCCTGCGGCGACTCCACCCGCATGGCCAGCGCGTACGAGAGCGAGGCGAGCGAGACGGTGAGCACGGCGACGAAGCCGAAGCCGATCACGATGCCCAGCACCGGCGCGCGCAGCCCGAGGGCGAGGGCGACGAGGACGACCACCACGGATTGCAGCAGGAGCTGGACGACGTCCTTGAGCACCCGGCCCATGAGCAGGGCCAGTCGGCTGACCGGGGTGACCCGCATCCGCTCGATGACGCCCATGTTCTTCTCGAAGATGATGCCGATCCCGGCGAACGAGGCGCTGAACATGCCGAGCTGGATGAGGATGCCGGGGACGATGGTCTGCCACGAGTCGCCCTCGCCGTCCAGCGGTATGCCGGTGAGCAGCGGGCCGAAGAAGACCAGGAACAGCAGCGGCTGGACGAGGCCGAAGACCATGGCGGGTTTGGAGCGCAGGGTCTGGCGCAGTTGACGGCGGAAGATCAGCGCCGTGTCGGAGATGACGTGGGGCATGGGGGCGTCCTTCGGGTCCAGACGGTGATCAGACGGTGAGCGGGGCGGATTCGCGCGGTGCGGCGACACGGCGCCCGGTGATGGCGATGAAGGTGTCCTGGAGCGTGGCGTCAGGCGAGCCGCCGTACTCGGTCTTGAGCCGCCGCGCCGTGCCCTCGGCGGCCACCCGGCCCTGGTCGACGACGATGAGCCGGTCGGCGAGCGCGTCCGCCTCGTCGAGGTAGTGGGTGGTCAGGAAGACGGTCATGCCGTGCTCGGCGCGCAGCCGCCGGATCAGGTCCCACAGGTCGGCGCGCCCGGCCGGGTCGAGCCCGGTCGTCGGCTCGTCCAGGAACAGGACGCCGGGCCGGTGGACCAGGCCGAGCGCGATGTCCAGGCGGCGCCGCTGCCCGCCGGAGAGGGCGGCGCACGGCCGGTCCAGCAGGTCGGTCAGCTCCAGCTCACGGGCCAGTTCACCGGCGCGGGCGACGGCCTCGGGCTGGGAAAGCCGGTAGAGGCGGCCCTGGGTGACCAGTTCCTCCCGTACGGAGACGGTGGGGTCGACCCCGCCGGACTGGGCGACGTACCCGATGCGGCGGCGCACCCCGGCCGGGTCGGCGGCGAGGTCGTGACCGGCGACCGTGGCGGTGCCTCCGGTGGGCGGGAGCAGCGTGGTGAGCATGCGGAGCGTGGTGGTCTTGCCCGCGCCGTTGGGGCCGAGGAAGCCCAGGATCTCCCCGGCCTCCACCGTCAGGTCGATGCCGCGGACGGCCTCCACGGGGCCGCTCTTGGTCCGGAAGGTGCGGGCGAGCCCGCTCGTGGTGATGACTGGCTTTGGCATGCCGATAGAAAAGCAGGGTCACTTAAATTTTGCAATGACCCCAAAGATGCAGCCAATCCAGCGAAGCTAGGATGAGGGCATGGCGGAAGGGCTCAGGGAGCGGAAGAAGCGGCAGACCAGGCAGCACATCTCGGATGTCGCGACCGGGCTGTTCATGGAGCGCGGCTTCGAGACGGTGACGATCGCGGAGATCGCCGAGGCGGCCGAGGTCTCCGTCAACACGGTCTACAACTACTTCCCGGCCAAGGAAGACCTGTTCGTCGACCGCGAGGAGGAGATCATCGACCGCCCCTCCCGGCTCGTACGGGAGCGCGCGCCCGGCCGGTCGGCGGCCCGGGCCATCGCGGAGCAGCTGCGCCAGGACATCCGGGAGCGGCACGCGTACGTCGGGCTGACCCCGGGCTACGACCGCTTCCGGCAGGTCTTCACGGAGTCGCCCACCCTGATGGCCAGGCTGTTCACCATCCAGGGGAAGGCGGTCAACCGGCTCGGTGTCACCCTCCGCGAGGAGGCGGACGCCGCCCCCGAGGACCCGACCCCCGAGTTCATCGCCCACCAACTGGTCGGGCTGCAGAACGCCGTTCAGCGCTGCATCATCCACGGCCTGGCCGAGGGCGGCGACGTGGACGAGGTGGCCGAGGACGCCCTCCGGAAAGTCGACGTCATGGAGGCGCTTCTCAGCGACACAGTGCTCAACTATGCGGTGAAGAACACACCGTGACGCGCCTTACTAGGGGCTGCCCCAGGGGGTGAACGGGCGTTAAGGTCCACGCACACCGAACGTCGACGAAGGGGTGTGTCGTGGCCAAGAAGCTCGCGGTCATCGGAGCCGGACTCATGGGGTCCGGCATCGCGCAGGTCTCCGCCCAGGCGGGCTGGGACGTCGTGCTGCGCGACGTGACCGATGAGGCGTTGCGGCGCGGCACGGACGGAATCCGCGCCTCCTACGAGAAGTTCGTCTCCAAGGGCAAGCTGGACGCCGCGGCGGCCGAACAGGCGCTGGCCCGCATCACCACCACGACCGACCTCGACGCCGCCGCCGACGCGGACATCGTCGTCGAGGCCGTCTTCGAGCGGATCGACGTCAAGCGGGAGATCTTCCGCACCCTCGACGGCCTGGTCAAGGACGACACCGTCCTCGCGTCCAACACCTCCGCCATCCCGATCACCAAGATCGCCGCTGCCACGGAGCGCCCGGAGCGGGTCGTGGGCACCCACTTCTTCTCTCCCGTCCCGATGATGCAGCTGTGCGAACTGGTGCGCGGCTACAAGACGAGCGACGAAACGCTCGCCACGGCACGGGAGTTCGCGGAGGGCGTGGGCAAGACCTGTATTGTCGTCAACCGCGATGTCGCGGGCTTCGTCACCACGCGCCTGATCTCGGCACTCGTGGTCGAGGCCGCCAAGCTCTACGAGTCCGGGGTCGCCACGGCCGAGGACATCGACATCGCGTGCAAGCTGGGCTTCGGTCACGCGATGGGACCCCTCGCGACGGCCGACCTCACCGGCGTGGACATCCTGCTGCACGCCACCGACAACATCTACACCGAGTCCCAGGACGAGAAGTTCGCGCCACCGGAGATCATGCGCCGGATGGTCGACGCGGGTGACATCGGCCGCAAGAGCGGTGGGGGCTTTTACCGCTACTGAGGGCCCTGGTGCGGCGCCAGGCCCGGAACTCACCCTCTCGGGTGAATTCGGTATCGGTTCGCTTACAGACGGCAACTTCCTCGGGTGCGGGGCAGTCAGTTCTGTAGAGAGAAATGGCGCATTGACGACACGACGACTCGCACCATCCAGGGGAGCGCATTATGCACATCAGGGGCGACCACGCCGAGCTGGTCGTCGGGGGCCGACTGGACGTCCGAAGCGCGGCGGACGCCCGTACGGCCCTGCATACCGCCGTTGACGCCGGCGGCGGGGATCTCGTACTCGACCTGACCGAGCTGGACTCCTGGGATGCCACCGGGCTCGGCGTGATCATGGGGGCGCACCGGAGGGCGGGGCGGGTGGGCCGTCGGCTCGTCCTGCGCGGGGTGCCACCGCAGATGCAGCGGCTGCTGGTGGCCACCCGACTGCACCGCATCCTGGCGATCGAGGGCGGACTCGAAGCGGAGACGCTGCCGCGCGTCTGAACCCCCGAATCCCCGGGGTGGCGCGGGCCGTTCCGGGGCCGGTGGATACTGTGACGAGGTCTTGTCCGGCACTCGCCGGACATCATCCCTACGGCGGCACACATCGGCGCGCCACGCATCTGGGGGGCACTGGGCCATGGAGCAGCACCACCGCGCACCGCACGAGCACGGCCACGACGACCCGAGCCCGCGTCCCGCGGACGCCGCCGCCGCGCCGCAGCCGCCGCGGGACGCGGACGTGCCCGCCGGTCCCGTCCGTACCGTACGCATCGTCACCGGCGACCATCTGCTGACCGTGAACCCGGTCGACGGCAGCGAGATAGAGCCCTGCCCGCCCGGCGAGCGGTCCGCCCGGGCCGCCCGGCCCGAGCGGCACACCCCCGACCAGCGCGCCGAGCTGCGCCGGGCCGCCGCCGCGCCCCGGCCGTCCGGCACGGTGGTGCCCGACCTGCCGATGCTGGAGCGGGACGAGGAGCGCGAGCGGCTGGCCCGGCTGCTGGCCCGCGGCCGTTCCGTACGGGTCACCGGGCCCTCCGGCGCCGGGCGCAGCGTGCTGCTGGAGGCCGTCGCGGCGGACTGCGACCGCCTGGCGCCGGACGGCGTCGTACGGCTCTCCGGCTACCACCGCACCCCCACCGACCTGCTGTACGACCTCTACGCGGCCGTCTACCGCGCCCCGCTGTACCGGCCCGAGCGGGCGGAACTGCTGGAGGCGGTGCAGGAGATCGGCGCGGTCGTCGTCCTCGACGACATCGAGTTCGGCGGCGCCGTGCTGGACGAGTTCCTCGACGCGACCCCCGAATGCGCCTTCCTGATCTCCGCCACGCCGGATGTCGCGGCCCCGTCCGCCGATTCCCACCTCGAAGAGGTCTTCCTCTCCGGGCTCAGCCGCACCGCCGGTCTGGAACTGCTGGAGCGGGCCCTGCGGCGCCCGTTGGCGGAGGACGAGGCGAGCTGGGCGGCGGACCTGTGGTTCGAGTCGGAGGGGCTGCCGCTGCGGTTCGTACAGGCGGGTGCGCTGCTGCGGCAGCGCGAGGCCGCTGTCGCGGAGACGGCCGGGGCTGTGGAGACGGCCGGGGCTGCTGATGCCGCCGATGCGGTCGGCTTCGCTGCCTCTGCCGTTTCCGCGGACGGCGCCGCCACCGCTGCCGCCTCCGCGTCCGGTGACGCCGAACCGCGTGACGCGGTGCCGCCTCTGCCCCCGATCCCCGAGGCCGCGGCCCCGGCCGCGCTGCTCGCCGCGGGGCTGGGCGAAGCGGCCCGCGACGCCCTGCGGTTCGCGGTCGCGCTCGGCGGCGAATGCCCGCACCAGGCCCATCTGCCCGCCCTCACCGACGATCCGCACGCGGACGCGGCCCTCGGCGAACTGCTCGCCCACGGCCTGGTCACCACCGTGGGCCCGCACTACCGGCTGGCGGCCGGGGTCGCGGACCAGCTCGCGGCGGACGGGTACGCGGGCGACGCGGCCGCGTCCGCCGGGCGGGCGCACACCGTGGCCCAGCACTACACCTGGTGGGCCGCACACCCCTCGGTGGCGCCCGAGCGCGTCGCCGTCGAGGCGGACGCGATACTCGCCGCGATGGCCGCCCTGGTCACGGGCCGGGAGGCCGGGCACGCCGACGCCGCCGTCGATCTGGCCCGCGCCGCCGCCCCCGCCTTCGCGGCGGCGCTGCACTGGAGTGCCTGGGAACGGGCCGTGCGGCACGGCCAGGAGTCGGCGCGGCTGGCCGGACAGGTCGCCGACGAGGCGTACTTCCACCACGAGCTGGGCGTCCTCGCCCTGTGCACCGGCAACCTCGACCGGGCCCGCGCCGAGCTGGAGGCGTCCATCGGGCTGCGCGGCGCGCTGGCGGACAAGCGCGGAACGGTCGCGGGGCGGCGGGCGCTGGCGCTGGTGAGCGACCGTACGGGCGCGGCGATGCCGGACGCGTTCGGGCCGGGCGTCGTACGGACGCGTCCCCCGGCGGCGGCGCCTTCGCCGTCGCCTTCGCCTTCGCCGGAGGAGCAGGTGACCGCGGTCATCATGCCGGTGGTGGGCGAGACGGCGAAGATACCCCCGGTAGCGGCCACGGCGGCGCTACCGACCCAACCCGCCCCTGCCCCTGCTGCCACTCTCACCCCCACTCCGGCCAAGCCGCGCCGCCTGGGCACGCTCCGGAACCTGGCGCTGACCGGCACCCGCCGCAACATGGCGGCCGCCGGGGCCGGGGTGCTGCTGGTGGCCGTGCTGGGCACCGTAGTGACCCTCGGAGCCGTCGGCGGCGACAACGACAAGCCCTCGTCCGACCGGGTCAAGCCGCGCGAGTCGGCGTCGAAGCAGGACGACGACAAGGATCTGACGGCCGACGAGCCGTCGGACGCCCCTAGCCAGGCGCCGCAGCCGGGGCTGAGCAATGTGCCGCTGTCGTCGCCGTCCTCGGTGCCGTCGAGTGGCGGGACCCCGAGCGGGTCGCCCACGCCGTCCGACCCGTCGACAACCGGTGACCCGTCGCAGCCGCAGACTCCGACGACGCCCCCGGCCACACAAGAGCCGACGCACGGGCCGACGCACACGCCGACGGGGCGCCCGACGCCGCCCACGACGCCTCCGACCGACCCCCCGACGACCGCGCCGACCACGGCGCCCACGTCCCCCACGAACACCGCGTCCAACACGGCAAGTGGCCCGCCGGAGACCCCTGCGACGTCGCCGTCCGTCTCGGCGTAGCGAGCATTCCCCCACCCCGCCCCTCCCCGAAACCGGGGGCACCCCGGGCCCCGGGGTGGGCAGGGGGTTTCGTGGCCGGGTGCGGGCCGGTGGGTGGGTTGTGCCCACCCGTCCC
>NZ_JBSFGE010000021.1:0-150917 GCF_053596435.1 Streptomyces sp. NPDC001700
CTCGCCACGACGCGGCAGCGGTGGCGATCGGAAGGCGCGCCCTGGGGCACCCGATCCGGCGACGGACGGCACCGCCCCCGCACGACCAGAGCGATCGTGCGGGGCATCGGACCGTCCAGGCCCGACCGGCCACCCCGGGGCGTGAGGAAACCCGCCCCCGCATCCCCGGACCACGCACACGATCCGTCGGCGCCGGAGGCGGAGCGAACGCGGGTGACCAGAGGGGGCACCTCCCAGCGGTAGCTGGGGGAGCCCAACACCGTCCGGGGCACCCGGCTGAGCACGAGTCCTGGAGCCAGGACTCACTACCGCTCAGTCTTTAGGAACGGTCAGGTGAAGAACCCTATGTAGGACGAGGCGAGGCTTGAGACCAGCCAGAACACTCCGAAGGCGATACCGATGATGATCAGTATCGCCAGTACTCTGTCCGTCTTGCGGACTGCGGTGAACGGATGTCGGGGTTCCGGGTCTTGTGAGCTCACTCGATCAACATACGGTAAGACGTCGATGCCTGTGGATACTTGTTAATGCTTCCGTAACCGCCTGGCTCCCCTGAGGTGCCAGGCCTTCAACGGCCAGCCCTCTCCGGCACGTCACTCCCCCTGTCGACGCTGCACTTCTGGGAGCGGCGCGGGCTGCTCCGGCCGTACCGACGTGGGGGCGCTGGTATGACTCCGATGAGGCAGCAGCGGGCGTAGCTCGACAGTGCCGGCGACTTCCTCCCCTATCTGCTCACCTGCCACCCCAGCGCAGGCCTGGAACAGTGCCGGCGCCGTTCAGCGCCGCCATCAAGACACAGCCCACCGCGCCCACCAGACAGCACAGCACCGTCGCCCGGTGGGCACCCAGCTGTATCCTCAGCGGCCGCGGCTGGGCAGGCGGTGACGTCGACGAGGCCCAACCCCCCGTCCAGCTCCGTCTGGGCGACGCGCCGCACGCGCCAGCGGGAGAAGGGTTCCGTACGGTGGTGGGGCAGACCCTCGCTGACGGGTGCTCCGCGCGGCGTTGAGTTCAGGACGCGTCAGCTGACGGCCACACGAAGGGCGCACGGCACAGAGACTAAATGCGCCGGTTGGTGAGTGGGTGCCCCCTTGTTCACAGCACTTGACAGTGCTGTCCTGAGACAGCACCAAACGTCTGTGTCTCAGCCAATCTCGCTGGTCGCCGCGTCGGGAGGAAGTGATCTTGACACTGGAGGGCGCAGCCCCGAATCACCCGTGCGGTCCTGAACGTGCTGGTTCTTGCCCTCCGTTACCCGGTGGCTGGCCCGTGCGCAGCTTCCTGGGCAGGCTGCGAGGCTGTGTCCGGGCAGAGATGCTCCAGCTCGGGACCCGCCGCCGCTTCTCGCCCGAGGAAATCCTCATCCAGGAGGGCGACCGTTCCCAGTACATGGTCTTGCTGCACTCCGGGTTCGCCAAGGTCACCGCTCAGACGGAGAACGGCCGTGAAGCCCTTCTGGCCATCCGGGCCGGCGGTGACATCGTGGGTGAGATGGCCGCCCTGGATGACGCTCCGAGATCGGCGACGGTCACCGCGTGTGGCGAGATTTCAGCCAGTGTCATGGAGTACGAGGATGTCCAGCGGTTCCTCCACCGCCATTCCGACGCCGCGATGACGCTCACCGGCATGGTCGTCGAGAAGCTGCGCTGGGCCAACCGCCGCCGGGTGGAGTACGGCGGGCTGCCCGTGAAGGCTCGTCTCGCGCGGGTGCTGTCGGAACTCGCGGTGTCGCACGGCCATCAGGTGCGCCGGAGTCTGGTCATCGGTGTCGCCCTGAGCCAGCCGGAACTGGCTGCCCTGACCGGCTCCTCGGAAGTCACCGTCCACAAGGCACTCAGAGAGTTACGCCAGGAAAGCCTGCTGGCCACCGGATATCGCCGCATCACGGTACTCGACTTGCCGGGACTCCGCCGGACCGCGGGCCTGTCCGACCCGCCGACCCGCCCTCCGCAGAAACCGTATTAATACGGCTTTCGCCCTGTTCTCCACGACCTGATTGCACAGTTGATGCCCGGCTCGCGGAAGCGAGCCACATCCGTCACTTCACCAGACAGGTGTCGCATGGCATCACAGGACATCATCACGCGCCATCTCTGCATGGCCGCTGACGTGGAGCGGTACAGCAGGCTCGACATCCCACAGCAGGAGCGGACTCAGGCCGAACTCGTCGGAGTGCTCGACAGAGCGGCGGCTCTGAGTAGCCTGGACAGGCTGTCCTGGAAGCGTCAGCCGCAGGGCGACCAGGAGTTCGCCGTGCTGCCCGCCGGCACCTCAGAGCAGGTCGTGCTGGGCGAGTTCGTCAGGAATCTTACGGTCGCCCTCGGGGAGTGCAACGCTCATCGTCCGCGGAAGCAGCCGATGAGGCTTCGGCTGGCCGTAGATCTCGGGGTGGCGAGGACCGCTGCGCTCGGGCACAGCGGCTCCGCGCCCATAGCCGTCGCCCGCTACCTCAACGCGCCACCGCTGAAGTCCGTGCTGAGCGGGACCCTCACCACGAACCTGGCCGTCATCGTCTCGGACCGGCTCTACCAGGACGTCATCCAGCACCACAGCCACGGACTGGACCCGGACCAGTACCTCAAGGTGCACGTGGAGCATGACGAGTTCGCCGGATACGGCTGGATTCAGATCCCCGAGCACAGTACGGCCGAGATCCGGGGCCTCACCCTGAACAGTCGCCCGACGGCGAGCCTGGCGGACGGAAAGCGGGAGGACCCCAGCATGAACGCGCCCGAAGCAATTGCGACGCTGGCCGGTAGTGCCGTCGTGGCAGCCATGGCCACTGACGCCTGGTCTTTCGTACGGAACCGGTGCGCTGCTCTCCTCGGCCGTCACGCGCCCGAGGAGCGGCAGACCGTCCTGGATCTGTTCGACGGCTTCGACCGGTGCCTTGCGGCTGTGGAGGGCGGCCAGCACGGCAGCCTGGCCGCCGTGTTCGAAGCCCAGGCCGCCACCGCGCTGGCACGCATCGCGGCGCTCTCCGATGAAGCGGCCGACGAGGTACGCACTCTCGGCGAGGCGGCGGAGTCCGCGCGTACGGAGAGCACGCCCCGGAGCACCATCAGCATCCGCGACGTGCGGGCCAAGGGGGACTTCATCCTGGGCGGCCGCGACACCAACGTGTACAAGGGAGGACAGCGATGAACTTCGACGGTGATCGCCCCGAGAGCTTCGAAGAGGCGATGAACCCGGGGATCTCGGTTGACCACTCGTCCGTGGGACGGGATCTGGTGGTGGCGCGCGGCGACGTCACCATCAGGAACATCGTCTCGGGCCTCGCCCTGCTGCGTCCACACCCCGTCGACCGCGGCCTCATCCTCCGCGAGCCACTCTTCGTCCGACCGCTCATGAGGTTCGGTGGGCCGGCACCAGAGCCGTTTCCTGTTGCCGACCCGCTCGACGGCAGCGTCATCGCACTCCTGGGCAAGGAGTCCTCGGGCCGCCGCACTGCGGCACTCGAGCTGCTCGATGCCGCCGTGGCCGACAAGGACAGCGAAATATTCGAGCTGTACCCGGACTGGGAGAAGCCCGACGCCGACCGCATCCCCTGCGAGTCCGACACCGGGTACCTTCTCAGCCTCGCCGGGGTCAAGGACCCGCTCGACAGGGAGTTCCACGACCGGCTCGCCGAATACGCCATGCGGGCCCACAGCGCCAACACCCGCCTGATCGTCGTCGCCACCCCGCGTGTCTGGAACAGCGCCGCCATGAACACCCGGACCTCACCGGTCGGGGTCATGGAGATGGACCCGCCCTCCGCGCTGAAGGTCGCCCGTCGACGGATCGAGGACCGCCCCGAGCGTGCCGGACGCACGTCATGGCTTACGGACGAGTCCACCGTGTTCGCAGGTCTGCTGCGCGGCGACGAGCCGCCTGCCGAGGCCGTACACCTGGCCCATGTGGTCCTGCGTGCGGAGGGTCCCCAGGACAAGGACGCGCTCGATGAGTTCAAGGGCTGGAAGCACAAACTCACCGACTGGTTCGGCTCCACCGACCAGGAGGCGCCGGAGCGCCGGGCCCTCCAGATTGCCGCCGCTTTCCTCGACGGCGCGCGGGTCCGCACCGTCCTGGACGCCGCTGACGCCCTCCTGGCCGATCCGGATATCCACTGGCCGGTGCAGCAAGGCGGTCCGCTGGGAGGTGCGGGCGGCAGCCAACGCTGCTCCGACGCCGACCTGGACTATGCGCCGGACGGCACCGTCTCCATCACCAAGCATCGCCCGGGCATAGACCGGGCACTGCTCGGTCATGTCTGGCGGGAGCGGCCGCAGCTCGTGCCCGTCCTCACCCGCTGGCTCTCGGCGATCAGCCAGCCGCAGGGCATCGCGGACGCCTGCCTCCCCAGGCTGGCCGAGATCCTGACGACGCTGGCCGAGTCCGAAGGAGCAGATGTCGTCCTCGACTTGACGCAGGACTGGCTGCGCAAGGGCAGTGACCGCTACTCGCGGCTTGTGGTCGACGTGATGGACCACCTCGCCGTCCATCCCGTTCTGGGACCGGAAGTCCGACGGGACCTCGCCGGGTGGGCTCAGGGCACCAACACGCCCGAACGCCAGTTGGCCGTCGCAAAGGTGTGCGGGAGGAAGCTGGTACGCGAGTACACGAGCGTCGCCCTTACCAGGCTGAAGTACGTCCTGGAAAGCAGCTGGAAGAAGAAGGAGCGGACAGCTGACGACGAGAAGGTACGCACGGCAGCGCTCAGCACGCTGAAGTCCCTGCTGGGCGACACCGATCTCTCGGCACGGGTGCTGAAGACGCTCGTCGACTGGACCATCCCGGAGAAGAACGCATCGGAGAAGGGCGAGTTCAGCCGCACCGCCTTCCTCGACGTGTTCGCGCTGGACGACACCGAATGCGCCACCTCGCCGGTCCCCTTCCTCCTCACCGCCGAAGCGGAGCACGGCGAGGCCGTCCGGGAGTTGCTCCGCGAGGGCTGGCAGGCCACATGGCAGTCTCCTGAACTACGCGAGCGCGCGTCTGAGGTGCTCGGTCAGTGGTGCGACGCGGCCGAGGCCGGTGAGCTGCCCGGAGATGCCGTGGAAGAAGTCGTCGCCGTCATCTTCTCGGCCCAGGCCGACGTGCTGGGCGGTGAACTCAACAGGCTCATCGGCGGCACGGCTCCGTTCCGCGCCCAGCTGCGTACGCGGCTCTTCCAGGTCGTCCGGGAGACGGCGGCCCGCCGGGCGGCGTCCAGCGCTCACGGCGCCGCATGAGGCCGCGTCTCTTCCGTCGGCGCGACGCGGGCCCTGCCCGGCAGGAGACCCGCCCCTTCGGCAGGACGTTCTCCGCTCAGCTGCCCAGCGCGGACCATGGTCTCTACTTCGACGTGCGTATCGCCTACGACTGGACAGCTGAGTCGTCACGGCAGGTTCCGCTCCTCAACGGCGACGCCGTGGCGCGATCACTGCTGACGGACCATGCCGGAGAAGCCCTGCGCACATACCCCATCCTCATGGCCGACACCGCGGAGACCGCCGTCAACCGCGTGCTCAGCGAGGAGATCCGTGACGATCAGAGGCTGTGCGTGACCGGCCGGGGCACCGTGGTCGTCACGGAGGCCACACTGCTGGCCGCTCGCCGCCGAAGCGAGGCCGCCGAGCGGTACCGCGTCGAGGAGGCAGCCCACGTGGCACGCCTGGAAGGGCTCCGGGACCTCCTGCTCGACGGCGGACTCGGCCTGGTGTGGTGGATCGACAGGTACGCGGACCTGCAGTTCTCGGCCGGAAACCCGAAGGTCAAGACCGAGTCGGTCCTGGGTGCCTTCCAGCTCGTCACCGATGCCCTGCGGGCCGATGCAGCCTCCGGCCAGCACGACGAGGACGCCCTGATGAGAGCCCGGGTCGAGGAACTGCTCGGTGCCTTTCACGACCCGAGCACAAGGCTGCGCGCGATGGATCTCCTGGAGAGCGTCCTGAACCTTCTCGCGCCCGAGCCGGCGGCCTCGAAACGGGTGGAGGCAGAGCGGAAGATCCCGGTACCGGCATCCGAACCACCTTGATCTCCCGCGCCGTGAGGTGAGTAACTGTTCGCCGAATGCCGTGTGTTTCTGGAGGAACTCCCGTGGTCGAACCAGAGGTGGCGGGTGGCTTTCCGTATGTGTCGAAGGGTGGCGTTGGGGGCGGGCGGGGCGTCGGTGCGGGTGTTGACGCGGTACGCGGATGTGCACGCGATGCTGTCCGATCCGCGCTTCTCGCGGGAGCCGGTCGATACGGGCGAACAGCACGAGCTATGGCGGCGCTTGCTGGGCCGGGTGCTGACGGGGAAGCAGGCGGCGGCGTTGCGGCCGCGGATCGCCACCATCGGGCATGGCCTAGTGGACGTGATGGCGGCCCGGCCGAAGCCGCGGATCTCATGGTGGAGTTCGCGGATCCGCTGCCGGTGCGGGTCATCGGCGCCCTGCTGGGCGTGCCGGAGGGGGACTGGGAGCGCTTCGCGTACAGGTCGGGCACCCTGTTCCGTCCGGAGCGGCACAACGAGCGGGAGACGCGTACGGCGCAGGGGGATCTGGGGGCGTATCTGGGCGAGCATGTGGGCTGTAAGCGGTCTGAACCGGGGGACGATCTGATCAGTCAGGTCATCGCGATCACCGACGCCACCGGTCGCAGTCTCCCCGATGAGATCCTGGTGCGGATCGCGCGGGGGGTGATGGTGTCCGGGCATGAGACGACGTCCAGCGCGATCGGGAAGCTGTTGCTGCCCGTCGACGTCAACCGGGCGCCGGGCATGCCGCGTTACCTCATGGAGGACGTCGAGCTGGGCGGTGAGGTGATTCCGAAGGGCAGCACGACCCTCTCGGTCATCGACGCCGCCAACCGCGACGAGCGGATGTTCCCCGACCCGGACGCGCTGGATCTGGGCCGGTCCCCAACCGGCACATCGACTTCGGCGCGGGCTCGCACTCCTGCGTGGGCCAGGTGCTGGCCCGCGGGCGGCTTCGAGCGGGTTCCGGTGGGGTGGTAGCCGGAAGCGGCAGCCGGAAAAACGTACCGGCGCTGGACCTTTTTCCCGTACATGGTGGATGATCCACCTCGATCAGCGGGATCAAGCAGGGTCCAGGGGGATCCAGGGGGAGGACATGGCCGTGGTCAGAGAACAAGTGGTGAGCGAACGAACGGGCGGGGTGCGTTCGCCCCGTACCCTCGCCGTCGCTTCGGCGGTGCTTACGGGGACGATGGCGCTGTACATCGCGCTCGTGGCGTTCGGCAACATCACCGACTTCGGCACCAACCAGCAGTTCGTGCGGCATGTCCTGGCGATGGACACGACGTTCAAGGACGAGGACCTGATGTGGCGGGCGATCGAGTCCACCGCGCTTCAGGACGCCGCCTACATCGCCATCATCGCGTGGGAGACCCTGGCCGCCGTCGTCCTCATCGCCGCGACGGCGCTGTGGTGCATGAGCCTGCGGGCGGGCGGCGAGGTCGTCCGCCGCGCCCGCCGCGCGGGCACGGTGGGGCTGTTGATGCTGATGCTGCTGTTCGGTGCCGGGTTCATCGCGATCGGCGGTGAGTGGTTCTCCATGTGGCAGTCGAAGTCGTGGAACGGGCTGGACGCCGCCACGCGCGTCTTCCTGCTCTCCGGCCTCGTCCTGGTGCTCACGCACCTGCCCTCCGCCGCCGAGCGGGCGGAACCGGGCTCCGAGGGCTGACCGGAGTGACCGGAGCGCGGCGGCGGGGGAACGCCCGCCGCCGCCCAGGGTGCCGCGGATTCAGCGGAGTTGGTCGAACGTCCCGGCCGCGGTGAACGCGTCGTTGATCGGCGTGAGGAGCGAGGCGAGGCGGCGGGCACCCTCATCGCCGATCGGCGCCCAGAGCGCGGCGCACAGTTCGTCGGTCTCGACCTCGATCCGCTCACGCGCCGCGGTGCCCTCGTCGGTGACGGCGCCGTCGGTGCCGATCCAGCCGCGCGCGACGAGACGTGCCGTCGCCGCGTCCCACTCCTCGTCGTCCCACTGGCGGGTCGCCCGCCCGAGCGCCATCGGCATGCGGCCCGTGGCGGCCTGCAGGACGGTACAGTCGGCCGGTCCGAGGTGGTGGGCGCCGAGCACGACGAGATGCGCGTCGCCACGCCACTCGCGCGCCACCGTGACCTGCTGCCACAGCGCGGTGAGCGGATCGGACGGGAGCGCGACCGACGCGTTCGCGGCGGCCAGGGTCTTGCCCGCGTAGTCGGCCCCGGCGACGACCGGGTCTATCAGCGACCGCGCCTCCGCGATCTCTTCGTCCGTGAGCTTCGCCCCGACGCGCCGCAGCGCACGTTCGGCGCTGGCGAAGCGGGCGGCCTGCCACTGCTCGGGCGAGGCCGCGTCCCACACACCGATCATGGACCGCACCGCACGCGGGCTGAAGTTGTAGAAGGTCGCGAGCGCGACCTGCCACGGAACCGCGCCCATCGGCGCCGAGCGGAACGCGAAGTACGCCGGTCCGCGCTCGGTGACGCCGAACGTGGCGGCCTCCTCCGCGGCCTCGGGGACGAAGTAGATGAATCCGTGGGTCCGGTTGATGGCGAGGCTGACCTCGCGAACGGCGCTCATGCGGTTGTTCTCCCGGAGAGTTGAGGAATCGTCAGTTGATACTGACGAGCAGTCATCGACCCTAGCAACAATAATCGATTATCGCGCCCCACCGTCTATGCTGGAGAGATGCCAGAGAAGATGCTTTCCGAGCAGGTCTACACCTGCCTGCGGGACGCGATCATGCGGGGGGAATACGCCCCCGGCGAGGCCCTCAAGCCGCAGGACCTGGCCAGGGAGCAAGGCGTGAGCCTGGCCGTCGTGCGCGAGGCGCTGGTGCGGGTGGTCGGCGACGGCCTCGCCGACCGGCTGCACAACCGCGGCTTCGCCGTGCCCGCCCTCACCCATCAGTGCTGGCAGGAGATCACCGAGGCGCGGCGCACGATCGAGCCGGTCGTGCTGCGCCTGTCAGTCGAGCGCGGCGACGTCGACTGGGAGGCGCGGGTACGGGCCGCCCACCACCGGCTGGCCCGCACCCCGGCGTACCGGCCGGACCAGGGCACGTACTACTGCGAAGCCTGGTCCGAGGCGCATCGGGTCTTCCACCGGACGCTGCTGGAGGGCTGCGGCAACCCCGTGCTGCTGGAGACCTTCGACCGGATGTGGACGGCGAGCGAGCTGGCCCGCCGCTGGTCGGCCCACCGCGACCCCGGCCGGGACGGCGCCGACGAGCACCGGCGGCTGGAGGAGGCGGCGCTGGCCCGCGACGCCGACGCCGCGGCCGCGCTGCTCGTCCAGCACCTCACCCTGACCGCGGCCGCGCTGACCGACGTTCCCTAGCTGCCCATCCAGCGCTCCAGGCCCGCCGCGTCCAGCGGCAGGTCCGCCGAGAGCACCTCGGAGCCGTCCGGGGTCACCAGGATGTCGTCCTCGATGCGTATCCCGATGCCGCGCAGCTCCGGCGGGGCCTTCAGGTCGTGGGCGTGGAAGTACAGTCCGGGCTCCACGGTGAGCACCATGCCGGGGGTCATCTCGGCGCCCTGGTACGCCTCGTACGAGGACTGGGCGCAGTCGTGCACATCGAGGCCGAGGTGGTGGCCGATGCCGCAGACCAGCCAGCGGCGGTGGTGCTGGCCACGGTCCGACAGGGCCTCGTCCACGGAGACCGGGAGCAGCCCCCAGTCGTGGAGGCCGTGCGCGATGACCTCCATCGCGGCGTGGTGGAAGTCGGTGAAGCGCGCCCCGGGGCGCACCTGGGCGAGCGCCGCGCGGTGGGCCTTCTCGACGAGGTCGTGGACCTGGGTCTGTGCGGCGGAGAAGCGGCCGGAGGCGGGGAAGGTGCGGGTGACGTCGGCGGTGTAGAGGTCGCGGGTCTCGACGCCCATGTCGAGCAGGACCACGTCGTCCGGGCGCACCGGGCCGTCGCACCGCACCCAGTGCAGGGTGGGGGCGTGGGCTCCGCTGCCGACGATCGTGGCGTAGCCGGGTCCGTTGCCGTAGGTGCGGGCGTGGCGTTCGAAGGTGCCCTGGAGCCAGCGCTCGCCGGGGCCTTCCAGGGCGGTGGGGAACTCCCGTACGACGGCGGCGAATCCGGAGACGGTGTGGTCCACGGCCTCGCGGAGCCGGGCGATCTCCCAGTCGTCCTTGATCATGCGCAACTCGGCGAGGGCGCGCTCCAGTTCGCCCGAGGGCTTGTGGCGGTCGGCGGTGAGGGGTCCGGTGCCGGGCGCGCCGGTGATCAGCGGGTCGGTGAGCCCGGTCAGCGCGGCCCCCAGCTCGCCGGACGGACGCACCTCCAGCTGCAGCGCGTCCGCCCAGTCGGCGGGGCCGGGCGCGCCGCCGACCCACAGCTCGCCGTGGGCGGCGTCGGAGAAGAACCCCGGCTCACCGGGCCGGGCCGGGGGCGGCAGATACAGCGCCGCGTCGTGGCCCGCGCCCGAGGGCCGCAGGACGAGGACGGCGTCCTCGGCCGCGCAGCCGGTGAGCCAGACGAAGTTGCTGTCCGGGCGGAAGTCGTAGCGGGTGTCGTTGCTGCGTACGGGGGCACTGCCCGAGCCGACGACGACGGCCCGCCCGGGGAACAGCGCCCCAAGCCGCTCACGATGCGCGGCGGCGGCCGTGGCCGCGCCGGGGGTGGTGCGCGGCGTACGGTCGGGAATGGCCCAGCCCTGCCCCATGTACGCGGCGAACCCGGGGAGTTCGGCCAGCCGAGGCAGGCGGGGATCCGGTCCGGCGGGAACGGGTCCGGACCGGCCGGGTGTGGGGATCGTCCGGTGAGGGTCACGGTCGGGGTCAGCCATGGGTGGTGCCTCCTTGATCACTCGCTCGGTCGTCACCGGTACGGTGCGCCGCTGTGTAGTTGCCAAGCCGGTCCGCCGCGCGGAGGTTGCCCGGCAGCCCCGCCGCGCAGCCGCCACCGGGACGGTCCGCCGCTGGGCAGTCGCCCAGCCGCTCCGCCGCGCAGCCGTCACCCGACCGGCCCCCCGCCCGGGGACTACCCGGACGGCCCGCCACACGGCAGCTCGCCCGGCTGTCCCACCTCCCAACCGTCGCCCCACAGACCCCCCGCGCGGCCGTCGCTCCACCGATCCGCCGCGCAGCCGTCACCGGGACGGTCCGCCGCTGGGCAGTTGCCCGGCAGCCCCGCCGCGCGGCCGTCACCGGGGCGGTCCGTCGCCCGGCTGGGGCTTCGCTGGGTTTCGGGGCGCGGCCGTCCGGGCGCGGCGGGTTCGGTCCCACTCTGGGTTGATGCGGGGGATCGCGGACAGCAGGGTGCGGGTGTACGGGGCCTTCGGGGCGGCGAAGACCTGTGCGCAGGGGCCCGATTCGACGATGCGGCCCTCGCTCATCACCGCCACCCGGTGCGCGATGCGGCGCACCACGGCGAGGTCGTGGGCGATGAAGAGGTACGCGTAGCCGCTCTCGCGCTGGAGCCGCCGCAGCAGGTCGAGCACCTGGGCCCGGACCGAGACGTCCAGCGCGGAGACGGCCTCGTCGCAGATGACGAGCCTCGGGTCCACGGCGAGCGCGCGGGCGATGCCGATGCGCTGGGCCTGGCCGCCGGAGAACTGCGCGGGGTAGCGCTGGGAGTGGTCGGGGTCGAGGCCGACCCGTTCCATCAGCTCCTTGGTGAGCGCGCGCCTGCCGCCCCTGGGGGCGATGCCCTGGTAGTCCAGCGGCGCCATCAGGATGCGTTCCACGGTGTGGCGCGGGTTCAGCGAGGAGTACGGGTCCTGGAAGACGACCTGTACGTCCTTACGGAACCGGGCGAGGGCGGGCCCCTTGGCGCGGGTGACGTCCTCGCCCGCGAACTCCAGGCCGCCGCCCGTCGGTTCCATCAGCTTCGCCGCCATCCGGGCCGTGGTGGACTTCCCGCTACCGGACTCGCCGACGACGGCGAGGGTCTCCCCCGCGCGGATGTCGAAGCTGACCCGGTCGACGGCGGTGAACGCGTGCCGCCCGCCAAAGCCTCGGCGACCGGTGAAGGTCTTGGTCAGCTCATGGGCTCGCAGCAGCGGCTCCCCCGGGTGCGCGCTCACAGCGGGGCCTCCGTGTCGTCGTCTATGCGCGGCACGCTCTCCAGCAGCGCCCGCGTATACGGATGGTGGGGATCGGAGAAGACCCGTTCCGCCTCCCCGTACTCGACCGGGTCGCCCTCGCGCATCACCAGGATCCGCCGCGCGAGGGAGCTGACGACGGCCAGGTCGTGGGTGATGAAGACCATCCCGGTGCCAGTCCGCTCCTGGAGCCCGGCGAGCAGCCGCAGGATCTGGGCCTGGACGGTGACGTCGAGCGCGGTCGTCGGCTCGTCCGCGATCAGCAGGGACGGGGAGCAGACGAGCGCCATGGCGATCATGACGCGCTGGCGCTGCCCGCCGGAGAACTGGTGCGGGTAGTGGCCCGCCCGCCGCTCGGGCTCGGCGATGCCCACCCGCGTCAGCGCCTCGGCGGCCACGGCGCGGGCGGCCTTCCGGGAGCCGCCGCGGTGGGCCCGGTAGGCCTCCTCGATCTGGAGGCCCACCGTGTAGTAGGGGTTGAGCGAGGACAGCGGGTCCTGGAACACCATGGAGATCCCGTCGCCCCGGATCCGGCGCAGCTCGCGGTCGGGGCGGCCGAGCAGTTCCTCGCCGTCGAGGCGGACGCTGCCGGTGGTTCTCGCGCCGCGCGGCAGCAGCCCCATGATGGCGAGGCTGGTCATGGACTTGCCGGAGCCCGATTCCCCGACGATGCCGATGGTGTCGTTCCTGCCGACGGTGAAGGAGACGCCCTTGACGACGTCCACCGGGCCACGGCTGGTGGGCAGGGTGACGGTGAGATCGTCCACTACGAGGAGCCCCGGTGGCGCGCTCATCGGATCCTCACTCTCGGGTCGAGGGCGGTGTAGACGAGGTCCACGACTACGTTGCCGACCACCACGAAGAAGGCCGCCAGCAGCGTGACCGCCATGATCACCGGCTGGTCGTTCTTGGCGATGGAGTCGGCGGCCAGCTTCCCGATGCCGCCGAGGCCGAAGACGGTCTCGGTGATGAGGGCGCCGCCGAGCAGCCCGGCGAAGTCCATCCCGAAGAGGGTGGTGACGGGGGTGAGCGCGGGCCGGAGCGCGTGGCGGCGCAGCACAAGCGGCCTGCTCAGCCCCTTGGCCCGGGCGGTGCGCAGGAAGTTCTCGGACAGCGTCTCGATCACATGGGTCCGGGTCAGCCGCGCGTACAGGCAGGCGTATCCGGCTGCGAGCACCATCCACGGCATCAGGTACGACTGGAACCACCGCGCCGGATCGTCCGAGAAGGCGACGGCCGAGGGGAACGGCAGCCATTCGAGCTTGACGACCAGCACGTACTGAAGCACCAGCGCCAGCACATAGTTCGGGACGCTGATCCCGCCGAGGGCCAGGGCCATCGCGCCGCGATCCCACCAGCTCCCCTGCCGGACGGCGCTGAGCAGCCCGGCGGCCACCCCGACGAGCAGCCACAGCAGCGCGGCGCCGATGGCCAGGGTGGCGCTGACCGGCAGCCGTGCGGTGATCATGGACCAGACGGATTCGTCGGTCTGGAAGCTGTAGCCGAGGCAGGGCGCCGGGCAGTGGACGAGCGTGGCACCCGAGCCGTAGTCCCGGCCCGCGAAGAGCCCGCCGAGGAACGCCCCGAACTGGCTGAGGAACGGCCGGTCGAGGCCAAGGGCCGCGCGGATGGCGTCGATCCGCTCCTCGGTGCAGGTCTTGCCGCAGATCATCACCGCCGGGTCGGGCGAGAGCTGGAAGAAGATGAGGTAGGTGAAGAGGCAGACGGCGAAGAGGATGAGGACGACTCCGGCGAGCCGTCCGAGGAGGTAGCGGAGCATCAGGCGGCGGCCTCCCCTTCGTCGATCGCATGCCGCAGCCGGTCCCCGAGGACGGTGAGCGACAGCACGGTGAGGAAGAGGAACGTGCCCGGGATCACGAAGTACATCGGGTCGACCTGGTACCAGCTCACCGAGTTCGCGATCATCTGGCCCCAGGACGGGGTGGGCGGGGTGAGGCCGACGCCGAGGAAGGACAGCCCGGCCTCGGTGCCGATGTAGCCGGGCACGGCGAGCGTGGCCATGACGGTGATCGGGCCGCGCAGATTGGGCAGGATCTCGCGGAACACCAGGTCACGGTCGCGGGCGCCCGACGCCCTGGCCGCCTCCACGAACTCCCGGCTCGCCAGCGCCATCGTCTGCCCCCGGATGACGCGGGCGAGATACGGCCAGCCGAAGCCGCTGATGACCACCACCAGCAGCACCGGCCGGTTCCCGGAGGGCAGGGAGGACAGGATCGCGATCATGAAGATCAGCGCGGGGAACGCCATGAGGAAGTCCATGAGCCGGGAGATCACCTGGTCCACCCACCCCCGGTAGAACCCGGCGAGCATCCCGAGGACCACGCCGAGCACCCCGGTGAGCAGGGTGCAGGAGAGCGCGATCAGCAGGGACACCCGGGCGCCGTGGACGATGCGGGCCAGGATGTCCCGGCCGTTCTGCGGTTCGACGCCCAGCAGATGGTCCGCGCCGATACCGCCGTACGAGCCCCTGGGCAGCCCGCCGAGGCCGGTGTCGACGGCGGCGGAGTCGAAGGCGTACGGGCCCCAGCCGGTCAGCGCGGTGATCAGCGGGGCGCCCAGGGCCATCAGGCAGAGCAGCCCCAGGAACCCGGCGGCGGCCACCGCCGCGCGGTCGCGCCGCAGGGCGCCGACGACGCGGCGGCCCGACGTCGGGGACGAAACGGACGCCAGGCCCTGCGCCTCGGCGTCCGGGAGCGGTGTGCCGACGAGGCTCATCAGGACTTGTCCGGGTCCGCGAGGCCGACGGAGACGAGGTCGATGCCGCCGGAGAAGCCCGCGTGGAGGTACGCCCCCGCGATGTTGCCGCCGACGACGCCGACGTACTTCTCGTACATCAGCGGCACGACCGGAGCGAGCTTCATGATCTGCTCGTCCAGCTCGCCGTAGGCCGTGTTCTGCTGGTCGAGGTCCTTCATGGCGGCGATCGCGTCGATCCGGTCGTTGACCGCCTTGTCGTCCAGTTGCGCCAGATTCTGGTTGCCCTTGGCGGAGATGTGCCGCCCGTCGAACAGCGGCGGCAGGAAGGTGGCGCCGGACGGCCAGTCCGGGCACCAGCCGGTGATCGCCGCGTCGTGCTGCTGGGACGGGGTGCCGATGGCCTCGTAGTAGGTGGCGGTGTCGATGGTGTTGAGCTTGACCTTGATCTTCAGCGGGGCCAGCGCCTGCTGGATCGCCACGCCCTGCTGCTGCATATACGGCTGGGAGCGGATGTCGAGGGTGAGGGTGAAGCCGCCCCGGGCGCCCGCCTCGCCGAGCAGCCGCCGCGCGGCCGCGAGGTCGCCCTTGCCGCCCTCGCTGGGGTACGGGTCGTAGCTCTTGCGGCCGACGACGGTCGGCGGCTGGATGGACGTGGCCTGCTGCGCCTTGGCCGTGCCGCCGACCGCGTCGACCTGGGTCGCCTTGTTGACCGCGTACGCGATGGCCTGGCGCACCTTCACCTGGTCGAGGGGTTTCTTGGTGGTGTTCAGGCCCAGGTAGGTGGTGCAGCCGGTGAGCCCGGAGAGGGTGCGCGCCCGCACCGCGGGGGTCTGGATCCGGGCGACGGTGGCGGGCTGGATGCCGGCCCCGCCCGCGAGGGCGCTGGCGTCGTCGCCCTGGTTCGCGATCATGCGCTCGTCGATCGTGGCGCCGTCCAGGCCGAAGGTCCACGCGAAGTGGTCGGGCAGGGCCTTGCGGACGGTGTCCGTGCCGGGGTCCCAGTGCTTGTTGCGGTCCAGCGTCAGCGAGGCGCCGCGCTTGTACGAGGCGACCTGGTACGGGCCGGAGGCGATGGGCGCGCGGTCGAACTCCCCCTTGCCGCCGGTGCCCTTGGGGAAGGGGGTGAACGTGGGCTGGGCGACGACGCTGCCGAAGTCCGCGTAGGGCTTCTTCAGATGGAAGACGATCGTCCGCGGGTCCGGGGTCTCGATCGTGGGCAGGTCGCCGGAGGCGTACGGGCCTTTGTAGCCGCTCGGGGCGTCGATGAGCTGCCTGGCGTACGGGGAGCCGATGCCGATCTCGGGGTCCCAGGCCCGCGAGACGCCGAACTTCACCTCCGCGCTGGTGATGGGGTCGCCGTTCTGGAAGCGGAGCCCCTTCTTCAGGGTGAACGTCCAGGTCTTGCCGCCCTGGGAGGGCGTGCCGGTGTCGGTGGCGAGGTCGGGGCGGATGGCCGTACCGGCCTTGCCGGGTGCCGCGCCCTGGGTGGTGAGGGTGCGGTAGATGAGGCGGTAGAAGTTGTTGACGCCGCCGTCGAAGCCACGGGCGGGGTCGAGGTGGGAGAACGCCACGTTGGTCAGGACGCGCACGGTGCCGCCCTTGGCCGCCTTGCCGCCGGGTCCGGCCGCGGAGGTGGCGCCTTGCGGACCGCCGCCGGAGCAGGCGACGAGTGCCAGGGCCAGCGATGAGGTCAGCGTGGCGATCCGGAGCGAGTGCGATCTATTCACTGTGCCTTCTTTCGGGGCTGGGCCTGACTGAGCTGGGCCACCGATGGGGCGCTGTGTGACATTGCACTGGTGCTCGTGACGGTAAGGGGCGGGCGGGGCGTTGCCAAGATGCCGTGCTGTGGCGCGAGTTGAAGCCCCCGGCACGCGCGGTGCCGGGGGCGGGGCCGAGCGGGCGCAGGGGTCAGCGGCCGCAGCGCAGGTCGCGGAGGGCGATGGCGTCGCCCATCACCCGCATACCGGCGTCATTGGGGTGGAGGTGGTCGCCGCTGTCGTAGGCGGGGAGCATCTTGGAGGGCGCGGCGGGGTCCCGTACGGCCTGGTCGAAGTCCACGACCGCGTCGAACTCGCCGCTGGTGCGGATGTAGGAGTTGACCTGCTGGCGGACCGTCTCGTCGACGGCCTCGTACTCCCGCCAGCCCTCGTACGGCATGACGGTCGCCCCGACCACGCAGACGCCGCGCGCGTGGGACCTGGCGATGATCTGCCGGTAACCGGCGATCAGGTCGGCGGCGGTGGGGCCCGGCGTGGCCTTGATGTCGTTGATGCCCTCCAGCAGGATCGTCGTGCGCACCCCGGCTTGGGAGAGCACGTCCCGGTCGAGCCGCTTCAGCGCGCTCTCGGCGGAGCCGTCGGCCAGGATCTTGTTGCCGGAGATCCCCTCGTTGGCGACGCCCTTGAGGTGGGTGCGGGGGTCGGCGAGCAGGCGGCGGGCGAGGAAGTCCGGCCAGCGGCGGTTGGTGTCCGTGGTGGAGGCGGAGCCGTCGGTGATCGAGTCGCCGAAGGCGACGACGGCGCCGGTGCCCGGGCGCGGCCGCACGACGGCCGCGTCCAGGTAGTACCAGGAGGTGATCTGCTGGGTGTACGAAGCGGCGCCCTCCTCCGCGGCGTGGTCGCCGGCCGGTGCGACGTACTGGGTCGCACGGGCCCCCTTGTGGCCGGTCGCGAGGGTGCCCGCGCTGCGTACGTAGAGGCTGATCGCCAGGTCCGACTGGGCCCGGGCCCGGCCTGGCAGCGGATCGCTGTAGACGACGCCGCCCGCCGGTACGGTCACCGACGGCGCGCCCCGGAAGGTCAGCCGCGCGTTGCTGCCGGGCACGAGCGCGGCCCCGGACGCGCGGACGCCCGCGTAGCCGCGCCCGAAGGTCACCGGCTGGTCGCCGTAGGCGTTGGAGAGCCGGATGCGCAGGTCGCGGCCGCCGACGCTGGTGTGGATGACGAACCGGTAGGTCAGGTCCTGGGCGGCGGTTCCCGCCGGGTAGGCGCTGGAGCCCCAGGTGACGACGGAGGAGCGCGGGGCGGGGGGCGTGGTGGCCTGGGTGGCCTGGGCTGCGGCCTGGGTGGCTGCGGAGGATTCGGTTCCGGTGGCTACGACCACGCCGAGAGCGGCGGCGGTCGCGAGCAGGATGCCGAGGGCGCGGACGGATAAGCCAGGTCTCCGCACCTTATTCACCTCTCCGGAGGTCCGCCCCGACCGCCGCCGTGATGACCTCGTCCCGCTCGGCGCGGCTGAACAGCCCCTCGGCCAGCCAGGTGTCGGCGAGGGCGCGCACCGCCCGGACGAAGCGGCCGGAGGTCGCGAAGGGGGCCTGCTCCCAGAGCACGTCGAGGAAGGTGAGCCCGTCCCCGCGGGCGCGGTTCGGCACGCCAGAATCGGCGGCGCCGAAGACGACGACGGGTTCCACGCGCCGGAAGTAGGCGTGGTACGGGGCGTCGTCGGCGAGGTGGAACGGCGCGAGGGTCAGGCCGTGGGTGGTGAAGTGCATCGGCCGCTCGCCGGGTGTGATCGCGTCGGCGAGGTCGCCGCGCAGCGTGAAGTCCTTGTAGAAGGAGAACGGGCGGAACGCCGTCTCCGCGCTCCGGGCGACCAGCAGGACCGGACCGTAGAACACCGACTGCACGGCGGGATCGTCCACGGCCCGCTCGATCCGCAGGCGGTAGGGCGCGGAGATCCGGACCCGGTCGCCGCGCCGCCAGTTCCTGCTGAGGGTGAGGTAGCTGCCGGGCCGCGCATCGGCCCGCTGCCGGACCCCGTTGACGGTGACGGTGAAGCCCGCCGTGGCCCAGGCCGGGACCCGGAGTTTCAGGTCGAGCCGCCCGGTGCCCTCACGGAACGTCAGGGTGCGGGCGCCCTCGGCCGGGTAGTCGCTGGTCTGCTCGATGACGAAGCCACGCTCCGGCCACCGCAGCGTCGAGGCGAGGGAGAGGTTGACGTACAGCGCGGTGCCGTCGGCGGAGCGGAAGTACACCGAGTCCTGGTACTTGGTGTGGTTCTCCATGCCGGTGCCGCCGCAGCAGGTGCCGGTGTTGTCGTACCCGCGCCGCACCCCCGGGCCCATCCCGACGAAGTACGTGACCTCCGGGCTGGTGGTGGAGGGGGCGTCCCGGCGGGAGGCGAGGATGTGGTTGGTCAGGCCGCGCTCGTAGTAGTCCAGGTACGCGGGGTCCGGCTCGCGGAAGAACAACTGCCTGCTCAGCTTGAGCATGTTGTACGTGGCGCAGGTCTCGGCGTTCTTGTCATCCAGGGTGGCCGCGATGGCGTTCCTGGCCCGGAACATCTCCCCCTGTCCCGTGCCGCCCAGGCTGTACATCCGGGGTCCGGCCACCATGCCCCAGAAGTTGCGGGCCGCGTCGGCGTAGGTGTCCTGGCCGGTGTGGTCGAACAGCCGCAGATAGCCGGTGAACTGCGGGATGTGCTGGTTGGCGTGCTTGCCCTCCAGCGTGTCGCGGTCCTCCGCGCAGGCGTTGAGCAGGGTGGTGTTGTCGAAGCAGCGGGCGGCGGCGAGGTGTTCGGGGCGGCCGGTGAGCGCGTACAGGTCCGCCATCACCTCGTTCATCCCGCCGTACTCACCGGCGATGTAGATGGCCCACATCCGCTCCAGCTGGGCCTTCGGCAGGTGGCCGAGCCTGCTGTGCACCCAGTCGCCCATCGCCGAGGCGATTTTCAGCGCCTGTTCGTTCCCGGCCAGGGTGTGGGCGTCGAGCAGCCCGCGCATGATCTTGTGGCAGGTGTAGTACGGGGCCCAGATGGTCGGGTACGTGGTGTAGCTCTCCAGCAGGATGAACTGGGTCTCCGGGTACGCCGCCAGATAGCCGGGGTGGCTGGGTCTGGGCGTGCCGTGTTCCGCCAGGGCCCGCTGACACTCGCCGAGCGCGCCGACCAGATAGTCGAGCTTGGCCTTGAGCGCGGGCTCCCCCGTATCGGCGCAGGCCTGGGCGATGAGGGTGAGGAAGTGGCCGCCGTAGTGGCCGCGCAGATTGCCGTCCGAGGTCTCCCAGCCGCCGGGCGGCCTGGCCCCACGGGTGTCGAGCCCGGCGGTTGCCCGGAAGACGGCCAGGATGCGGTCGGCCGGGTAGGACCGGGCGTAGTCGAGCATGAGGTCGCGCTTGCGGCGGAACACCCCGTCGCCGAGGGTGACGTGACCCAGCGGGAAGGGGTGCACCGACCACTCGGCCTGGGCGGACGCGGCGCCGGGGGCAGTGGCCGCCGCCGCGTGTGCCTGCGGCAGGGCGGGTACGAGCGGGGCGGCGGCCGCGGCTCCGGCCGCGAGCCTCAACGCCCGGCGGCGGGAGGGAGGTTGGGACATGCTCGAACTCCGATCGTCGATCCGGATGACGGCGATGGGTGCGGTGGCGCATGACCTACGAAGAAAACATGACCTACGGGGAAAAGCGGTAAGGGTTTCAGCGATCAGGACGCCGTACGACGCCCCGGCGGGAGGATCGTGTACAGGTCCAGGATCTCCGGCAGTGGCGCGACACCGGGGCCACCGGCGCGGATCCACGCGGCGATGTCCTCGTTCGCGGCCGGGTCATTGACCAGCCCCAGCCAGACCGGCCGGGCACCGGCCGCGCGGCCCTCGGCGGAGGGCTGTACGACGACCACGTTGGCGTGGTCGCAGACGTCGAGGCAGTCGGAGATCCGCACCGGGGCGACCTCGCGCAGCCGCTCGGTCTGGGCCGCGTGGTCGACGTGGGACAGCTTGGCGCTGCCGCAGCAGCAGTCCCGGCACACGACGAGGCGGCACTGCACCGAGCTGCGGCGTGGGCCTTCGTCCAGTGGGTCGCCGGTCGGCTCGGCCGTCTCTCCAGGCAGCCTCGTGGACATGGCGGGCCCTCCCTCTCTCCGGTCGCCGGACGCCGGTCTCTGGTATCGGGGAGATCCGCCCCCGCCGCCATCATTCCATTCGCACACCCGACCGCACCACGGCGCCTTCCCCGCCCGCACCTCAAGACAGCTTTGACAGCGGACGACCCACCGCATAGCTTCAAGGTCACCTGTATCGCACACGGATTCGAGGGGGCTGTTGTGCGGACTCTGCTTCTCACCAAGCGCCGGTATCTCGACCTCCGCAGGTCCACCACCACGGGATGTTGAGCGGTTCCTGCCCGCTCCCCCGTCCTTCCGCCGCGCCTCCCTCCCCTGGACCACCATGCCCTCCGCCCGCGTATCGCGGCGTGGCCTGCTGTCGCTGGCTGCTGCCTCCTCCGGTTCCGCGCTGCTGTCCGCATGCGCCGACACCGACTCCGGTGGCACGGTCGTGCCCTTCTACACGACCGAGTCGGACCCCAAATCGCTCGCCTTCTACCGCTCCGTGATCAAGCGGTTCGAGCGCAGCCACCCCGGTGTCACCGTGAAGATGACGCTGTACTCGGACGAGAACCAGCTCCAGTACCTCCAGACGGCCATGCAGACCGGCACCGACATCGGTGTCTTCGCGCCGCCCGCCGCGAACATCCTCGACTGGGCCGTCAAGGGCTATCTGCTGCCCCTCAGCGGCATGATCGAGGACATCGGCGAGGACGATTTCCTGCCCGGCACCCGCATCGTGCACCGCGGCGAGGACTACGCGATGCCGTTCCAGGCCAACGCCTCCGTCCTCTACTACCGCAAGGACCTGCTCGACAAGGCGGGCATCGAGCCGCCGCGCACCTACGGCCAGTTCCTCGGCGCGGTGCGCGAGCTGCACGGCAGGGACGGCATCGACGGCATCTCGTCGGGCGCCGGAAACACACCCGGGATGACGACCCAGTTCCTCTCCCCGTACGTCTACCAGGCGGGCTGGGACTACTACGGCCCGGACGGCGAGGTGCTGTTCGGCAAGGACGAGGTGCTCGACGGCGTGAAACGGCACGTCGCGATCATGCGGTACGCGCGCAAGGGCGCGTACAACACCAACTACCCGGACCTGATGAACACCTACATCTCCGGGAAGGCCGCGTTCGCGACGATGGCGGGCCGGCTCGGCGTCAACCTCGCCGAGCAGAACCCGCGGATCGCCGAGGTCACCGGCGTCCTGCCGGTCCCCGCAGGCCCGTTCCGCACCGGGCGGCTGGCGTACGGCGGCAAGAACCAGTACAGCGTCTTCGCGCACACCCGGCACAGACGCGCGGCCAGGGCGTTCCTCAAGGAGCTGACCACCGGCGAGAACGCGCTGAAGTTCTCCCTCACCGTCCCCGGCCACCTGGTGCCGCCGCTGAAGTCCGTAGGGGAGCGGCTGCGCGCGGAGATCGGTGTCTCGGACGACCCGTACCTGCGGAAGCACGGCGAGTGGGTGCGCACCATCCTCGATCTCGTGCCGAACGCGCTGAGCCCCGACATGGCCATGGGCTCGGTGGTGAACGGGCGGTACGACGGCAAGCTGTCCAACCCCTGCCCCTGGGCGGGCAAGGCGTGGGCGCCGCCACCGGCCGACGCCTCGATGGTGCAGTCGATCCTGCTGCGCGGCGACGACCCCGAGGAGGCGTGGCGCCGGGCCGTGGACCAGTTCGCCTTCGCGGCCCGCGACTGGAAGTCGGCCAACCCGGAGTGGAGGCCCGCAGCATGAGGACTCCGCGCTCCGGACGCCCGCTCCGGCTCGGGCGGGTGCTGCAGTACGTGGCGCTGGCCGCCGTCGTGCTCATCGCCGATCTGCCGCTGCTGTGGATCCTGTTCACGGCGGTCAAACCGGATGAGGAGATCATCTCCTATCCCCCGACGTTCTTCCCGGACACGGTCACGCTCGACAACTTCCGCACGCTCTTCGAGATCTCGTCCTTCGGCACGTATCTCACCAACTCGCTGATCGTGGCCACCGCCGCCACGCTGCTGGTCGTCGGCTTGGGCACCTGCGCCGCGTACGCGCTCGTCCGGTTCCGGATACCGGGGCTGCGGTGGGTCGGGGAGCTGTCGCTGTTCGCGTATCTGGTGCCGCCGATCCTGGTGCTGGTGCCGGTCTCGCAGCTGGTGGCGCGGTTCGGGCTCGCCAACAACCTCCTCGCGCTGATCGTGATCTACACGGCCACGCTGCTGCCGTTCGCGCTGTGGACGCTGCGCTCGTACTTCCACGGGCTCACCATCGAGCTGGAGGACGCGGCGATGGTCGACGGCTGCACCCGGTTCGGCGCGTTCGTACGGGTCGTCCTGCCGCAGTCGGTGCCGGGGCTGATCGCGACCGCCGTGTTCGCCTTCAACGCGGCCTGGAGCGAATACCTCTTCGCCTCCACGCTGATGGCGGAGCCGGACAAGCTGACGCTCAGCCCGGGGCTCTCGCTGCTCATGGACCAGACGAGCGTCTACTCGTGGGGCGTGCTGATGGCCGCCGCGCTGATCGTGGTGGCGCCCGTGCTGGTGCTGTTCGTGCTCGTCCAGAAGTTCCTCGTCGGCGGAATCGGACAGGGGGCCGTGAAGTGACTGCCGTATCCCAGACGTCCCGTACGGGCACCGGATCGCGCGACCGGGCCCGGCGCCGGGGGCTGTCCGACCGTGCGCTCGGCACCCTCATGCTGGTGCCCGCGCTCCTGCTGCTGCTCGTCTTCGCGGTCTACCCCTTCTTCGCGTCGGTCTTCGACAGCTTCTTCCGCGTCGACTTCCTCACCCGCGAACACACCTTCCTCGGCCTCGACAACTACCGCCGCCTGTGGGAGGACCCGTCGGTGCGCGGCGCGTTCGGGCGCAGTGTGCTGTGGGTCGCGGGGAACATGGTGATCCAGGCCGCCGCCGGGGTCGCCGTCGCGCTGCTCCTCAACGCGGGGCTGCGCGGCCAGACCCTGGCCCGGGGGCTCGTGCTCTTCCCGTACGTCGTGCCCGCCGTGGTCGCCGCGATGGTGTTCCGCTTCGCGTTCAACGACACCTCGGGCATGGCCGGTTATCTGCTGCGGACGCTCGGGCTGAGCGACACCCTGGTGAACCCGTTCGCCGACCCGGCGACGGTGATGTTCGCGCTGGTCGCCGTGAACTGCTGGAAGTACGTGCCGTTCATCGTGATCGTCGTCCTGGCCCGCCTGCAGACCCTGCCGGGCGAACTGCGCGAGGCGGCGTCGCTGGACGGCGCGGGGCGGTTCGGGATCTTCCGGCATGTGACGCTGCCGTGGATCGCGCCCGCGCTGATCATCGCCATGCTGATGCGCACGATCTGGACGGCGTACGACTTCGACCTGCCCTATCTGCTCTCCGGCGGCGGCCCGATGGACACCTCGACGACCGTCCCACTGGAGATCAGGAAGCTGGCCTTCGCCGATCAGGACCTCGGTCTCGCCTCCGCGCTGGCGGTATGCGTGGCCATCCTCCTGGTCGCGGGCGCGCGGCTGTATCTGCGCGCGTACCGGGCCAGCGAGGACGCGACGGGCTGAGCACGGCCCCACTGATCAGCACGGCCCCAGGAAATCCCGAAAGGCACCAACTGTGGTTGAAACGTCTGTAGCTTCCGACGTCATCGACGCCGTCGCCGGTACGCCCGCCACCCTGCGGACGTACCGCGACACGGCGTACGACCGCACCCAGGGCGCCCATGACGCGCTGCTGACCGGCACGGACAGCCTGCCCCGCGCCGAGCGCGCGGCGCTCGCCGCCCACGCCGCCGAGCGGGACGGCGCGCGGGCGCTGGCGGCGCACTACCGGGGCCTGGCCCCGGCGCCCGCGCCGTCCGCGCGCTTCGACGCGCTGCTGCGCCACGCCGAACTCCTCGTCCTCAGCCCCTCCACGGCGGGTCCGAAGGACATCGCGGCGCTGACGGAGGCGGGCTGGGGCGCGCCCGATGTGGTCGCGGCCTCGCAGCTCGTCGCGTTCGTCACGTACCAGGCGCGGCTCGCGGCCGGGCTGCGGGCGCTCGGCGGGCTCCCGGCGGAGGGCGGCGAGGTCCCCGCGCACGGGGTGGCGAGCGAGGGGCGCCCGTTCACGCTCGACGCGCTGGAGTGGGACGCCTGGGTGGAGACGGTGGACGTGGACCGCGCCACGCCCGAGCAGATCGCCGTGCTGGAGGAGTCGCTGCCGACGGCGAAGACCTCGCCGTACTACCTGGCGCTCGTCCACGATGTGACGGCGCTGCGCGAGCGGTCGCGGCTCTACAACGCCATCATGTACGCGCCGCGCGGGCTCGACCGGCGCGACCGGGAGATCGCCGCGCTCGCCGTCTCGCACGTCAACGGCTGCGTGTACTGCGCGTCCGTGCACGCCCGGCGCTTCGCGCAGCTCGCCAGGGACGAGGGCCCCGCGCGGGCGCTCCTCGACGCGGGCCCCGGCGCGGACCTGGGCACGGTGCGGCGGCGGGCCGTGGCCGACTTCGCGGTACGCCTCACCCGCGAGCCCCATCAGCCGCTCGATCTCACGGCGCTGCGGACGGACGCTGGCCTGGACGATACGGAGATCCTGGACCTCGTCCACGTCGTCGCCGTGTTCGCCTGGGCCAACCGTCTGATGCTCACCCTGGGCGAGCCCCGTACCCCTCGGTCCACCACAGAGGAGCACTCCGCATGACCGCCACGCCCGACCACCCCCTCGTCGCCGCGGCCCACCGGCTGGCCGACGACGTCCTCGCCCCCGCCGCCGAGGCGCACGACCGGGAGGGCGTCACCGCCGAGGCCATCGCCGCCGTGAAGGCGTCGGGGGTGCTGGGGGTGAACGCACCGGCGGCGTACGGCGGCGCACAGGCCCCGGCGGCCGTGGGCCGGGAGATCGCCGAGATCCTGTCGGGCGCCTGCTGCTCGACGTTCTTCATCCAGGCCCAGCACCACACGCCGGTGCGGACGCTGGCCACGGGCGAGGAGGCGGCGCGCGAGCGCTGGCTGCGGCCGCTGAGCGACGGCACGCTGCTCGCCGGAATCGCCTTCTCGCATCTGCGCGCCCACCCGAAGCTGCCCGTGCGGGCCACCCGGGTGGCGGACGGCTGGCGCTTCGACGGGCGGGTGCCCTGGTACACCGGCTGGGGGCTGAACGACCTGTTCCTGCTGGGCGGCGGCACCGAGGACGGCGAGGTGGTCTTCGGCGTCGTCGACGCGCGTGAGCAGCCGGGCCTCACCGCCACCGGCCCGCTCCAGCTCGCCGCGCTCACCGGTTCGCACACGGTCGGGCTGCTGCTCGACGGGCTCGTGGTGCCCGACGAGGCGGTCGCGGTGCGCCTCCCGCACGAGCGCTGGGCGACGGACGACCGTCCGAAGAACACCAACACCAACCCCGCCGTCTTCGGCGTGGCCCGCGCCGCGCTCGACCTTGTCGACGCCTCGGGGGACGGCGAGGCGAAGGAGACGGCGGGCGTCCTGCGCGAGCGCCTGGACGCCGTACGCCGCGATGCCTACGCCCTGGTGGACGAGGTGCCGCCCGCCGAACGGCTGGACGACCGGCTCGCGGCCAAGACCCGGGCGTACGACGTGATGCGCGCCGCCACCACGGCCGCGATCGCGGCGGGCGGCGGCCGGGCCTTCGGCCTCTCCCACCCGGCCCAGCGCCTCGCCCGGGAGGGCCTGTTCCTCGTCGTCCAGGGCCAGACCTCGGAAGTCCGCACGGCGCATCTGGCGGCGCTGCGGCGGTAGCGGGAAAGAGAATGGCCCTCACCGACGGGGGATGCGGTGAGGGCCTGCGTTCAGTGTGGCACGGATGGTGCCGCCATGTCCCCCTTCCGGGCAACAAACTTGGCATATATCTACCGCAGTCACCTCAGGAGTCTCAGCTGTCCCAGCGGCGGGTGGTGGGGACAGCTACGGGGCGGCTAAGGGAGCGGCTGCGGGAACGGCGCAATCCAGTTGGTGCGCCGTCGGCGAACCCCCTGGGCTCCGGGACGCCGGTCGTCAATCCTGGCGGAATCAAGCCATGGAGGATGACCGTGACAGTGGAATACATCCGCTACCGCATCACCGCCCCCGAGCGAAGAGCCGCCTTCGAAAAGGACTACGCGACCGCCGCCGAGCAGCTGGACCTCGCCCCGCAGTGCCTGGGCTATGAGCTGTCTCAGGGGGTCGAGGAGCCCGAGCGCTACATCCTGCGGATCGAGTGGACCTCCGTCGAGGACCACCTGCAGGGGTTTCGCGGCGGCCCGCACTTCCCGCCGTTCCTCGCCTCGATTCGTTCGTACATCCAGGACATCGAGGAGATGAAGCACTACGCGAGGACGCCCGTCGTGTCCGCCACCGGAGGGGCGGCATGACCGGGCGCACCGAGTCCCTGTTCGACGCCGTCGGCGGTATGGACGCGCTGCGGCGGCTGAGCGACACCTTCTACGAGGGCGTCCTCGCGGACCCGCTGCTCGCCCCGGTCTTCGCGAACTTCACCCGGACGCACATCGACCACGTCGCCGTCTGGCTCGCCGAAGTCTTCGGCGGCCCGGCCGACTTCACGGCGCGGCTCGGCGGCCACCAAGCCCTGCTCCGCTCCCACCTGGGCCAGTCCATCACCGAGGAACAGCGGCTCCGCTGGATGGAGTTGATGGCCACCGCGGTGGAGAAGGAGTTCCCGGACGACGAACTGCTGCGCCGCCGGGCCCTGGAGTACTTCGACTGGGGAACCCGGATCGCCCGCGACGTCTCGGCCGGATCGCCCGGTGACGACCTCGGCGAGCCGGGCCCGACGCCACGCTGGGGCTGGGACGGACTGGTGTGAACACGTGGGGGCCGCCGCCCGGCGGCCCCCACCGCGCCGTGTCCGGGGCCGGAGCGGTCGCGGACGCCCGTCACGCGGCCGTGGCCTCGATCTGGTCGTGCAGCCGGGCGCAGGTGCGGTTGATGAGCCGGGAGACGTGCATCTGGGAGATGCCGAGTTGCTCGGCGATCCGGCCCTGTGTCTCCTCGCGGAAGAAGCGCAGGTAGAGGATGTGGCGCTCGCGTTCGGGCAGGGCGCGCAGCTTGGGCTTGAGGGCTTCGCGCTGGATGACGCGGTCGTAGGAGGGCTCGGTGGCGCCGAGGGTGTCGGCAAGGGAGTATCCGTCTTCCGCGCCCGGCAGTTCGGCGTCCAGGGACAGCGCGGAGAAACTCTCCATCGCCTCCATCCCCAGCAGTACGTCTTCCTCGCTCATCCCGGTGTGCTCGGCGATGTCCCGCACACTCGGGCGGCGGTCGTCGGGAGTGCGGGTGAGTTCCTGCGCGGCGGTGCGCACCCGGTTGCGCAACTCCTGTACGCGGCGCGGTACATGGACGCCCCACATGTGGTCGCGGAAGTGGCGCTTGATCTCACCGACGACGGTCGGCACGGCGAAGCTGGCGAACGCGCTGCCACGGTCCGGCTCGTACCGCTTGACGGCCTTCACCAGGCCGAGCATCGCCACCTGCCGCAGGTCCTCCGCCAGCTCACCACGGTTGCGGAACTGCCGCGCCAGCCGCTCCGCCATCGGCATCCACGCGCGGACCACGTCCTGCCGCAGCGCCTCCTTCTCGGGACCGTCGGGCAGCTCGGCGATGCGCTCGAACTGGGCGGCGGTGTCGGGAGCGTCGTCGTGCGAGTGCTTGCTCCGTGTGCGTACGGCAGTCATGCGCCGGTCTCTCCCTCGTGGCGTGGGCGGCGTGGGAGACATCTGGCTGACCGGGGTGGCGGACAGAGCACACCCCGGAGCAACCGAACCGCTCCCGTGGGCGTGCCTCCGTTCCGAAGCACATCCATGCGCCTGCCCCTGGCGGGCACCCGCAAACAACCTCCGTCCGCAGTGTGTATGGGCCGCAGTGTCTATGGGGGGATCGAGGCGCGGGTGCGCCACATGATTCGATGGACACCTGTTTCCGGGAGGTCCAGGACGTTCCATGATCCGACGCATACTCGCCGCCGCGGTGGCCCTGGCCGCGCTGCTCACCGTCCCCTCGGCCGCGCCCACGGTGTCGCGCCCCTTGACGGTGTCCACCGACAAGGGCGAGGTCACGGGGGCCGCCACGGGCGGGGTCGGCCGGTACCTCGGTATTCCGTACGCCGCGCCACCGGTCGGCGACCGGCGCTGGCAGCCGCCCGCACCCGCCGCCGAGTGGCCGGGGGTGCGCTCGGCGCACGACCCAGGCGCGCGCTGCGTCCAGACGGCCACCGGCGACGGCCCGGGCACGAGTGAGGACTGCCTCTACCTCAACGTCTACGCCCCCGAGCGGCGCACGCAGCGCCCGCTGCCGGTGCTGTTCTGGATTCACGGCGGCGGCTTCATGAGCGGTTCGGGCGATCTCTACGACGGCTCGCAGCTCGCGCGGACCAACAACATCGTGGTCGTCACCATCAACTACCGGCTCGGTGTGTTCGGCTTCCTCGATCTGCCCGGGCTGAGCACACGTGGCGCGGGCAACTACGGCCTGCTCGACCAGACGGCGGCGCTGCGCTGGACCCAGCGGAACATCGCCGCGTTCGGCGGGGACCCCGGCCGGGTGACCCTCTCGGGCGAGTCGGCCGGTGGCCAGTCCGTGTGTTCCCTGCTGGCCTCGCCACCGGCCCGAGGTCTCTTCGACCGCGCGATCATCCAGAGCGGTGGGTGTCCGAGCCTCACGCCCGCGCAGGCCACGGTGCGTGGCAGAAGCGTTGCCACCGCCGCCGGTTGCCGCGATTCCGCCACCGCCGTGTCCTGTCTGCGGGCCAAGCGGCCGGACGACGTGCTCGCCGCCGGGCGCGACTTCGGCGGCATCCTGAACGGGCCCCTGCCGGTGTCCGGCGTTCCCGAACTGCCGGTCGCGCCGGGTGTCGCGGTGCGATCCGGCCGGTCCGCCGATGTCCCGCTCCTCATCGGCGCCAACCGCGATGAGACACGCAAGTGGTCACCCCCGTTCGCGAACGCGACCAAGGCGCAGTACGAGCGGGTGATCCGGCAGCACTACGGCCCGCACGCCGGTGGTGTGCTCGCCCGCTACCCGTACGGCGCCCGGCCCGGCCGGTACAACGCGGCGTACGCCCTCAGCGCGGTGTGGACCGACAGCAGCGTGTTCTACGGGATGGGCGGCTGCCAGTACCAACGCCTCGCGGGACGGTTCGCGTCCCAGCAGCCCAGGACGTACTTCTACGAATTCGGCGACCGCGACACCCCCTCCCCCGGCCCCGTTCCGCCGGGCTTCGCGGCGGGCGCGAGCCACGCCACCGAACTCGCCTACCTGTGGCCCAGCATGGCCCAGAAACCCCTCACACCGGAGCAGCGGAAGCTGTCGCGGACGATGATGCGCCACTGGGGCGCGTTCGTACGGGACGCGGACCCCACGACGCGGGGGCAGGCGAAGTGGCCGTCGTACCGCGGTGGCCGTCTGATGTCTCTCCTGCCGGGCGACAGCAGCAAGACCCTCAGCGCGAAGGCCTATGCGGCACAACACCAGTGCTCCTTCTGGAACGGGATCGACTACGACTGGCTGACCACCGACCCGGCCCCGCTCGCGGACGCGCTGCGCGTCCGTGGCACGCCCTAGGGTGGGTTCCGTGGAGCTTCTACACCTGCGTTACTTCGCCGCCGTCGCCCAGGAACTGAACTTCTCCACAGCGGCCCGCAAACTGCACATGGCGGCGTCCCCGCTGAGCCGGCGGATCAAGGATCTCGAAAACGAACTCGGCCACCGGCTGTTCGACCGCGACACCCACCATGTGCGGCTCACCCCGGCGGGCAGCGCACTGCTGCCGATCGCGCGCGGTGTGCTGGAGCAGGTCGATTCCATCAAGTGGCGGCTGGACGAGACGACCCGGCCGCAGCGGACCACCGTGCTGCTCGGCGTACCCACCGGCATCCACCCGGACCTGCGGGAACGTATCGACGCCCTCGCCGAGCGGGTCCGCGACCGGTTCGAGATCAAACGGTGGCCGGGTGCCACCGACCGTCTGGTCGACGCGGTGTGCGACGGCAGGCTGGGGCTGACTCTGGCCCGGCTACCGGTCTGCGGCGACCCGGCGCTGGAGCAGGTGACGGTGATGTCGGAACGGCTCGGCGCGGTCGTGCCCAGGGACGGGTTCCCCGGGCGGGAGTCGGTCGCGCTGGCGGAGCTGGCCGACCTCGCCTACGCGGGTTCTCCGGTGGCGGTGACCCACGCGTATTTCCGCGGACTCGACCAGCAGCTGTCCGATCTCGGCCTCAAGAAGCGCATCAAACTGAACAGCGCGAGCTTCGACGCGGTTTCCGAAATAGTGTCGAGCGGTCTGGCATTCTCCATTTCCATGCTGGACCCGAGAAGTCCTCTGCAGAATTACCGTCTTGACAATGTAAGCGTCCTCCCCTTTTCCGATTTCCATCCCCAACTGGAGACCGGACTGCTCTGGCGACAGGACCGCACGGACGGCGGTGACCTGGAAGAAGTCGCTTCCGCCGCCCGCGAGATATTCGCCGAACCACTCCACGCCTAACCTTCACAGGGCGGCATGACCACTGCGGTCATACCGCTTTTCGCAACATGATCATTCCGTCTTCGCCACCCCCTTGCTAATTTAGTTTCCAGATGCACATACAGCGGTGGAGCAAGGAGTGAAGGCACAACGATGACGGACATCACGGATACCATCGCCGGTCCCCTGGAAGGCGTGCGCGTGATCGACCTCTCGACCGTGGTGATGGGCCCCTACGCGGCCCAGATCCTCGGGGACCTGGGCGCCGATGTGATCAAGATCGAGTCGCCCGCCGACACCGTGCGGGTGGGCCACTACCGCACCACGCCAGGCATGACCGCGCTGAACCTCAACGTCAACCGCAACAAGCGCAGCGTGACCCTCAACCTCAAGGACGAGACGGAGCGGGAGCGGGCGCTCGAACTGATCGACACCGCCGACGTACTGATCACGAACATGCGCCCCGGTGCGCTGGGCCGCCTCGGCCTGTCCTACGACGACCTCGCCACCCGCCATCCGCGCCTCGTCTACGCGCACGCGCAGGGCTTCCGCGGCGACTCGGACCGGGCCGGGAACGCCGCCTACGACGAGACCGTGCAGGCCGCCTCCGGCCTGGTCGACATCGCCGACCGCGCCCTGGGCGAGCCCGTCTACCTCCCCACCATCATCGGCGACAAGGTCTCCTCGCTGACCATCGCCTACAGCGTCCTCGCCGCCCTGCTGCACCGGGACCGGACCGGCCGGGGCCAGCTCGTCGAGGTCCCGATGACGGACACTCTGATCGCGTTCAACCTGGTCGAGCATCTGGCGGGCCACACCTACGAGCCCGAGATGGGCCCCACCGGCTTCCATCTGTCGATGACCAAGGGGCATAAGGCGGTGCGCACCAAGGACGGTCTGGCCTGCGTCATCCCGTACAACCCGCAGAACTACCGGGACTTCTTCGCGGCCGCCGGACGCCCGGACCTGACCGAGGACCCGCGGGTGTGCGGCGAGGAGATCGACCGGGACGACTACGAGGGCCTGGCCGCGCTGATCGACGCCTGCGCCCCGGCGCTGACCACCGCGGAGTGGACCGAGGTATGCGCCCAGCACAGCATCCCGATGGCCCCGGTGCTGGAACTGGACCGAGCCCACGAGGACCCGTACGTCCGGGACGGCCATCTGCTGGACACCGTCGAGCACCCGACCGAGGGCACGGTCCGCACCATCGGCATCCCGATGCGCTTCTCCGCCACTCCCGGCACGATCCGCCGCCTGGCGCCGGTCGCGGGCCAGGACACCGAGGACGTGTTCGCCGAGTTCGACGCCACCCGCTGAGCGCCGCCGCCCCACACCACACCACCGCTCCGACGAGGACCCCCATGAGCACTCCCCCCGCACACCCCGTACGCACCGAGCGCATCGACTCCACCCTGCTGATCACCCTCGACCGCCCCGAGGCCCGCAACGCCGTGAACGCGGCGGTCGCCGCCGGTCTGACCGGCGCCCTGGACGAACTGGAGGCCGACCCCGCGCTCCGGGCCGGTGTCCTGACCGGTGCGGGAGGCACGTTCAGCGCCGGGATGGACCTCAAGGCGGCGGTGCGCGGCGAGTCGCCCGAGGTCGAGGGCCGCGGGTTCGGCGGTCTGACCGAGGCCGACCGGGAGAAGCCCCTGATCGCCGCCGTGGAGGGCTGGGCCATGGGCGGCGGATTCGAACTGGCCCTGGCCTGCGATCTGATCGTCACGGCCGAGGACGCCCGGTTCGGCCTGCCCGAGGTCAAGCGCGGGCTGATCGCGGCGGGCGGCGGTGTGATCCGGCTGCCCCAGCGCATCCCGTACCACCTGGCCATGGAGCTGCTGCTGACCGGCGAGCCGGTCGACGGCCGCCGCGCCGCCGACCTGGGCCTGGCCAACCGCGTCACCGCCGCCGGACAGGCCGTCGCGGAGGCGCTTCAGCTGGCCGAACAGCTCGGCGGCAACGCCCCGCTCGCACTGGCCGCCGTCAAGCGCGTCGTCCGCGCGGCGGACGGCGCGTCCGACGCCGACGCCTTCGCCTTCCAGCGCGGGGAGATGGCGGCGCTGATGGCCTCGGCCGATGTCCGCGAGGGCATGACCGCCTTCGCCGAACGCCGCCCCGCGCGGTGGACGGGGCGGTGAGACACGCCATGAAGCACGACCACTTCCGAGGAGGAGAGCCTGAGATGACCACCCCCGCGCAGCCGTCGGCCGTCGGACCGATCGCGGACGAACTGACCGCCGACTTCTACCACTACGAGTCGCTGCTGCCGGACGAGGAGCGCAAGATCCTCCTGGGGGCCCGTGCCCTCCTGCGCGACCAGGTCAAGCCGCTGGTGAACGAGAACTGGGCCAAGGGCGAGTTCCCCAGGGAGCTGATCGCCCTGTTCCGTGACAGTGGCCTCGCGGGCCTGCCGTACGAGGGCTACGGCACGCACCGCCCCGCCGTCAGCAACCTCCTGAGCGGCATGCTGGCGATGGAGATGGCCCGCACCGACGCCTCGGTGTCCACCTTCTTCGGCGTCCACAACGGCCTGGCGATGTACTCCATCCACTCGGGCGGCGACCAGGAGCAGCGCGACCGCTGGCTCCCGGCGATGGCCGCGATGGACAAGATCGGCGCGTTCGCCATGACCGAGCCGCTCGGCGGCTCCGACGTCGCGGGCGGCATGCGCACCACCGCCCGGCGCGAGGGCGACACCTGGATTCTGAACGGCGCCAAGAAGTGGATCGGCAACGCCACCTTCGCCGACTACGTCGTGGTGTGGGCCCGGGACGTCGACGACAACCACGTCAAGGGCTTCGTCGTGGAGAAGGGCACACCCGGGTTCAGCCCCGCGAAGATCGAGAACAAGCTCGCCTTCCGGATCGTGGAGAACGCCGAGATCACCCTGACTGACGTCCGGGTGCCGGAGGCCGACCGGCTGCGGAACATCAACTCCTTCCGGGACGTCGCGGAGATCCTGCGCGCCACCCGAGGCGGGGTGGCGTGGCAGGCGCTGGGCGTGATGGCCGGTGCGTATGAACTGGCGCTGGACTACGCCCGGGAGCGCCACCAGTTCGGCCGCCCGATCGGTGGCTTCCAGCTCGTGCAGGACCTGCTGGTCAAGAGCCTGGGCAACGTCACCGCGTCCTGGGGCATGCTGGCGCAGCTCGCCCGGATGCAGGACGCCGGTATCTTCCGCGACGAACACTCCGCGCTGGCCAAGGCGTTCGTCACCGCCCGGATGCGGGAGGTCGTGGCCTGGTGCCGGGAGATCTTCGGGGGCAACGGCATCCTCCTGGACCACGACATCGCCCGGTTCTTCGCCGACGCCGAGGCCATCTACTCCTTCGAGGGCACCCGGGAGATGAACACCCTGATCGTCGGCAAGTCGATCACCGGCCAGAGCGCCTTCGTATAGGTCCGCCTTCGGGTGATTCCGGGTCAGCGGAGCCGGTCGACGCGGCGTTCGTCCCACACCGGCTCCGCTGTCTCGCGGATGACACCGTCCGAACCGAAGACCAGGAAGCGGTCGAAGGAGCGTGCGAACCAGCGGTCGTGGGTGACGGCCAGCACCGTGCCGTCGTACGCCTCCAGCCCCTCCTGAAGCGCCTCCGCCGACTCCAGGTCCAGGTTGTCGGTCGGCTCGTCCAGCAGCAGCGCGGTCGTCCCGGCCAGTTCGAGCAGCAGAATCTGGAAACGGGCCTGCTGGCCGCCCGAGAGCCGGTCGAAGAGCTGGTCGCCCTGGCGTTCCATCTCGTACCGCCGCAGGGCGCTCATCGCCCGGCCCCGGTCCCGGGCATGGTCGGTCCACAGGATCTCGACCAGTGTGCGGCCGGTCAGCTCGGGGCGGGCATGGGTCTGCGCGAAGTGGCCGGGCACGACGCGCGCGCCCAGTTTCCACTCCCCCCGGTGGGCCACGTGCTCACCGGCCAGCAGCCGCAGGAAGTGGGACTTGCCCGACCCGTTGGACCCCAGCACGGCCACCCGCTCGCCGTAGAAGACCTCCAGGTCGAAGGGGCGCATCAGCCCGTCCAGCTCCAGCCCCCGGCAGGTCAGCGCCCTCACCCCGGTGCGTCCGCCCGCCAGCCGCATGGTGATGTCCTGCTTGCGCGGTGGCTCCGGGGGCGGGCCCGCCTCCTCGAACTTCCGCAGCCGGGTCTTCGCGGCCTGATAGCGCGACGCCATCTCATCGCTTCGCGCCGCGTACCGCTGCATGTCCAGCACCAGACGCTTCAGCTGGGCGTGTTTCTCGTCCCAGCGGCGACGCAGCTCCTCGAACCGTGCGAACCGCTCGTCGCGGGCCGTGTGGTACGTGGCGAAACCGCCGCCGTGGACCCATACGTCGCTGCCCGCCGGGCTGGGCTCGACACTGACGATGCGGGTCGCCGCGCGGGACAGCAGTTCCCGGTCGTGGCTGATGAACAGCACGGTCTTGGGTGTCTCCCGGAGCCGCTCCTCCAGCCACTGCTTCCCCGGCACATCCAGGTAGTTGTCCGGCTCGTCCAGCAGCAGGACGTCATCCGGGCCCCGCAGCAGCGCCTCCAGCACCAGCCGCTTCTGCTCGCCCCCGCTGAGCGTGCGCACCGATCGCCACTGCGCCTTCTCGTACGGCACCCCGAGCGCGGCCGTGGTGCACATGTCCCACAGCGTCTCGGCCTCGTAGCCACGCACCTCGGCCCAGTCGCTGAGCGCCTGGGCGTACCCCATCTGGGCGGCCTCGTCGTCCCGCTCCATCACCGCGAGTTCCGCCGCGTCGACCGCTCGGGCGGCCTCCCGTACGGCGGGCCGCGCCACCGAGACCAGCAGGTCCCGCACCGTCCGCTCATCCCGTACGGAACCGACGAACTGCGGCATCACCCCCAGTGAGCCGCTGACGGTCACCGTCCCCTCATGGGGTTCCGTCTCGCGGGAGAGAAGCCGCACCAGCGTGGTCTTGCCCGCCCCGTTCGGCCCCACCAGCGCGGCGACGGTGCCTTCGCCCACCCGGAACGAGACGTCGCCGAGCAGCAACCGCCCGTCCGGCAGGAAGTAGGCGAGATGCGCGGCCTCCAGATGTCCCATGATCCGGCATTCTCTTGTCACCGCGCCATGACCGGCAAGGCATTTTCATGCCCCTTCACAGGAGGAGAACCCATGTCCACGCCACAGAACCCCCTACCGCTGGGCGGGGATTTCCTCGCAGACCCGCACGCCTCTTATGCCGCCTTACGCCGAACCGGTTCGGTGCACCGGGCCGTCGACCCCGACGGAGGCCCGCTCTTCCTGGTGACGCGTTACCAGGATGTCCGCGCCGCCGCCGCGGACCGGCGGCTGTCGGTCAGCAAGCGGTATGCGCGGGCCGCCCGCGGCCATGTGCACTCCATGCCCGCCGAGCTGGACGCGCACCTGCTCAACAGCGACCCCGCCACCCACGCACGGCTGCGCCGCCTGGTGGGCACGGCGTTCACCCCTCGCCGCACGGAGAGCCTGCGGGAGGCGGTGCGGCAGGCAGCCGACCAGCTGCTGGACACGATGGCCTCGAAGGACCGCGCCGATGTCGCCACCGATCTGGCCCTTCCGCTGTCCATGACGGTGATCTGCGACCTGATGGGCGTTCCGTCCGACGACCGCCCGGACTTCCGGCGGTGGACGGACACCCTGCTGAGTTCCGAACCCGGCGCTCCCCAGCGCTCCCGCGAGGCCATGCGGGAGATGCACCGCTTCCTGGCACACCTCATCGACCGCAAACGCGTGGCGCCGGGGGAAGACCTGCTGTCGGCCCTCATCGCGGCGCGCGACGAGGGAGACCGGCTGAGCGAGGACGAGCTGGTGGCCATGGCCTTCCTGGTGCTCTTCGGCGGCTACGACAACACGGCGAGCCTGATCGCCACCAGCGTGCTGGCGCTGCTGACGCACCCACGGCACCTGGTGGCCGTCCGTACCGGCGAGCTGGCCATGGACGCGGTGACGGAGGAGGTGTTGCGCTGGAATCCGCCGACCATGCTCGCCGTCCGGCGCTTCGCCACCGAGGACATCGAGATAGACGGCACCGCCATCCCGGCCGGTGAGCGCGTCTGGCTGTCCTGGGCGGCGGCCAACCGCGACCCCGCCCGCTTCGCGGAACCGGACGCGTTCGACCCCCACCGTGAAGACACCAAGCACCTGTCGTTCGGGCACGGCTCCCACTTCTGCCCGGGCGCGGCCCTGGCCCGCATGGAGAACACCATCGCCGTGACATCCCTGGTGCGGCGTTTCCCGAAGCTCGCGCTGCTCGGCTCCGCCGACGACCTGCGGTGGACGGCATCGCTGCGCAGCCGCGGCCTGCGGTCCCTTCCCGTCTCGCTGTGACCTGACGGCGGAGGCCGCGTGCGTCAATCGGCTATCGCGTCGGGGCGCAGGACCAGGTCGAGCAGCCCGGGGAAGTGGGCGTCGAACTCCTCGCGGCGCAGCCGGTTGACCCGCCGGGGCCCCTGGTCGCGCTGCTCGACCAGACCGGCGCCGCGCAGGACCGAGAAGTGGTGGCTGAGCGCGGCCTTGCCGACGGACACGTCGAAGCTGCCGCAGCTGCGTGTCCACTCGGCGGAGCCCGCCAGCTCGCGGACCAGCTGGATGCGCACCGGATCGGCGAGCGCGGACAGCGCGGTCAGGACGGACACCTCGCCGGGGTCCGTGTGCACGGGTGCGGCGCGGTGACCGCCACCTGTGGCCTGGTTCACCATGCCCCACCTCACCTTGCTCCCGCCTTGCCCAGTGTTCGATGAATATCTTACAGTCCCCAGTGTTCGCTTTTCATTGAACACTGCTGGCAACCGCACAAGGGGAGAGGAACGTGGACCGAGGAATGAACGACAGCAGTGCGCCCCGTGGCTTCACCGGGGTCGTGGGGAACATTCCCGCTCCCGCGCTGGTGCTGGGCGGTGTGTGCGGAATCCAGTTCGGCGCGGCCTTCTCACCCCAGATATTCCCGCAGGTGGGGGCGCCAGGCGTGGTGTTCCTCCGGCTGCTGATCGCCGGTGTGGTGCTCTGCCTGGTGTGGCGGCCCCGGCGGCGGACGCTGGCCTCGGTGCGGGGCACCTGGGGGACGGTGATCGGCGCCGGAGCCCTGCTCGCGGGGCACCACCTCGCGTTCTACGAGGCCGTGAACCACATCCCCCTGGGCGCCGTGGCCACGATCGAATTCCTCGGCCCCTTCGCCATCGCCCTGGCCGGATCACGACGCGCCGTCGACCTGCTGCCCGCGTGCCTGGCGGCCGCCGGTGTGCTGTTGCTCGGCGGGGGTGGCGTGCCCCTCGACCCGGTCGGCCTCGCCCTGGCCGCGGTGGCGGCGTCCTGCTGGGGCGGCTACATCCTCGTCTCCGCCCGGATGGCACGACGCCTCAGCGGCGGCCAGGGCCTGGCACTGGCGGTGCTGTGGGCGGCCCTGCTGAGCACCCCGTACGGCATCGCCCACGCCGGGACCGCCCTGCTGGACCCCCAGGTACTGTGGGTGGCCGCGGTGGTGGCGGTGGCGGCCAGCGTGCTGCCGTACTCGCTCAATCTGGAGGCACTGCGGCGGATCCCACCGCGCGTGTTCGGCGTCCTGACGAGCCTGGAGCCCGCCGCCGGGGCCCTGTTCGGCCTCCTCATCCTCGGCCAGCGGCTGGCCTGGCCGCAGTGGCTCGGCATCGCCGCGGTCGCCCTCGCCTCCGTCGCCGCGACCTTCCTGGGAACCGGAGAGCGCCCGCGCGCGGCCGCGAAGGCGGCCGAGAGGGAATCGATACTGACGTAGCGTCATATATCGGATAGCAGAAGGCTGTTGACAGTCTGTCGTCCCTCTACTTGAACGGCCGCGCCGGGATTCGCCGGTCCCGGGTCATGGGTATGATCCGCCCCGTCGCTCACTCCGCTCCACGTGTCACCGCCGTGCACTGCCGCCGTATGCCACGCCACGCCACGGAGGAGATGTCCCATGCGCCCTCGCTCCCGCCCTCTGGCCGCTGTGATCGCGTTCCTCGCCTTCCTCGGGCTGCTGCTGCCCCTCGGCACCACCGCCACCGCCACCGCCGCCGGGGCCCCGGCGGCGGGCGGGGCCAGGGCGTTGCCACCCGTCGTCCCGCGTCCGCAGACGATGACCCGGCTCGGCCCGGACGTCGCGGTGCCCGCCACGGTGCGGGTGGTCTACGGCGACGGGGTGGACCAACCCACGCGCGACCTCGTCGCCTCCGTACTGCGCCGCGCGGGAGCGCGGCACCTGCGGGGCGGCTATGGGCCGGGGCTGACGGTGACCGTCGGGCGGATCACCGACGCCCGGGTCGCGGCGGCGCTGCGGGCCGCCGGGGGCCGGGTGCCCGGGGAGCTGCGCGCGGAGGGGTACGCGCTCGCCGCGCGGGGCAGGGCGGTGGCGCTCGCGGGCGCGGACGCCGACGGGACGTACTACGCGGCGCAGACGCTGCGTCAGCTGGTCACCGGCCCCCGGGCCACCGGCAAGCGCGCGATCGCCTCCGTGTCCGTCGTGGATCACCCGCTGATGCCGCTGCGCGGGGTGATCGAGGGGTTCTACGGAAGCCCGTGGACCCACGCCGAGCGCATGGATCAGCTGGCGTTCTACGGGGACGTCAAGATGAACACGTACGTCTACGCGCCCAAGGACGACCCGTACCACCGGGAGAAGTGGCGCGAGCCGTACCCGGCCGACAAGCTCGCCCAGCTCGGTGAGCTGGTCCGGCAGGCCACCGCCCACCATGTGCGGTTCACCTTCGCCCTCTCCCCCGGCAACTCCCTCTGCTACAGCGATCCCGCCGAGTTCACGGCGCTCCAGGCCAAGCTGGGGGCGATGTACGACCTCGGGGTGCGCAGCTTCTCGGTGCCGCTGGACGACATCAGCTACACCCGGTGGAACTGCGCCGCCGACCGCGCCGCCTACGGCGAGCCCTCGCAGCGGGCCGCGGGCGCGGCACAGGCCGATCTGCTGAACCGGGTGCAGCAGCGGTTCCTGGACACGCGCGAGGGCACCGCGCCGCTCCAGATGGTGCCGACCGAGTACGGCGACCTCGCCGACACCGCGTACAAGCAGACCCTGCGCGAGCGGCTGGACGCGCGGGTCGAGGTCATGTGGACCGGGACCGACGTGGTGCCGCCGCGCATCACCGTGGCCGACGCCACGCGGGCCGCCACGGTCTGGGGGCGCAAGGTGTTCGTCTGGGACAACTACCCGGTCAACGACTACGGCCAGGCCGAGGGACGGCTGCTGCTCGCCCCGTACGACGCCCGTGAGCCCGGTCTGCACCAGCAGCTCTCCGGGCTGGTCCTCAACCCGATGAACCAGGCCGCCGCCAGCAAGGTCGCCCTCTTCGGCGGCGCGGACTTCGCGTGGAACGACACGGCGTACGACCCGGACCGCACGTGGCGGGCCGCCGCCGCGTATCTGGCCGGGAACGACGCGGACACGGCCACCGTCTCCGCGCTGCTGGCCTTCTTCGACACCCAGCACCTCGCACCCACCTTCGGCGACGAACCGTGGCAGCCGCAGGCCCCCGAACTGGCCGCGCGGCTGGCCCAGTTCCGTACCGACTGGGACGCCGGACGGCAGCGGGCGGCGCTGGACGCCCTGCGCCCCACCGCGACGCTGCTGGCCACCACACCGGCCACCATCAGGGCGGACGTGGCCGACCGTGGTTTCGTGGCGGACAGCGCGCCGTGGCTGGACGCGCTGACGCTGTGGGGCCGTGCCTTCGAACGCACCCTGGACGCGCTGGGCGCCCGGCTCGACGGCGACACCGGGCAGGCCGAGCGGTGGTTCGCCGAGGCGTCGTCGCTGGCCAAGCAGGCCGGGCGGATCCGTACGATCCCGGGCGAGACCCGCCCGGAGGGCCCGGTCCGCGTCGCCGACGGAGTCCTCGACACCTTCCTCGCGGCCGCCCCCGGCCTCGGCGGAACGGGCACCCGGGCGACGTCCACTACGGCCGACTGACCGAGGGCCCGCCCGCCCACAGGTGCGGAACGAACCACGGTGTCGGTGGCCCAGGCGCCCACCGCGTCTGGGCCCGGCCGGGGCCGCGCGGCCGTCGACCACACGGCCGACCCGCCCGGCCCAGGCCGCCGCCTGGGCCATCGGCGGCCTCGCACATCGCCACTAGCCGCGACAGGGCGCGGGAAATTCGCCGTCCCCGGGGCCGACGGTACGGCTGTCGGCCCCGGGGACGGCCGGTGGTCAGGCCCCGGCGGGGGCCAGGGCCACCGGCTCGCGGGCGGCGCTTTCCCGGTCGCAGCTCTCCAGCGCGTCGATCAGCGACGTCCGGGCCCGCGCCACGCGCGACCGTACGGTGCCGATCGGGCACCCGGCCACGGTGGCGGCTTCCGCGTACGGCAGGCCGAGCACGCTCGTCAGGTAGAACGCCTCGCGCCGCTCGTCCGGCAGCGCGGCCAGCAACTCGCTCAGGGCCACGCCCTCCTCGAAGCCCGGCAGGCCGCGTGGCTGGGTGCGTTCGGCGGCGGACTGCCAGTCGGTGGTGGCGGACAGCCGGGGCCGGGCCGCGGCGGTCCGGATGCGGTCCGCCACGACGCGGCGGGCGATGGTCAGCAGCCAGGTGCGCGCCGACGAGCGGCCCTCGAAGCGCGGCAGGCTGCGCAGGACACGGAGATACGTCTCCTGTGTCAGATCGTCGGCGGCCTGCGGATCGGTGCTGAGGTACGTCACGAATCGCCGCACATCATGGCGGGTCGCGCGGATGAACTCGTCGACCGCGTCGGCGTCGCCGTCGCGCGCGGCCAGGGCCAGCCTGGTGGCCGGGTCGTCGTCGTATGCCCCGGAGGGGCGTTCCAAGGGGCCCGCGCCGGTCAGGACGGGTGGCAGGGCAGGGGTCATCACCTGAGGTCCTTCGTTGAATCCGGGCAGCCTCGGGCGGCCCGGTGACAAGTCGGTGGCGTCAGCTGTCAGGCGACAGCGGGCCCGTGGGGCGGCCCCCGGGTGGTGATGGCGTGAGCGAGAAGAAGTGTCCGCGGGCGGTGTGCGACGGGGTGGCGACGGGCGCGGATCCGGGGCCGGTGCGGTGGCTCGGCGACGCGGATCAGCAGGAGGAGCGGTGCGAACAGCCGGGCCGCCAGCGCTCGGCCGATCCGGAACGCGGCGCGTTCGCCGTACGCGAGCCACAGGCCGCACACGAGCGCCGCGATCAGGTGGGCCACGATCATGCCGACGCCGCTGCCGTCCGGCATGGAGGACATGTCCGCGTGTCCGGTCCCCGCCATGGACCCCATGGAGTGTGTTCCCGGGGGCGGGTGGGCCAGATGGTGGCCGAGGCCCGCCGAGCGCACGATGTGTTCGGCCTCCGCGGGGGTCAGTGTCGCGGCGCGGCCGGGGCCGCACAGCAACTCACCCGCCCATTGCCGGGCGAAGGAACCTCCGTCGGACGACGCGGCCTCGGCCGTCGTCTGGCCGAGCGAGAAGAGGGCGTGCAGGGCGAGTTGGGCGCCGACGGCGAACGCGGTGACGAAGACCCGTCCGCGTTCCCGCCCCGCACAGCACCAGCCCACGGCGACGGTGGCGACGAGCGCGGCGGTCAGGGACCACCACGGGACTCCGGCGCCGGACATCATGGCGTGGCCCAGGGCAGCGAGCGGCACACAGACGGCCGCGAACACCGCGGCTCGTACCGTTCGAAGACCCTGGCCAGCTCTCATGACCGCCTCATGGTCGCATCCGGGATTCGCGGCCCGGCGCTGGGGCCACGGCACATGCCGGGAACCAGCCGCACCTTCCATCCGACTACCGGGACGTGAAGGGCAGCGAGGAACAGCAGCGCGGGAATCGGGAGCACGGCAGCATGCACTGGTACGAGGACGAGGCGTTCTGGTCGGAATTCTCGGAGACCATGTTCTCCGGACACAGACGGGAGAAAACGGCCGAAACCGTGGCGGCATCACCGCTCCTGGCCTTCCCGGCCGGGGCCCGGGTGCTGGATCTGTGCTGCGGCCCGGGGGTCTATCTCGTGCCACTGGCGCGGCGCGGCTACGCGGTGACCGGCGTCGACCTCAGCCCGGCCCTGCTGGAGCGGGCGCGGGCCGTCTGCGCCGAGGCCGGAGCCGACGTCCGTCTGGTGCGCGCGGACATGCTGGAGCACATCGAGCCGGAGTCGTACGACGTCGTACTCAATGTCTTCACCTCGTTCGGCTACTTCGACGACCCTCGCGACAACCTCCGGGTGCTGCGCAACGCCCATGACTCGCTGGTGCCGGGCGGGAGGCTGCTGATCGACGTCATGGGCAAGGAAGTGCTCGCCGGGTGGATCGGCCGTCCCCAGCTGGTCGAGCTGGAGGGCGGCGCGTACGTGGTGCAGCGCGACACCATCCTCGATGACTGGTCGCGGTTGCGCACCGACTGGACGCTGGTGCGGGGCGGCACGGCGCGGGAGGCGTCGATCACCTCGTTCCTCTACAGCGCGACCGAGCTGCGGGGGCTGTTCGAGCAGGTGGGCTTCACGGACGTGGAGTGTTACGGCGATTTCGACGGCGCTCCGTACGACCAGCACGCGCGGCGGCTCATCGTGCGCGGCACCCGCCCGCTGAACAATTCAGCAGGTTCCGGGAACTCTGACGCCCCGGCGGCCGACCACTGAGGAGACGGCGGTGCTCGGCCGCCGCTTGAGGAAGGTTCCATGGCCAACACCGCACAGGACACCGTCAGATCGGAGCACACGGCATCCACCGCCCGGGACGGGCGCGGCCGGTTGCCGACCGTGCTCGCGGTGCTCTCCGTCGTCCTCGTGGTCTCCGTGCTGGCCGGTATCGCCCTCGGCCCCACGGTCGTGCCGCCCGGGGACGTGCTGCGCTTCCTCGTGGCCGCCGTCACCGGGGGCACCATCGACGCGGCGGACGCGACCGGGTACGCCGTCGTGTGGGAGGTGCGCACGCCGCGTGTCCTGCTGGCCTCCGTGGTCGGGGCGGGGCTCGCCGTCGTGGGCGTGGCCGTGCAGGCGCTGGTGCGCAACGCGCTCGCCGATCCGTTCGTCCTGGGCATCTCGTCGGGCGCCTCGGTCGGCGCCACGGCCGTCGTCGTCTTCGGCGTGTTCGCCTCGCTGGGGGTGTACGCGCTGTCGGCGGCGGCGTTCCTCGGGGCGCTCGGCGCCACGGTGCTGGTGTACCTGGCGGCGCGCACACCGCTGGGGCTGACCCCGCTGCGGCTGGTGCTGACCGGTGTCGCGCTGGGGTACGGCTTTCAGGCCCTGATGAGCGTGCTGGTCTTCCTCTCCCCCAACGGGCAGGCCGCCCGCACCGTGCTGTTCTGGCTGCTGGGGAGCCTCGGGTCGGCGTCGTGGGAGTCGCTGCCGCTGGCGGCCGCCGGGGTCCTGGTCATGGTCGTGGTGCTGCTGCGGCAGAGCCGGTCGCTGGATGTGCTGTCGATGGGGGACGAGACCGCGGCCAGTCTGGGGGTGGACGCGGAGCGGCTGCGGCGGGCGCTGTTCGTGCTCACCGCCGCCGTCACGGGGCTGATCGTGGCGGTGAGCGGGGCGATCGCCTTCGTCGGGCTGGTGCTCCCCCATGTCGTACGCATCCTGGTCGGCGCCACCCACCGCCGGGTGCTGGCGGTCGCCCCGCTCGCCGGGGCCTGCTTCATGGTCTGGGTCGACCTGCTGGCCCGTACCGCGTTCGCCCCGGAGGAACTGCCGCTCGGGGTGATCACCGCGCTGATCGGGGTGCCGGTGTTCATCACGCTGATGCGGCGGCGGGGCTACCAGTTCGGAGGCCGGTAGATGTCCTTGTGTCTGCGTGCCATGTCGGTCGAGGCGGGCGGTCGCGCCCTGGTCGACCGGCTGGCGCTCGAGGTGGCGGAGGGCGAGGTGGTCGGCCTGGTCGGGCCCAACGGCAGCGGCAAGTCGACCGCGCTGCGCTGCGTGTACCGGGCCCTGAAGCCGACCTCCGGCGCGGTGCTGCTGGACGGCACGGACCTGGCCACGCTCTCGCTGCGCGACAGCGCCCGGCAGATCGCCGCGCTGACCCAGGAGAGCCGGTCCGAACTCGACTTCACGGCAGGGGAGGTGGTGGCCCTGGGCCGCGCCCCGCACTCGCGCGGCAACCGGCCGCTGACCCCGGGAGAACGCGAGCTGTGCCACGAGGCGATGGACCGCATGGACATCGGACACCTCGCCGACCGCAGCGTGCTGACCCTCTCCGGCGGGGAACGTCAGCGTGTGCTCGTCGCCCGGGCCCTGGTGCAGGAGCCGCGTGTTCTGGTGCTGGACGAGCCCACCAACCACCTCGACATCCGCCACCAGGTGGGGCTGCTGTCGTTCCTGCGCGGCTCCGGGCTGACCGTCCTGACCGCGCTCCACGACCTGAACCTGGCCGCCGCCGTGTGCCACCGCGTGGCGGTGCTGAGCCACGGCACCCTCGTCGCGGACGGGCCTCCGGCCGATGTCCTGACGCCCGGCCTGGTGCGGAAGGTGTTCGGCGTCGCCGCCACCGTCGTACCTCATCCGCGCACCGGGATCCCGCAGTTGCTGTACGACCTCGTGCCCACGGACACCTCGACCCCACCGGGCGACGCCACACCCGCCACACCCGCCGATGCCCTTCCGGAAGGAACACGCTCGTGATCAGATCCCCGCGCTCCCCCCGCGCCCTGGCCGCCGGGCTCCTCGCGGCCGGGCTGCTGGCGACCACGACCGGCTGCGGCGCCGACGTCGAATCCACGGCCAAGGACGGCGAGCCCACGCGGGTCACCATCTCCAACTGCGGCGAGAAGGTCACGTACACCCGCCCCGAGCGGGCGGTGGCCTACGACGTCAGCGGCGCCGAGAAGATGTTCTCCCTGGGGCTGGCGGACCGGATGCGCGGCTACGTCATGAACAAGCTCGGCGACCCCGCGATCGCCGGATCCCCCTGGCGTGGCGACTACGGAGAAGTCGACCGGCTGGGCACCGAGCGCATCACCCGCGAGATCGTCATCGACGCCAAGGCCGACTGGGTGCTGGCCGGTTGGAACTCCGGCTTCGGCGAGGACCGGGGCATCACCCCCGCCCTCCTCAAGAAGGTGGACATCGCCTCGTACGTGCACACCGAGACCTGCTGGGACTACGGCGGCGAGAAGCTGGACGTCACACCGCTGGAAGCGCTCTACACCGACCTGGACAACCTGGGCCGGATCTTCGGCGTCGAGCGGCGGGCCGACCGGCTCGTCAGCGGTCTCAAGCACCGCGTCGCGGCGCTGAAGAAAACGTGGCCGACGAAGGGCGACCCCGCCAAGGTGTTCGTCTACGACTCGGGCACCGACCAGCCGTTCACGGCGGGACGCCACGCGGCCCCCAACGACATCATCCGCGCCGCCGGTGGCCGCAACGTCCTCGACGGCCTCGACAAGGGGTGGACGAGCGTGGGGTGGGAGCCCGTGGTCAAGGCCAAGCCCGAGGTGATCGTCGTGGTCGACTACGCGGACCAGCCCGCGAAGGACAAGATCAAGTACCTGAAGTCGTTGCCCGCGCTGCGATCCGTCCCGGCGGTGAAGAACGGGCGCTTCTTCGTCATGTCGTACGGCGACGCCGTCAGCGGGCCGCGCAACGTCAAGGGCGCCGAAGACCTGGGCCGCTATCTGCGCTCGGTCGGGCGGTGACCACGCCGATGACACCGCTGCACACCGAAGCCGCCCCGACGGCCGCCACCGCCACCGTCGTCCACCAGCACATCACCGACGCCATGAAAGCCCCCGACCTGCTCCGGCTGAGCGACAACATCGTCCTCGCCCGCTTCGAGACGATGAAGATCTACGCCGCGCTCGGCGCCGTCCGCACCCTGCTGGAGCGCGGCACCATCGCACCCGGTCAGACCCTCGTGGACAGTTCCAGCGGCATCTACGCCCTGGCGCTCGCCATGGCCTGCCACCGCTACGGACTGCACTGCCACATCGTGGCCTCCACCACCGTCGACGCCACCATGCGCGCCCAGTTGGAAATCCTCGGCGCCACCGTGGACCAGATGCCGCCCTCGGCGGACCTGAGGCTGGACCAGGAGCGGCGGGTGCGGCGCGTGCGGCAGCTCATCGCCGAGCGGCCCGGTATGCACTGGATGCGCCAGTACCACGACACCGTCCACTACGCCGGATACCGGGAACTCGCGGATCTCATCGACGACGCGCTCCCCGGCGCGCTGCTCACGGTGGTCGGAGCCGTGGGCACCGGCGCCTCCACCGGCGGACTGGTCCAGCCGCTGCGGGAGCGGGGCCGCGAGGTCGCGCTGCTGGGCGTGCAGCCCTTCGGCAGTGTCACCTTCGGCAGCGAGGCCTTCCAGGACCCCGAGGCGATCATCGCGGGCATCGGCAGCTCCATCCCCTTCGACAACGTCCGCCACCACCTCTACGACACCCTGCACTGGGTCGACTTCCGCCACGCCATGGCGGGCGCCGTCGGCCTGCTGCGCGACCACGCGGTGTTCGCCGGGCTGTCCACCGGCGCGGCGCACCTCGTGGCGGGCTGGGAGGCCGTACGCCACCCCGAGCGCACCCACCTGGTCATCGGCGCGGACACCGGACACCGGTACGCCGAGAAGGTGTTCACGCGCCACCGCGAGGCACCGGACCCCGCCCTGCTGTGGCCACGGCAGATCGCCACGCTCGCCGACCTCGCCATGCCGTGGTCGGTCATGGACTGGCGACGGCGCCCCTACGACGTCACCCGGACCCTCACCAAGGAGGAGAGCGCGTCGTGACCATCGCCGCCCTGGAAGCCCTCACGTTCGGCCTGGGACGGCTGGTGGAAGCGGCCACCAGCGCCGGACACCGGCTGGCCCTCCTCACCCAGGACCGCCACGTCTACCGCCATGAGCTGGCCCATCTGCCGCCCGGCGCCGCGCTCGACATCGTCGACGTCGACACCGGCGACGAAGAAGCCTGCGCCAAAACCCTCGCCACGCTGCCCGACCTGCGTGGACTCATCAACTCCACCGACACCTGGAGCGTGCCGGGCGCCGACCTCGCCGCCCGGTTCGGCCTGCCCGGCCCCGACCCGGCCGCCGTACGTCTGCTGCGCGACAAGCACCGCGTACGCAACCTCCTCCACGACCACGGACTGAGCCGTGGCCGCGCCGTGGCCGTCACCGCCACCGATCCCGGCGCGGTCGCCGAGGTGATACGCGGGACGGGCCTGCCCTCCGTCCTCAAGGACTCCGCGGGCACCTCCTCCCGCAACGTATGGGTCGTACGCGACGAACACCAGCTGCGCGCCGCGCTCGCCGAAGCGGGGCAACGGGCCTTCAAGGGTGGCCTGTTCGCCGAACCGTTCCTCGCCGGTCCCGTGTACAGCGCGGAAACGCTGAGCTGGGCGGGGCGCACCCGGCTGCTGGGCGTCCTCAGCCGCCAGCTCTCCCCCGAGCCCGCCGTGCGCGAGGAGGCCGCCGCGTTCCCCGTCGCCCTGCCGTCGTCCCCGCACATCCTGATCCACGACTGGGTGGGCCGGGTCCTCGCCACGGCCGGACACGACAGCGGCTTCGCCCATGTGGAATTCGTGCTGACCACCGAGGGCCCGGAGCTGGTGGAGATCAACCGGCGGATCGGTGGCGCACTCGTCGGCGAGGCCCTGTGCCGCGCCCTGGACACCAATGTGTACGAGGCCATGGTCGACGTCGCCCTCGGGCGGCGCCCCGCTCTGCTCGACGCCCCGGCCCCCGCCGGTCCCGCCACCGCCTTCGTCCTCCGCTACCCCGACCGGCCCGGCACGCTCACCGGTTGGTCCGGGCTGGACACCCTGGCCACCTTCCCCGGCGCGCCCGAGTGGTATCCCACCGCCGCCCCCGGGGACCGCGTCGAGCACCTGGCCGATCAGCGTGGCTGCACCGGCATCGTGCTGGCCGAGGCCGCCACCGCCGAACTCGCCCTGCACCGCGCGCTCAGCGCCGCCGGAAGCGTACGGCCGCTCATCGCCGACGGCCACCGGCCGTGAGCACGCTCTCGGGCCATCTGGCGGGCTTCACCGGCCCCCAGCGGTTCCTGCTGGCCGGGTCGTTCCTCATCCCGCTGGGCAGCTTCGCCGTGCTGCCCTTCATGTCCGTACTGCTCCACGAGCGGCTGGGCATGGGGCTCGGCGCGGTCGGCGTGGTGCTCGCCACCGCCTCGCTGGTGCAGTTCTCCGGCGGGGTGGTGGGCGGCGCCGCCGCCGAACGCCTCGGGCTGCGGCGCACCATGCTGCTGGCGCTGGTGATCCGTACGGTGGGCTTCGCGGCCTTTCTGCCCGGGCTGCGCCACGCGTACGTGGCCGTCGCCGCGCTCTTCCTCGTCTCCTGCGGCGCGGCGCTCTACCTCCCGGCGAACAAGGCTTATCTGGTGCACGGCGTCGAAGAGGCCCGGCGCCCCCTGCTGCTGTCCGCGAGCGGCTCCGCGCTCAACGCCGGTATCGCGCTGGGGCCGCTGGCCGCCGCGCCCTTCGTGCTCAGCGCCTCGGCCGGGCTCTTCACCGCCGTCGCCGTCCTCTTCGCGGCCATCACGGCGGGCCACGCGCTGCTGCCCGCCGAAGTCACCGAGCCCACCCCGGTCGGACCGGAGCATGAGGAGAGCGAGGAGAACACCACCCGACACGACGCCCTGCCGTTCGCGGCCACCGTGCTGAGCCTGTACCTGTTCATGTTCTTCCAGCACTACCTCGCCCTCTACGCCGTGCCCCGGACGTCCGCCACGTACTACGGCCTCGTCCTCGCCCTCTACGCCCTGCTCCTCGTGGTGGCGCAACCCCTCGCCTCGGGCTGGATCGCCCGTCTGCCGTACGGCCGCGCCCTGCGGATCGGCTTCGCCACGATGGCCACCGGCATGGCCACGCTCGGCCTCGGCAGCCACGCCGCGATCCTGACCGGGGCCCTGCTCATCTGCTGTGCCGAGGTCATCCTCTTCCTCAAGAACGACCTCGAAGCCCTCGCCCGCTCGCCCCGCTCCCCCGCCGTGGTCTTCGGCCGCCAGCGCCTCGCGGCCGGAATCGGCGCGTTCGCCAGCGGCGTCGCGGGCGGCGAGGGCTACCAGGTGGCCGAACGGGCCGACCACGCCGGTCTGTTCTGGGCCGCGGTGGCGGTGCAGTGCGTACTGCTGCCGCCACTGCTGACCACGGTCCTGCGCGCCCGGCGCGTCCGATAGCGTCCTTCCATGGCCATGCAACTGCTGCCCTTCGGCGACGCCCTACTGGACCGCGTGATCGAACTCGCGGACCTGCCCTGGAGCCGACAGGCCTACGAGGACGCCTTCGCACGCAACGGCTGGTGTGCGGGCGAGGACCCCGACGAGCCGGGCGTGGCCTGGGAAGAGCCCTGGTGGATCAGTGGCGAGGAAGGAGTGGACGACTGGTGGCTCCTGCTCGGTGAACCCCCCGGATGCCGCCGCGACCCGGACCCCACCGTGGTCTGCGCCCACCCCGACTGCCGAACGGGCTGCTTCGTCGAGCACCCCTTCGCGTACTTCACCGACCCGGTGGACCCCAAGGAATGGGACAACGAGTTCGGCCCCTTCCACAGCCGACGTGACGTGACCCCCGAGGCCACGGCCGACGACTTCGAGGCCCAGTACCAACGGGTATCCGACCTGCTCACCACCCGCCTGGGCCCCCCGCTCCCCGAGGGCACGTACCAGCTCCCCGACGACGAGGAGACCGTGCACAAGTACCTGGCGTGGGAGCGCGGCAACTCCTGGGTGGCCCTGCTCACGGCCGAGGACCTGATCACATACGGCGCCTACGACCGCGCGGCCATCCACATCCGCCCCAAAACCTGATCCCGCCGCCGACACCTGCCATGCGTAGGCTGCCGCCATGGGACTGGATCTCACCGTGGTCATGGCCGACTGGGAACGGCTCCGCGCGTTGCCCGTCGGCGAGCGCATCGCGGCACTGGACGATGCCCTCTGGCCGACCGGTCTCGACAGCGCGTACGGCGTGGCCGACGGGTGGGTCTGGCCGCCGGGGCCGGGGCCCGCGTGGTGTGCCGAGTACCGATTCTTCTGCACCACCGGCTCCTACCGGTGGCACAGTCGCGCAGGCGATGCGTGGGACGACATGCGGGCGCTCGCCGACGCGTCGCTGCGCGAGGTGATGGACCACTTCCTGAACGGGCTGATCTGGGACGAGGATCCGGACGAGGACCCCACGCTGACCGGCGGCGGGGGCTTCTTCCCGCCCGCCACCGACCGCTGGCGGCGCAACCTGCTCCTCGTCTGCCCGCCAGAGGTGACGCGCGCCAAGGCCCACGCCTGGGAGCGGGCGGCTCCGCGCCTGGAGAAGCTGCGCGGCCCCTTCGCCGCGGAGTGCGAGGGCTGGGCCGGACGCCCGGACACCTACGAGGCGTTCAGCGTCCTCATCCGCGAATGGGGCGACGTCGTAACGGAGGCCGCCCGCCACGGCTGGGGCCTGATCGGCCTGCCGGAGTGAGCCCGCGATCCGTCTTCGTCAGAGGGCGATCAGGCCCGCCCCCGACTCCCTGAAGCCGCAGGCGTCGACATAGAACGAGCGCAGGTGCTCCTCGAAGTCGACGTGCAGCCACTCGCACCTCGCGGCGCGGGCCTCCTTGGCCGCGGCCGCGACGAGGGCGGCGCCGATTCCCCTCGAACGGCGGTGCCGGGCGACCACCGTGTCGAGGAGGAAGGCGTGGGCTCCGCCGTCCCAGGCGACGTTGACGAAGCCGACCAGAGAGCCGTCTTCCCACGCGCAGACCCAGCCGAGGCTGTGACGTTCAAGGCGGGCTCTCCAGTCGGTCCGACCGACCGGGGAGCCGAAGCCGTCGGCGTGCAGCGCGTTGAGGGAGGCGTTGTCGACGTCGCCTCGCCACTCGTACCGGATCGTCACGCCCGGATCCTAGTGTCCAGCCGGACTCCGGTACGCGGACAGCAGGTCGTCCGTGAGGCGGTCGGCCACCTCGGGGGCTTGGGAGCGTACGTAGTGGTGGCCGCCGGGGAAGTGGTGGACTCGGGTGTCGGCCGTTGTGTGGGTGCTCCATTCGTGCAGTGTCCCGGGGCCGACCATCGGGTCGTCGAGGCCGCCGAAGACGCTCAGCCGCGCGCGCAGCGGGGGGCGTGGCTGCCGGGTGTGTTGCAGCAGGGCCACCGCGTCCGCGAGGAACGGGGTGTAGACGGTGCGGGTGAGCGCGTCGTCGGTGGTGGGCTGCTCCCAGCCCATGACTTCGGTGATGGCGGCGATCCCGGAGCCGAGGTTGCGCGCGATGTGGTCGTCGAGGCCATCGCGGCCAGGTGGCGGGACGGCGGACAGCGCGAGCAGGTCGGGTTCGGTGTGCGCCACCGCGCGGAGCCGGTGGGTGGCCTCGTAGGCGAGCAGCGCTCCGAAGCTGTGGCCGAAGACGGCGTAGAAGCCGTCGGCGGGTGGCCGGTGGCTGAGGTCCGTGGCGATGGCCTCCGCGATGCCGGTGGCCGCCCAGCCGACATCGGTGATCGACGGTTCCACGGCGCGGGTGCCGCGGCCCGGCAGGTCGACGGCGGCCAGGTCGAAGAGTTCGGAGAACGCGGCGACCCAGGGCAGGAAGAACTCCGAGCCGGTGCCGGACGGCGGCACGCAGTAGAGCCGGATCCGCGCGGTCTGCCGGTCGGTGAGCCGGTTGAGCCGTGGGGCGGGGAACGGCGGGGGCGGGGTCATGCGGCGCCCCTCCTGACCCGCCCGAGCAGGCGTGGGGCGAGCTGCCGGACACCGGCCGCGGTGGCCAGTTCCATCGTCGGGACGACGCAGTCCAGCCTGCGCTGCAGCACGGAACTCAGCTCGGCCGCCATCAGCGACTCCAGGCCGAGCTGGTCGAGCCGGGTGTCCGGGTCGATCCGCTCCGGGGTGGTCTGCAGCACCGTGGCCAGCGCCGAGACCAGCACCTCGGTGACGATGCCCAGCGCCTCCGGCTCGGAAGCCGAGCGCACCAGCTCCGGGATGTTCCGGTCGGTGTCATGGGGATCGGCGTCCGGCGCGGGCAGCAGGTCGGTGAAGCGCGGGGCGGCGACGGCGGGGAGGAGCTTCGCGGTCTGCGCCCAGTCCGTGTTCCCCACCATGATGACGTCCACATCGGGATCGGTGATCAGCTCACCGAGGGCCCGGGTGGCGGTCGTGGAATCGAGTTCACCGAAACCGGCCTGCCGCATGGTGTCGACCATGCCCGCCCGGTCGGCGTAGCCGGTGTCGGAGATGGCGCACCACTGCACGGCGAGTGCGGGCAGCCCCGCGGCCCGGCGCTGCCGGATGATCGCCTCGCCTGCCAGGTTGCCCGCGGCGTAGGTGCTCTGCCGGAGGTTTCCGGCGAGGGCGGAGATGGAGCTGTAGAAGACGAAGAAGTCGAGTGGCCGGTCACGGGTGAGCCGGTCCAGATGTGACGTCCCGTCGAGTTTCGGGCTCACCACCGCGCGGGTGCGCTCATCGTCCAGTTCCACCGCGGTGGCGTCGTCGAGGACGTCGTCGAGCACCATGGCGGCGTTGATGACGCCCCGCAGCGGAGGGCCGGTGGTGTCGATGGCGGCCACCAGCTCCCGGACGGCCCCGGGGTCGCTGATATCGGTGGCGTAGGCGGTCCCCCGCGCCCCCTCCTCGGCGAGGCGGGCGAGCACCGCGGCGGCCTCCGGGTGGGCGGCGCCACTGCGGGAGGCCAGCGCCAAGTGGCGCGCCCCGCACCGGGCCAGCCACACGGCGGTGGCCGCGCCGAACCCGCCCAGCCCGCCGGTGACGAGGTACGTGGCCGCCGGATCCAGTGCCATGGGCGGCCGCGGAACCCGTACGGGCACCGGCTCGGCGGGGTCGAGCGTGATGACGATCTTGCCGATGTGCCGGGAGTCCCGCAGGAGCGCCATGGCGGCGGCGATCTGGTGCGCCGGGTAGGTGAGATGCGGCAGCGGCCGGTACACCCCGGACGCCACGCGCTCGGCCAGTTCGGCGATCATCTGCCCGGCCACCGGGCCGTCGCCCTGGAGCAGACTGGTGAGGTCGACCCCGAAGAAGGAGAGGTCGCGGGAGAACGGCCGCAGGGCGAGCGCGTTGTCGGCGAGGATGTCGCGCTTCCCCAGCTCCACGAACCGGCCGTGCGGCCGCAGCAACTCCATGCCACGGCCCAGCGCCTCCCCCGCCACCGAGTTGAGCACCACGTCCACCCCGCGGCCCTCGGTGATCTCGCGGACCTCATCGGCGAAGCCGAGTCCGCGGGAGTCCAGTACGTGTTCGTAGCCGAGCAGGCGCAGCAGCTGCCGTTTGGCGGGGGTGCCCGCGGTGGCGATGACGGTGGCCCCGACGTGTTCGGCGTATCGCAGCGCGGCCAGGCCCACGCCACCGGCGGCGCCGTGTACGAGGATCGTCTCGCCCTGGCGGAGCCGGGCCAGGTAGTCGAGGCCGTAGTGCACCGTGGCGAAGACCGTCGGGATGGTCGCCGCCTCGGTGAACGGCATGCCCTCGGGGATCGGAACGGTGAGCCCGGCCCGGCAGCGCACCTGCGTGGTGAGGCTGCCGGATTGCGCGACCATCACCCGGTCGCCCACGGCCCGGTCGGTCACACCGGCACCGACGCGGATCACCACTCCGGCGCATTCGAGGCCCAGCAGCGGGGTTCCGGTGTCCGGTGTCTCGGCCATGGGCGGCACCAGTCCCCGGGAGACCATGATGTCGGCGTAGTTGAGCGCCGCCGCCCGCACCTCGATGACCACCTCTCCGGGGCCTGGTTCGGGCTCGGCCACGGCCGTCCACGCCGGTCCGTCGTCCGCCACGGCCAGGGCGAAGGGGCGGACGGTGCGGGTGACGGGCGTGCGCTGGGTGATCCGCGGTGCGAAGCGCCCGCCCGCGGTGAGCACGACCTCGTCCTCCTCGGTGTCGGCGAGCAGCTCCGCGCAGACGTGTGCCGCGGTCGCACCGGGGGCCACCGCGATCCTGCGGACCCTCAGCAGGGGGTTTTCGCTGGTCAGGGTACGCGCCTGGGCCCAGGCGGCGGCCGGTGCGGGGCGTTCGGGGACCGCGGTGTGCGCACCGGGCGTCAGTACCCAGGCACGCACCTCACGGCTCTCGAGCAGCGCCTGGCAGGCGGTGACCATCGCCCTCAGGATCGCCGCCTGCCGGACCACCAGGTCGGTGTCATCCACTCCGGTGCCCTCCCCGGCCCCCTCCCCGAGCATGACCAGGATCCCGGTGCTCTCCTCGGTGTCGTTCAGCGCGGCGCCCCATCGCGCGGGGTCCCCCGAGGCGTCGACATGGCTCACCGAGCACCCCAGATCGCGCAGCCGCGCCGCGACGGCTGCGGGCAGGTCGTCGAGGCCGTCCGTCGCCACCAGGAAGTGGCCGGGTGTGGTGGGCGCGGCGGCCTCGGGCGTCGGCGCGGGCTGTTCGCGTTCGTCCCGGTCGGCGAAGAGCACCGAGCAGATGGGCTCCTCACCGAGCTGCACGACGTCGGCGAACCCGGTGGAGCGCAGCACCTCGGGCCACTGCTCACGGGCGAGCAGCGTGTCCTCGCGCAGGTCCGTGTCGGTGAACTTTGCCGCCGAGGTGAGCAGCCCGTAGCAGGGGGCGAAGAGGTCGTTGTCGTGAAACTCGGTGGCGAGCAACCGCCCGCCGCTGTCGAGGAGTTCGGCGACATGGCCGAGGGCCCGGCGCACATCGGTGGTGGCGTGCAGGACGTTGGCGGCGATGACCAGGTCGAAGGAGGCGGCGGTGAAGCCCTGTTCGGCGGGGTCCCGGTCCAGGTCCAGCGTCCGGTAGTCGAGGAACCGGTGGTCGGCGAACCGGTGGCGGGCCCGGGGGAAGAACGCGCTGGAGATGTCCGTGTAGACGTAACTGGCGCGGTCGGCGGGCAGCCGGGGCAGCAGCCAGGCGGTGGTGGACCCGGTACCGGCGCCGACCTCCAGGATCCGCAGCGGCCGGTCCTTGGGCCACGCCTCGACCAGTTCGGTGAGCAGTTCCCTGGCCGTCCGGTTCAGGTACTGGTGCGCCAGGGAGGTCGTGTAGTGCAGTTCGGCGAGGCGCTCGGTATCCGAGAACAGCAACCGCACCGGATCCACGTCTCCGGTGAGCACCCCGGCCAGCTGCGGACCGCACCGCGCGTACAGCAGCAGCTCCGGCGCCATGCCGGGGAAGTCCCGCAGCAGGTCGGCCAGGAGCCGGTCGGGTTCCGGGGCCCGGTCGAGCACACCTTCCCGCTCGGCGAGCGCCCGCAGCTTCTCGTACAGCATCCGGTTGGCCGGCCGCGCGCCCTTCGCCTCCAGTTCAGCGAGCGCGGCCACCACGAAGTGGCCGGTCAGGTGGGTGACGCGGCGGACGAAGGCGCGGATGTCGTAGTGGCGGAACGCCACGGTCAGCGCCGCCACCTCGGCTGCCCGCGCGGCGGCGAGCGCGGTGGCCGTCGGCAGCCCGGCCGGGCCGGTGGCGCCGGGAAGCGGGGCGGCCCGCAGCGTGCTGACGACGCAGTCGACTCCGTTCGCCGCGCCCTTGTTCCGGCCTACCCGGACACCGTGCAACTCCATGGCCACGGTGCCATCCGGATCCGCGACGGTGATGTCCACCACCGCCTCGCGCAGCGACAGATCGCGCGCCCGGATCAGGGCCACGCCCCGGTCGGCGGGGGTCCGCCAGAACCGGACCCGCTCCAGCGCGGCGGGCAGGAACTGGTGGACCTGCCCGTTCTCGGCGTGCGGGAGCAACGCCCCGATGGACTGCAGCGTGGCGTCGATCAGGGCCGGGTGGGCGGCGAACTCCCGTACCCCCGAGGGGTTGGCGTAGTCGGCGAGCACCGTGTCATCGGCCACGGCGAGCCGTTGGACACCGCGGAACGCCTCCCCGTACGCCAGCTCGACCTGCCGCATCCGCGCGTAGTGGCGTTCCCCGGAGACCTCGGTCCGAGCGGCCTCGCGGAGGGCGACCACGTCCAGCGGCGCCGGTGGCCCGGTGTGCAGTCGGCGCACCCGCCCCCGGGCGTGTTCCTGCCAGTCCTCACCGCCCCGGCGGGAGGCCATCCGGGCCACCTCGCCGGAGAGGGAGGTCTGCACGGTGACGTCCATGTCCGGGTCGTCCCACGGCAGGACGAGCGCTTTGCCGATGTCCAGGCCGGTGACCTCGACCGGCCCCTCGTGGCCGGTTCGACGACCAGCCGCGAGCGCCATCTCCAGATACGCGGCGCCTGGCATCACCACCGCCCCGCTGACCCGGTGGTCGCCGATCCAGCCGTGCCGCGACGGCTCGACCCGTGTCTGCCAGGTGGGTTCCACGCTCGGCAGCCGGTCGCCGAGCAGCGGGTGTCCCGAATCCTCCCCGGCGCCCGGTCCCGCCGACCACCAGGTGGGGTCGCCGTTGACATGGTGTTCCCGCTGCCAGGGGTAGGCGGGCAGCGGTACGACCCGGCCGCGCACCGGGAACCAAGCGTCCCAGTCGGCGTCGGCCCCGGCCGCGAGCACGGCCGCGCAGGTGGTCCGTACCGCGGCCGCTCCGGCCGACGCGCGGAACAGCGAGCCGACCGTGGTCACCGGCCGATCCGCGGTGGCGCACTGCCTGCGCAGATAGCCGAGCAGCACCGGATGGGGGCCGATCTCCACGATCGTGCCGCAGCCGTGCTCGGCCACCAGCGTGGTGACGGCGGGGCCGAACAGCACCGGCTCCCGGATGTTGCGCCACCAGTATCCGGCGCCCAGCTCGGTGCCCGGCAGCGTGCCACCGGTGACGGTGGAGACGAACGCCGCGGTGCCGGACCGCGATGCCAGCCCGGCCAGTCCGGTGTGCAGCCGGTCCCGGATCGGGTCCATGGACCGGCTGTGGAAGGCGTAATCCAGATCCAGTTCCCGGAAGAACACACCGCGACGCAGCAACTCGTCGCCGAGCGCGGAGAGTTGTTCGGCGGACCCGGCCAGGGTCACATCGGTGGGGCTGTTCACCCCCGCCAGCTCCAGGTCCGCCCCCAGGCCCCGGTCGGCGATCAGCGCGGCGGTCTCGTCGGCGGAGAGCCCGACCGCCGCCATCCGCCCGCCACCCGCCGTGTCCGCCTGCGCGAGGCCGCGTTCGGCGATGACCCTACAGGCGGCCGCCAGGTCCAGTGCCCCACCGGCGTGTGCCGCGGCCACTTCGCCCACCGAGTGTCCCGCCACCGCGGCGGGCCGGATGCCACGCTCTCGCAGCAGCGCGGTCAGCCCGACCTGCACCGCGAACAGCAGCGGCTGGGCGATCTCCGTCCGGTGCAGCTCGGGCTCCGCGGACCGCAGCTCCGCCAGTACCGACCAGCCCAGATGCCCGGCCAGTTCGGCGTCCACCTCGGTGACGGCCGCGCGGAACACCGGTTCGGCGTCCAGCAGTTCCGCGCCCATGCCCGCCCACTGGGCGCCGTTGCCGGAGTACACGAACGCCACCGGCCCCGGGCTCGCGGCCGCCGCCGCGCCCCCGCCCACGGGAGTGCCCTCGGCGATCGTCTCCAGCAGCGCGGCGGCCCCGTCGGCGCTGTCCGCCAGTACGACGGCCCGTTCGCGGTGGTGTCCGCGCCGACGGCAGCTGGTGAAGGCGATGTCGTAGAACGCGTCGGTGGTGTCCCGGAGCCGGGCGGCGGTACGGGTGACCGCCTCGGTGAGCGCCTGCGGAGTGGCCGCCGAGACCACCACCGGCAGGGACGTCACCCCCGGCGACGGCGACGGGGGTACGGAGGGCACGGGCGGCGGGCCGAGGACGGCGTGTGCGTTGGCCCCGCCGAACCCGAACGAGTTGACCGCCAGCGCCCCCGGTGCCAAGGACCGTGGCGCGGTCACCGGTTCCAGGCCCAGCGTGGCGAAGTCGATGGCGGGGTTGAGCGGTTCGGTGTGCAGCGACGCCGGAATCACCCCGTGGCGCAGCATCAGTACGCACTTGAGCAGCCCGGCCATGCCCGCCCCGGACTCCAGGTGGCCCAGGTTCGACTTCACCGAGCCGATGGGCAGCGGAGTCTCCCGTCCCGCGCCGAACGCATGGCCCAGCGCCCGGCACTCGATCGGGTCGCCCGCCTGCGTACCGGTGCCGTGCGCCTCCACGTACGACACGTCCTCGGGGCGCACCCCGGCACGGTGGTGCACCTGGCGCATCAGCTGCTCCTGGGCCTGTGCGCTGGGCAGCGAGAGCCCGGGGGTGCGCCCGTCCGCGCCCGTTCCGGTGCCGAGGACCACGGCGTGCACGGTGTCCCCGTCCGCCCTGGCGTCGGCGAGGCGCTTGAGCACCACCACCCCGCCGCCCTCGGCGCGCACGTATCCGTCGGCATCCGCGGAGAAGGAGCGGCAACGGCCGCTCCGGGAGAGCATGGACGCCTTCGAGAACCCGATGAAGTCCCCCGGACTCAGCAGCAGGTTGATCCCGCACGCGAGAGCCACGCCGCCGTTTCCCTCACGCAGTTGTGCGCAGGCCTGGTGCAGGGCGACCAGGGAGGAGGAACAGGCGGTGTCCACCGCCATGGACGGCCCCCGCAGGTCGAACAGGTGCGAGATCCGGTTGGCGGTGTTGCAGAGCGCCGCCCCCGCCATGGTGTACGCCGTGATCGCCTCCGGGCGGGCGTACTGCAGCTGGCCGTAGTTGGCGTTGCTCACCCCGACGTAGACCCCGGAGTCCGATCCGGTGAGGGTCCCCGGGTCGATACCCGCGTCGTCGAGGGCTTCCCTGGCCATTTCCAGCAACAGCCGCTGCTGCGGGTCCATCCGGCTCGCCTCGCGGGGCGACAGCCCGAAGAACGCGGCGTCGAATCCGGTGATGTCCTCCAGGAATCCACCCGCCGCCGAGTACGCCTTGCCCGGCCGCCGTGGATCGGTGTCCACGAACCGGCGCGCGTCGAACCGGTCCGCCGGTATCTCACCGACCAGATCGCGCCCGGCCGCGAGCGCGGGCCACAGCCCCTCGGGCGCCGTGATGCCACCCGGCAACCGGCAACTGAGCCCGACGATGGCGATATCGCCGGACTGCTCCTCACGGGCGAACGAGGTGGGCGGTGTGGGCGGCGTGGAGATCATCTTTCGTGCCATCACTTCCGCCCCTACCCACGAAACTCCTGGTCAATCGGTCAGTGCTGAAGGGCCGCCAGGACGTCCCCGAGAGCCGTCGCGACGGCTCCGGGGGCTTCCACCGGCAGCAGATGGCCGACGTCAGGGACCGTCGTCAGGGTCGCGTGCGGGATGTGCGGCAGGAGGTGGTCACGCAAGACGCCCGGCGGCTCCACGAGGTCGTTCTCCCCGGCCAGCACCGTCACCGGGACCTCGATGTCGTGCGCGGCGAGGGTGATGTCGTGCGCGATGCTGTGCAGGGGCCACTCCTGCCGGGCCTCGGGCCCCGCGGCGAGGCTGTCGCGCACCGCGGTGGCCCGCACCGCCGCGGGCAGTGGTGTGGCGGTCAGGACGTGGTCGAGGGCGTGCCGCACCGTCTCGGCCGAGTCGTAAGCGTGTGACAGGCCCTGCCGGTACTCCTCGGTCACCGTGGCGGGCGGCTGCGGCGGTGCGGGGGCGACGAGCACCAGGCCGACCAGCCCGGACGGCCTGCGGGCGGCGACGAGCTGGCTCACCTTGCCGCCCATCGAGTGGCCGACGAGGACGAACGGCCCCGGCACCCGCGTCCCGGCCACCCGGGCGAGATCGTCGGCGAGCTGGTCGAGGTGATACGGCCCGGGCAGCGCCCGCGAGGTGCCCCAGCCGCGCTGGTCGTAGCGGACCGTCGCCTGTGTGGGCGGCAGGTGTCCGAGCACACCGTTCCAGGTGTCCGCGGAGCCGCCCCAATAGTGGACGAACACCAGCGTCGGCCCCGTGTGGCCCCCCGTGCGCACATCGAGGGACCCGCCCGCCACGGGAACCGTCCTTGTCTTTTCCGTCATCATCGCGCCTTTCCTGTGGGCTGCGGAAGGCGGCTCCCGCCGTCCGTAAGATGCAGCCCCGACGGTAGGCGGGGGCATGCCCGCCCCTTGGCGGAAAGGAACGCATTCCTTGTGGAAAACGGACACGGCGCCGTGCGGCAACTGCGCTACCTGCCCGCCGTCGGATCGGCGTACGGGGTGGAGACGCTCACCTTCGCCGCGCTGCGTGCGATGGACGTCCACCAGCGTCGCGTCCAGCCGCAACGCCCCGACTTCCATGTGTTCGCGCTGGTCGGCTCCGGAGCCGGCGCCCATGAGGCGGACTTTCACGACTACCGGCTGGGGGAAGGCAGCGCCGTGTGGATCCGGCCGGGCATGGTGCACCGCTGGAGCGACATCGACGGCTGCGACGGCCCACTGATCCTCTTCCGGCCCGGTGCTCTGCACGGCTTCACCACCGCGGAGGCCAGCACACCGGTGTGCTGGCAGCTGGACCGGCAACGCCTGCCCCTCGCGCTGCTCGCGGCCGACCACCTCGGCCACGAGCACGGCGCGGCGGTGCACACGCCACGCCTGGCGTCCCCCGCGCTGCTCTCCCACCTGCTGGCGGCCCTGATCCTGCGCGCGCTCCCCGACACCCCTGCCGCAACCGGCGCGACACGGTCCGGCGGCCCCCGCGCCGAGGTGTTTCGCGTCTACCGGGCCAGCGTCGAAGAGCACTTCACCGACTGGCACCACGTGGCCGACTACGCGCGGGCACTCGGCTACGACGTGCGCACCCTCACCCGGGCAACGCACGCCGCCGCCGGTACCGGCGCCAAGGAATTCCTCGACCAGCGCATCCTGCTGGAAGCCAAGAGGCTGCTGGCCCACACCGATGTGCCGGTCCGCAGCTGCGCCCGGCGCCTCGGCTTCCGGGACGTCGGCAACTTCACCACGTTCTTCCGACGCCAGGTCAACACTCCCCCGGCTGCCTGGCGCGCCGCGTACAGCACAGCCGGTGCACGCGGCGTCTGACCCGCGTCGCCACCAGGTCCGCGGCCCGGAGCACCCATTGCACGGGATCCGTGGCCGGAGTATCTCCATGGAGATCGCTACCGGCGGATGGTGGCGGCTGCGGGCGCCGGGTCGGGCTCGGCCGAGCCAGGCCCGCTGCGCCCGAGCCGGTGGAACGCCCGGTTGAAGTAGACGAGGCTCTGGCCGTCCGCTCGGGTGCGGATGCCGTCGATGGTGGCGAAGAGCACGCTGTGGGTGCCCATCGGGACCGTGTGCGTGATCGTGCCGGTCGCGGTCACCAGGGCGTCCTTGAGGACCGGGACCTCCTGGGTGGGGTCCCAGATGTCCCAGGTGAAGCGCTCCGCCATGGACACCTTCGTGGCACCGGCGAAGTGCAGGGCCAGGTCCTGCTGTTCGCCACCGAGGACGTTCACACAGACCCGGCCGTTGGCCCGGAACACATCGTGCATGGCGCTGCCCCGGTTGACGCAGACCAGGACGGTCGGCGGGTCGTCGGTGACGGAGCACACGGCGCTCACGGTGATACCGCAGCGGCCGTTCGGTCCGTCCGTCGTCAGGATGTTGACGGCCGCCGGGAGGTGCGCCATCGCCTCCCGGAAATCGGCCTGGCTGGGGGTCTGACCGGGGATCTGATTGGGGGTCACAGCGGTGCCGCTCCTCTCCTGTGTCATCCGGACCATCAGCGCATGTACATGCCGCCGTTGGCGTCCCAGCACGCTCCGGTGACCGTGTCCGCGTGTTCCGCCGCGAGGAGTACGGCCATGTCCGCGATGAACTCGGGCCGCCCGAGCCGCCCCACGGGAATCGACTCCTCGATGCGGGCGAGCTGGTCCGGCGGCATCAGCTCGCGCACGATGGGCAGATCCTGCGCTCCTGGGGCGATCGCGTTGACCGTCACCCCCTGCGGGCCGAGTTCGCGGGCGAAGACCTTGGTCAGGGTGGTCACCGCGCCCTTGGCGGCCGCGTAGTGGCCACCGGTGCCGGAGCCGCCGTTCTGACCGGCGAGGGAGGCGATGTTGACGATACGTCCATGGCCGCGCCCGGCGAAGTAGGCGCCGAAGACCTGGCAGCCGAAGAACGTGCCGTCGAGGTTGGACGACACGACCGAGCCGAAGCTGTCGGGGGTGATCTCCATCAGTGGCTCGACCTTGGAGTGCCCGGCGTTGTTGACCAGGACGTGGACGGCGTCCCAACGCTCGACGAGCTGGTCGCGGACGCGTACGAAGGCGTCCTTGTCGCGCACGTCGAGGCCGAGGCCGATGGCCTTCCGCCCGGTCGGGTCGAGGTCCGCCGCGGCCTTGACGGCGGCCTCCCCGTCCAGGTCGGTCAGGGCGACGCGGTAGCCCGCGGCGCACATCCGGCCCGCGATGCAGGCGCCGAGCCCACGGGCCGCGCCCGTGACGAGCGCGACACGTCCGGGGGCCGGGGTCATCGGGTGGCCTCCGGCTCCGGCAGCGGGCGGCCGACGCGTGCCTCGATCTTCATGTAGCGCCACAGCCCGTACTCGCCGACCTGGACGGTCCGGAAGAGGTTGCAGGCCTCGGCGACCGTGGGCTGGTCGGCCACGTCGGCGAGGACGTACGAGGTCCACGGCCAGGAGCCGGAGGGGCCGACCATGTGCTGGTCGTCGTCCATGGTGCCGAGGACGGTCACCCCGGGCAGCTCGCGCAGCCGGGTGAGCATGGTCATGAAGCCGTCCCAGACCATCTTTCCCCGCCCGGTGGGCAGGTCGAAGAAGTTCTGGTTGACGCCGATACAGAAGAGCACGCGCAGGGGCGCGGGAGTGGCATCCGCCATGGGACAGGTTCCTTTGTTTCTCGTGGAGTTGGTGTTCTACAGGAAGCCGGGGAAGGGCTGGACGCCCATGAGCACGGCCCCCGCGCCGTCGTACATGCCCTCCTGGAGGAAGGCGTGCTGCGGGACCACCGAGGCGTCGCGCAGATAGCGCTGCATGGGGCTGCCGTCGGCGATGGCGGCGATGCCGCTGAGCTGATACGCGGCCCGGACGACCTCGAAGGACGCCTTCGCGAGATGGGTGGAGGCGAGCCGTAGCAGTGCGATCTGCCGGGCGCTCGCGTGGCCGACCGCCCGCACCGTGTCCCAGGTTTCCTCGGTGGCCTCGTAGAAGAAGGCGCGCGCGGACCGGAGTTGGGCTTCGGCCTGGCCGACGGCGATGCGGTAGGTGGCGCGTTCGGCGGGCTTCGGGGCGCCGGTGTAGCCCGCGCGGCCCCCGGCGGCGATGGCCTGGTCGAGCGCGGCACGCGCCACGCCGAGGCCGACGACGGCCAGCACCTGGGCGGCGTACGGGACGGCCGGATAGTGGTACAGCGCCTCGTCCACGGTGGGTTCGCCACCGCGTACGAACGTCCACTCCTCGGGGACGATCGCGCCGTCCACCACCAGGTCGTGGCTGCCGGTGCCGCGCAGGCCGACGACGTCCCAGTTCTCGGCGATCCGCACCTGCCCGGGCCGCAGCACGGCGGTCAGCGGTCGACCGGTGGTGTCCTCACCGGCCTTGATACCCACGCCCAGGACATCCGCGCCGGTGCAGCCGCTGGCGAACTTCCACCGGCCGCTGACCCGGTAGCCGCCCTCGACGCGCTCGGCGGGCTGCACCGGGAAGAGTCCCCCGGCGAAGACCACATCGGGGCCGTCGGCGTACAGCTCGGCCTGGGTCTCCAGTGGCAGCGCGGCCAGGTAGACGAGGGACGAGCCGAAACTGGCGACCCAGCCCGCCGAGCCGTCGACGGCCGAGATCCGTTCGATGAGCGAGAGGAATCGTGGGGGCGGAAGGGCGTCGCCACCGAATCGCTTCGGTGTGCTCGCCCGGTAGATGCCCGCGCGTTTGAACGCGTCGATCACATCCCGTGGGACATGCCGCTTCTCCTCGAATTCCGGCTGCCGTTCGGCCACCACGGCCAGCACTTCGTCGATGTGGGTCATGTCCGGGGTCATGTCCGGGGTCATGTCCGGGGAATCCAGCGACTGCGTCATGGACGATGCTCCTCGCGTAGCCCGGCGGTTGCCTCCCCCGCCTGGCGACGACGCTACGCCCGGCAACGGGCCCTCTGCCATGGGGGATTCGGAGGCGTCCCGTAGGGGATTTCCCCTACCCGAACCGCTCGGCCACCGGCAGCGTGAAGCGGAAGACCGCGCCATGCGGCTGGTTCGGACCGGCGTCGATCCGGCCGCCGTGGCGGGTGATGATGCGGTGGCTCAGCGCCAGGCCGATGCCGCTGCCGTTCTCCTTGGACGTGAACACCCCGTCGAAGACCCGGTCGCCGGGCGGCGGACCGTGCCCCCAGTCGCGTACGGACACTTCGGCGCCCCCGTCCTCCGCCGGACGCGTGGCGACGCACACCCTGCGCTCGGCAACCGGGCAACGCGCCATCTCGTCAACGGCGTTGAAGGCCAGGTTCATCACGACCTGCCCGATCAGCACGTTCTCACAGCGCACCGGCAGCGGCTCGTCGGTGAGGTCGAACGACACGGCCACCGAGTGCTCCCGCGCCCGCAGCTCGATGAAGTACGCGCAGTCGCGCACGATGGCGCCCAGGTCGGTCAGCCGCTCGGACTGTTCCAGCCTGCCCACGTAGCTCCGCAGGCTGCCCAGGATCCGGCGGGCCCGCTCGATCTGCCGGGCGGCGTTGTCCAGCCCCCAGGCCACGGACGCGTCGCCGTCTCCGCCGCCGAGGCGGCCGCGCGCTCCCTCGACGAAGTTGTACGCGGCAGCGAGCGGCTGGCTCACCTCGTGGGCGATCGCCATCGCCATGTCGCCCATGGCGTTGTACCGGGCGAGGTGGTCGAGGTGCTGGGTTTCGCGGCGGTGTTCCTCCTCCGCGCGGACCCGGTCGGTGATGTCGTGGAAGAGGAGCATCCGGCCGCGCAGATCGCTCTCGATGTCGATGTGCTGGCAGGTCGACGCGTACCAGCGGGGTACGCCACTGGGCCCGCCACCGGGTGCGGCGAAGCGGTAGCGCCCCTCGGCGGCCGGGATGGGCCCATCCACGCAGTAGTCGGCGAAATCCGCCCCGCGCAGACCCTCGCCGAGCTGCCGGACGGCCGACTCGCTCGCGAAGACGACCCGGCCCGCGTCGTCGAGGACGACGATGCCCTCGGCGAGACTTCCCAGGAAGGTGCGCAGCCTGCTCTCGGTGCGGCACAGATCGCGCCGGACCGCCATCTCGTCGGCGATGTCCCGGAACTGCACCATCACCACCGTCCGCCCCGGCAGGTCGACACGGATCGCGATCGCCTCGGTGAGAAACTCCTCGCCGGACTTGGCCCGGTAACACCATTCGGTGGCGCTGACCCCGTCCTCGACGGCACGCCCGAGCCAGCGGAGACCGAGTTCGCGGCTGTACTCGCGGGCGTTCCGGCTCATGTCCGGCGCCTTGAGCGGCTTCAGCTCGTCCACGGACCAGCCGAGCAGATCGCAGGCCGCCCGGTTCGCCCAGAGGATTTCGTAGGTGTCGGCGTCATGCAGCAGCACGCAGTACTTGAGGGATTGCATCAGCGCCCGGAAGTCGGCCGGTTCGACAGTGCTCATGTCGACAGTGCTCATGGGGCACCTTTCATCGGTCGGCGGCGGGCCGCAGCCCCAGCCTGAGCACATCACGCACGAGCGTGGCCATGCTCTGGGCACCGGTCTTCTCCCGGATCCGGGCGCGGTGGACGTCGATGGTCTTGGCGCTGATGCCGAGCCGCGCCGCGATCTGCTTGTTCGGCATGCCGTCGACGGCCAGCTCCAGCACCTCCCGTTCGCGGGAGGTCAGGCTGTCCAGTTTCCCGCGCAGCTCGCGCTGGACCGCGTCCCGCTCGAAGCGCTCCCGCGCGGTGCGCAGCGCGGCCTGCACGACGTCGAGCAGGTGCTGCGGGTCGTACGGCTTCTCCAGGAAGTCCACGGCGCCGTTCTGCATAGCGCGCACCGACATGCGGATGTCGCCGTGCGCGGAGACGAAGACCACGGGCAGCGGGGCGCCCGTCTCGTTCAGCAGCTGCTGGACGTCGAAACCGCTGAGTTCCGGCATGCGCACATCGAGGATCAGACAGGCGGGCCGGTCCCGGTCGTAGGAGCGCAGAAAGGTCCGGGCGTCCTGGAAGCGCTCGGAGCGGATGCCGACCGACTCCAGGAGCCAGGCCAGGGACTCGCTCAGCTCCTCGTCGTCGTCGAGGATGTACACGAGGGATGGCGGTGGGTTCCCGGTGCGCATGGTGCTCCCTCCCGACAGATGGCGGTCGGGAGGAGCGTAAACCTTTCCGTGGACGTGGCGCCGGGTACGTCGCGGGCGGCTCCGCCGTTGCATGGCGGAGCCAGGAGCTTGATGGTGATCCAGGTGTCGTATTCTCGCGGCGTGAGTGTGAGCGTGAGTGTGGGACGGGATGACGAGGGACCCGTCGCCGCCGATGCCCTGGGGCGGGTGACCTGGGCGCGGCGGAGGGCGGAGTGGGCCGTGCAGGCCCGGCGGCTGAACGTCACCCCGCAGGCGGTGGCCGATGTGGTCCGGGATGCGTGACCGGTCCCATCCCACGGCCTCGGGCGGCTCCGCACGCGGCGGGTCCGTCCCCGTGCTCGACCCCCTCGACCTGAAGGTTCTGCAGGCGCTGCAGCTCGACGGGCGCGCGCCGTTCAGCCGGATCGCCGATGTCCTCGGGGTCTCCGACCAGACGGTGGCGCGGCGGTACCGGCGGCTGCACAACACCGTCAACGTGCGTGTGCTCGGCATGACGGACGAGAACCGGCTCGGCCGCCAGACCTGGATCGTCCGGCTGCGCTGCGTGCCGGACGTGGCGGAGAACCTCGCGGACGCGCTCGCCAAACGCTCCGATACCCTCCATGTGACCCTGATCTCCGGTGGCACCGAGGTCGTCTGCGGCATGAAGCCCCGCAGCCGCAAGGAGCGGGACGAGCTGCTCTTCGGCCGGTTGCAACGCACCCGGCAGATCGTCAGCGTGACCGCCCAGTGTCTTCTGCACCCCTTCTTCGGCGGCTCGGCGGGCTGGCTCAACAAGGCCAACGCGCTCACCCCCGAGCAGGAGTCCGCTCTGCGGCCGCCCGCTCCGGAGCCGTTCGACGCCCCCGTCACCCTGGACGCGGCCGACGAGGCGCTTCTCGCGCTGCTCCGCCGCGACGGCCGGGCCACCCTCACCGACCTGCAAAAAGTCACCGGGCAGTCGGAATCGGCGGTCAAGCGGCGGCTGGAAGCGCTGCGTTCCACGGGCGTGCTGTACTTCGACGTGCAGTACGACCGCGAGTCGATCGGGCAGGACGTCAGCGCCATGCTCTGGCTCACGGTGGCGCCGCGCGCGCTCGACGATGTCGGCCGCAGCCTGGCCGCGCACCCGGAAGTGCACTTCGCGTCCGCCGCCACCGGCCAGGCCAACATCGTCGTCGCCGCCGGATTCCGGAGCCCCGACGAGCTGTACACCTACCTGAGCAGGACGATCGGCGCCCTCGACGGCGTCCAGGCGGTCGAGTCGTCTCTCGTCCTGCGTCAGGTCAAGCAGCTCACGTACGAACCGGAGCGCTGACCGGACGGCCGGTGCGCTCAGCCCCCGGGCTCAGCCCTCCGCGTGGGCCAGCTCCACGTCGTACGTGACCCCCGGGCCGTCCACGGCCAGCGGCGCCGCGACCGGCGGATAGCCGCTGGCGATCAGCGAGTACTCCCCCGCGTCCAGGTCGGTGAAGGCATAGACGCCGTCCGGCCCGGTGGTCGCCGTGCCGATCACGTTGCCCGCCGTGTCCACGAGCGTGACCCGCGCGTCGCCCAGCGGCTCGCGGTCGGCGCCCGCCCGTACGGTGCCCCGCAGCGTGGCGCCCGTACGCAGCGCCACGTTCAGCCGGGCGAGCCTGGCCCCCGACACCCGCACCGGGAGTGCGGCGGGCCGGTGTCCGGCCGCGTTCACCACCACCGTGACGTCGCCCTCCGGCAGCTCGCCGAACGCGAACTCACCGGCGGCGTCGGTCGTTTCAGCGGCCAGCGCCTCTCCCCGTACGTCCATCACCGCCACCGTGGCGCCCTCCACGGGCGCCTCGTCCCCGGCCGTGACCACCGTGCCGACCAGCCCGCTGATCACGGACAGCAGGGCGTCGTAGGACAGCGGCTCCTCGCCCACCACCACGGTGGACGCCTGCGGTTGGTGGCCCTCCGCCGCCGCGATCAGTACGTACGATCCCGCACCCGGCGCGTCCAGGCGGTAGCGGCCGCCGGAGCGCGCCACGGCCCGGCCCAGCTGCCGCCCGGCCAGGGAGATCAACGTCAGCGTGGCTCCCTCGACGGGTACCCCGGCGGTCCCCAGTATCCGGCCGTAGAGGACGGATCCCGAACCGCTGTCGGGAGCGAACGCGCCACCGCTCCCCGCCGAGCCGACCGCGCCGGACCGCCCCCGGGCCTGAGCACCGACCAGCTCCGGCTCCGACACGGACACCGACACCGGCTCCGACTCCGACTCCAACACCGGCTCGAACTCGGCGGCAGGCTCGGCGGTGGCAGGCGCCGTGCGCGGCGGAGTGCGCAGCAGTACGGCCCCGACGAGCGCGGCGAGCAGGGCCAGGCCCCCGGCCACCATCAGGCACAGCTGGAGGCCGTCGAGGAACGCCTCGCCCAGCGCGCCCATGGCCCGGCCGGTGTCCGCGCCCAGGTTCAGCCGGGCCGCCGCTCCCAGGCCGTCGGCGTTCACGGCGTCGGTGATCCGGTCCACCACCGGCCCGGTGACCCCGGCGTCGTGCAGATGGCCGGGCAGGGTGTCGGTGCTCTTGGTGGTCAGCAGGGTGCCCAGTACGGCCGGTCCGAGCGCGCCGCCGACCTGCCGGAAGGCGTTGTTGCCCGCCGACGCCATACCGGCCAGGTGGTGTGGCACCGCCGCGACCGCGGTGGCGGTCATGGGGGTGATCACCATGCCGAGGCCGAGGCCGAGCAGGGCCAGCCGCCAGGCCAGCGGGGTGAAGCCGGTCCCGGCGTCGATCGCGGTCAAGGAGAGCAGCGCGCCCACGGTGGCCAGCAGACCGGTGGTGATCATCACGCGAGGCGAGATCCGGTGCATCAGACGTCCCGCCAGCGCGCCCACGATCAGGCAGACCACGGTGACGGCCAGCATCCGGTACCCCGCGTGCAGCGTGTCCAGGCGCTGCACCAGGCCGAAGTAGAGGCTGAGGACGAAGAAGAAACCGATCAGCCCCAGGAAGGTGATCATGGCGATCAGGGTCGTGGCGCTGAAGGCCGCGCTGCGGAAGAGCGACAGGTCCAGCATCGGGCTGGCGCTGCGCCGTTCGGCCAGGACGAAGGCGACTGCGCTGAGCGCCGCCAGCGACAGGGCCGCGAGCACCCGCCCCTCGGAGAACGACGTGGCGCCGCCCTCGATGACGCCGTAGACCAGCGCGGTGATCGTCACCGCCGCGGTGATCTGACCGGGCCAGTCCAGCCTGCGCCCACCGGGAGCGCGGGAGTCGGTCACGAGCGGTGCCGCGACCAGGAGGGTGAGGACCGCGACCGGGATGGCGGGCAGATAGATCCAGCGCCAGGTGGTGTGGTCGAGGATCACACCGGCGAGCATGGGCCCGATGGCCAGCGCGGCCATCAGGGACGCCGCCCAGAGCCCGACGAACGTGGCGCGTTTGCGCGGGTCGGGCACGGCATGGCTGATCAGCGCCAGCGTCGACGGCAGCAGCGCGGCCGCGCCCAGACCGGCACACGCCTGCCCGGCCCACAGCACCTCGACCGAATCGGCCGACAGCGCGATGGCCCCTCCCGCGGCGGCCAGCACCAGACCGGCCAGATACACCTTCTTGCGGCCGTGTACATCGCCGAAGACCCCGGCGGTGAGGATGAACGCGGCCATGGGCAGCTGAAACGCCGACTGCACCCAGGTCAGCTGGGTGGTCGACGCGTGCAGGGCGTTCTGGATGGCGGGCAGGCTCACCGAGACGGTGGTCACTGGCAGATAGGCGACGAACATCCCGAGGCACGCCATGACCAGCGTGGCCACTTGCCGTTCTCTCGGCTCGTTCATCGTGGGTGTGGCGTTCACGGACCTCTCCCTTGGCGGCGCGGCGATGCCGCACTCGACTGGCACCGCCGCCACCTTCCGGCCACCGCCTCCGCCAGATCCAGCCACACCCGCCAGGACCGGGAAAACCGACATCCGAAGCGGGCTTATGGAGGTTTTCCGACGACGCGCCGCCCCGTCACCGCTCGGCGGGGGCCGGGACCAGACCGTCCGCCACCAGCCCGGCGAGGACCGCCTCGCTCAGGGCCTGGACGGCGGACTGCGGCCGGACCATGACCGTGAACTCCTTGATCCGGCCGGTGTCGTCGAAGTGCAGCAGATCGATGCCGTGTATCTGCTTACCGCCCACGGCGGCCCGGAAGAGCAGGACCGCCGAGTCGGAGACACCGCCGTCTGCGCTCGTCTCGGCGGTGCCGTCGTGGTGGCCGGTGTAGCGGAAGTCCTCGAAGGTGCGCAGCAGGACCCCGAAGAGGCCCAGCACCAGGGGCTTGCCCTCGAACGGGGTGAACTTCACGGGGCTGTAGAAGCGGATGTCGTCGGTGAACAGGTCGTCCAGGGCGGCCAGGTCGCGGTTGTCGACGGCGGCGCGGAAGCGTGCTGCGGTCGCGGTTGCGGCTGTGGTCATGGTTCTCACCTCGTACTCAGGAATACGGATCGTCAGTTCGCTCAGTATGAGGCGCCGTTGATTCGCACCCCGGCCGATGCGCGCCATCCCAGCCTGCGGGACACGGCCAGCCCGGAGGCGATGACGGCCGGGCGTACCGTCCGCAGGTCGACCGATCCGGCGCTCACGACGACGGACAGGGCCGCGACCACCTCGCCGTCGGCGTCGATGACGCGCGTGGCCACCGACTCGACCCCCGGGGTCGTTTCCTCGCGGACGACGGCCACGCCGGTCTCGCGGCACTCGGCCAGCAGCGCCCGCAGCCGCGCCGGATCGGTGACGGTGCGCTCGGTGTACGCCCGCAGACCCCGCGCGACGACCTGGTCCAGCAGCGCGGGACCGGCGTGGGCCAGCAGCACCTTGCCCACGCCGGAGCAGTGCAGCGGCAGCCTGCCGCCGATCTTCGACATGACGTCCACCGCGTGGCCCGACGACAGCCGCTCGACGAGCAGCGCCTCGGTGCCCTCCAGCACCGCGAGCTGGACGTGCTGGCGCAGCGCCGTGTGCAGGTCGTCCATGTAGGGGAGCGCGACGGTGCGCAGCGGCACGCTCAGCGGCGCCAGGGTGCCCAGTTGCCACAGCCGCAGCCCGACGGTGAAACCGCCGTCCGGCGCCCGGTCCAGCGCCCCGGCGCCGACCAGCTCCAGCGCCAGCCGGCGCACGGTGGCATGGGGCAGCCCCGTCTCCCGGGCCAGGTCGGCGAGGGTGAGCCGGGACCGGCCGGGCCGGAACGCGAAGAGCACATCGAAGAGCCGGGAACTCACGCTGCGCCCGGGCTGGTTCGTACGCGGCATCAGGCCTCCGCTCCCCAGGACGGCGGCCGGAAAAGGACGTCCATTGAATGAACATAGCCGCTCCCGGCGGTGCGGCGCATCGATGAGGATCGGGGTCTCACCAGGACGTTCACCTTGAGGCTGAGGAGCCGCCGCATGCCCGACCTCGCACCCGGCCCGCGGATCGCGATCATCGGAGGTGGCATCGGGGGTCTCGCCACGGCCGCCTTCCTGCGCCGCGCCGGACTGACCGCCACCGTCTACGAGCAGGCCCCCGCGCTCGCCGAGGTCGGCGCCGGGCTCGTCGTGGCGCCCAACGCCGTACGGCTGCTACGCCGTCTCGACACCATGGAACGGTTCCTCCGCCGGGCCGTACCGCTCGACTGGGGCTGGGAGTTCCGGCGCTGGGCGGACGGGAGCGTGCTCTCGGTGGAGCATCTGGACGGGGTGTGCGAGCGGCTCTACGGCGAGCGCACGTACGTCACCCACCGGGCCGATCTGCTCGACGCCGTCAGGGCGGCCGTGCCCGGCGCGTGGATCCGGCTGGGCGCGCGCTGCACCTCGGTCGCGGCGCACCCGGACGGCGCGCTGCTGCGCTTCGCCGACGGCAGCCACGCCGAGGCCGATGTCGTGATCGGCGCCGACGGTGTGCACTCCGTCGTCCGCGGCGCGGTGGCCGAGCCCGCGCCGCCGGAGTACTCCGGCCTCTGTGCCTTCCGTACCATCGTGCCCGCTGAGGACGCGCCCGACTTCGCCCTGCGCCCCGCCCAGACGCTCTGGCTCGGCCCGGGTCGGCACTTCGTGCACTACCCGATCGCGGGAGGGCGGGCGGTCAACGTGTTCGCCGCCGCCCCTGCCGGGGACGGCCTCGACGAGTCCTGGAGCGCGACGGCCACCATCGAGGAGTTCCGTGCCGAGTTCGCCGACTGGGACCCCCGGGTGACGGACCTCATCGCCTCCGGCGGCGTCCCCGGGCGCTGGGCGCTGCTGGACCGGGCGCCCCTGCGGCGCTGGAGCCGGGGCCGGATCACCCTGCTCGGTGACGCGGCGCACCCCATGTTCCCCTTCTTCGCCCAGGGCGCGGCCCAGTCCATCGAGGACGCCGCGGTGCTGGCGCGCCACCTCGCCGCGTCGCCGGACGACCCCGGGCAGGCGCTGCTGCGGTACGAGGCGGCCCGTATCGACCGTACGACGCGCCTCCAGCAGGTCAGCCACGCCCGCCGGGACGTCAACCACCTGCCCGACGGGCCCGCGCAGCGGGAGCGCGACGCAGCGCTCGCCGGGTCCGACCCCCTGGTGGGCAACGGCTGGATCTACGGTTACGACGCGGAGGCGGCGCCCACCTCCTGACCTGGGGCGCTCGGCGGAGCGGAGGGCGGTTGTAAGGTCGTCCGTGTGACAGCGGAGGAGACGACGTCAGGAAAGTCGGCGGCACCGTCCGGCAGACAGCAGCGCCGGAGGCGCCCCGAGGATCCCAGTCGTCGGCGGGACCCCGTGGGCACGCGGCGGGCCATTCTGACCGCGGCCGGTACGGAGTTCGGCACCCATGGTTTCGACGGCGCCCGGGTCGTCCGTATCGCGGAGGCGGCCGGGGTCAGCCATCAGCTGATCACCTACTACTTCGGGAGCAAACGCGGGCTGTACGAGGCGCTGAGCGAGCAGTGGCTGGAGACCGCCATGCCGCTCGACCACGCCCTCCCCTACGCCGAGGCGGTGCGGCGCTTTGTCTATATGGCCCGTGAGGATCCGGGGTGGGTCCATACGCTGACGCGCGAAGAGCCCGGCACCCCGCCGCCCGCGGAGGACGAACGGGCCGCCGAGCTGCTGAAAAGTGTCCAGGAGCTGCGCACGCGGCAGGCGCGTGGCGAGTTCCGCGGTGACCTCGACGTCGGGGCGGTGTCCCTCGCCTTCTTCGCGGCCTCGATCGCCCCGGTGGCCCTCCCCTGGATCGCGCGTGAGTTCACCCAGCAGGACCCCGCGTCGCAGGAGTTCATCGACCACTACGCCGAGCAGGTGGCCCGGATCATCTCCGCGCTCGCCGAGGCGCCGGGGGCGGCGGGAGCGGTGAACGGCGCGGCGGAGGGCAGCGCGGTGGAGGACGGCGAGCCCGGGGAGTGACGGGCGCTCAGCCCGGCGGGAGCCGCCGGGCCAGCTGCATATGGGCCAGCTGCCAGCCGCCCGACGCCGCCGTCACCCAGACCCGGCTGACGGCGGCCTGGATGACGAACGGCGTCAGCTCGGGTACGAAGGCCACGCGCATCTCCTGCAGAGCGCTGACCACGGCCGTGGTGGCGAACCGCTGGACGGTCACGTCGTAGGTGTCCACCCGGCTGGTCCGGCCCAGCCGGGCCGCGTACCGCAGCCAGTCGTCCACCCCGTGGATATGGCCGACCGCCGAGTGCACGACCACGCAGTCGGGACGCATCAGGGCGCGCAGACTCGGCTCCGGGTCCGGGAGGGTCTGCGCCGCGAGCCAGGCGGCCTCGGCCTCCTCGACCGTGGCCGGGGCGGCGGGGTGGCCGGTCGGCCCCGGCGATGAGGTGGTCACAGTTCCAGCTCCAGGATCGGGGACTTGGACCGCGATGAGCACGGGGCGAACAGGCCCTCGGCGCGCTCGCCGTCGGTCAGGACGTCGTCGCGGTGGTCGGGCTCGCCGGAGCGCACCCGTACGACGCACTCGCCGCAGATGCCCTGCCCGCAGGAGTAGGGCGCGTCGACCCCGTTCGCCAGGAGGACGTCGAGGATGTTCTGGTCCTCGGGGACGGGGTATTCCGCTCCCGTCGAGGCCAGCCGGACCGTGAATCCGCCCTCGTCTCCCCCGCCCGGCGCCTCGGTGGCCGCCGTGGCGGGAGCCGTGGCGCTGAAGCGCTCCGTGTGCAGGGCGGCGGCGGGCCATCCCAGCTGGGCCGCCCGGCCCAGGGCGTAGTCCATGAACCCGCCGGGTCCGCAGACGTAGACCGCGGTGTCGGGGACGGGTTCCCCCACGTCGCGTGCCAGGTCGAGGAGTTGGTCCGGGGCCTGGTCGTCGAAGTGGAGGGTGACCCGTGGATGGTGTTCCAGCTCGGGGACGAACGCCGCGTCGGTCCGGCTGCGGGCGCAGTAGTGCAGGTGGTAGTCGGCGCCGGTGGCGTCGAGGGTCTGTGCCATCGACAGCAGCGGGGTGATGCCGATGCCGCCCGCGAGGAGCAGATGGCGTCGCGCGGGCGCCAGGCCGAAGCGGTTCCTCGGCGGGGCGATCCGTAGCGTGTCGCCCTCGGCGAGGGCGTGCATGGCGTGTGAACCACCGCGCGACGAGGGCTCGTTGAGCACCGCGAGCCGGTACTGCTTACGGCTGCCCGGGGGGCCGCACAGGGAGTACTGGCGGATCAGCCCCGGCTCGCCGATGTGTATGTCGATGTGTGCTCCGGCCTCGTACTCCCACAGCTCGCCGCCGTCGGCCCGGGCGAGGTCGAAGACCGCGATGCGCGGGGTGGCGTCGTAGCGGGCCACCACGACCGCGTCCGTCCAGGTGTTCCTCACGCCGCGGTCACGCCCCCGCCGCCGTGGGCGTGGCCGCCGCGTCCGGGGTGTCGTCCCCGGGCTCGCGCCGGATGACGGCACCGGCTTCCACGTGGCGGACCGGATCGCCGGGCGCCCCGACACCGAGCGGTGTCCGGCCCGCCTCGACGTCGTCCATCATCGTGCGCAGCATGCGCCGGAGCATGACCACGCCGCGGTCGGACGGGGCCAGGGTCTCCTCGGAGTGCTGGGTGATGTCGCCCTGGGACCACTGGGCCTCGTAGTCGCCGGGGAAGCGCTGACGCTCCTCGTCGGTCATCTCCCAGTTGTCCTTGCCGTTCTGCTTGATGCCGGAGACGAAGGACTCGAGGCGGCTCGGGTCGGCGGAGCGGATGGAGAAGACCAGCCGGTGGTGGGTGTCATCGGCGGGGACCACCCAGATCAGCATGTCGTGGCGGGCGTCGGGGGTCACCCGGACGAAGTCGGGCAGGGCGATGATGTTCGGCAGATGCAGCTCCACCGACCAGTCGATGTCCACCAGCACCCCGTCGGGGCCCTTGGTGTCCTGGTAGCGCTGGATGTACTTCACGCCGTGGTCGGTGCGGTGGTAGGTCAGGCGCTCGGCGACGGTGCCCGGGTCGTAGAAGTCCTCCGGGAAGCCGGTGGTGCCGGTCCCCTGGAACTGGAAGCCGCTGTGGGTGGAGTGGAGCCAGGAGGCGTGCACGGGGTCGACGGCGTTCTCGTACAACTGGAGCCAGTTGTAGTCCTGTTCCATGCCGATGACCTCGGCGCCGGGCACCGTCCAGCTGGTGTAGTAGCTCTCCCCCTCGCCGAGTGGCTCCAGGCTGTCGAAGCGCGGCAGCGGGGGCTTGTGCTCGGGCGGGCCCATGTAGACGAAGACCAGTCCGTACCGCTCTTCCACCGGGTACCACGGCTGGCGAGCGAGGTTGCGGCGGCGGCCGCCGTCGAGTTCACAGGCCTGTTCCAGGCAGTGGCCGCGGACGTCGAACTTCCAGCCGTGGTAGCAGCAGCGGATGCCGTCCTCCTCGACGCGGCCGTAGAAGAGGCTGCTGCCGCGGTGCGCACACCGCTCGAAGACCACGCCGGGGCGGCCCTGGCCGTCCCGGAAGACGATCAGGTTCTCGCCCAGGAGGCGGGCGCGGTGCGGTACATCGCTGGTGAGCGCGGTGGAGCTGGCGATCGGCTGCCAGTAGCGGCGCAGCGCCTCGCCCATCGGGGTGCCGGGGCCGACCTCGGTCAGCCGGGCGTCGTGGGAGGAGGGTTTGCGACCGTAGCCGGTTCCCGTGTCGGTCGCGGTGGTGTCGGTCATGCTGACCGTTGTACGTCCCTGATGAAAAACTGTCAACGGCGCTGACCTGCTTTGATGAATTACTTGCAGACCCTTTCGGGTCGCCAGGACGTCCTGTTACGTTGGCTCCGCGCCGAGGCGACGAGCCGCTCACCCAGCACCGCCGTCTCGTGCTCGCACCCCCCGAACGCGCCGCGCGAGCGACGGCCTTCCGTGCTTCCCCACGCCCGCTTCCCGCACGCGTTCCTCCAGAGCCGCACCACAGCCGAAGGAGACGATGATGTCTGGATCCCCCGCATGAGCGCCGGACACGGCGCCGAGTACGACTACCTCGTCGTCGGAGCGGGCACGGCCGGTTGCGTCCTCGCCGCACGCCTGTCCGCCGACACCGGGACACGTGTGCTGCTGATCGAGGCCGGTCCGCCCGCGGACCGCGGCCTGCTGGTCCAAATGCCCCTGGGCGTCGGCCTGTTGTCGGGCCGCAAGGGGATCGGCTGGGGATACGAGACGGAGCCCGAGCCGGGGCTGAACGGGCGACGCGTTCCGGTGCCCCGTGGACGGCTGGTCGGCGGCACCGGTTCGATCAACGGCTCGACCCATGTCCGCGCCCACCGGCTCGACTACGACGACTGGGCCGCGTCCGGCGCGACCGGCTGGGGCTGGGACGACCTCGTGCCCTACTTCCGCCGCTCCGAGCACAGTTGGCGCGGCGACACCGACCACCACGGCGGCTACGGGCCCGTCACCGTGTCCACCTCCCCCGGACGAACCACCTTCGGCCGACGGCTCGACCGCGCCGCCCGGTCGCTGGGCATCGCGTTCCCCGACGACACCCAGAGCGGCGACCCCACCGGCGCGGGCCAGGACGAAACCGCCATCCACCGCGGCAGGCGCCACAGCACCGCGGCCGCCTATCTGCGTCCCGCGCTGCGGCGGCGACCTCATCTCACCCTGCTCACCGGGGTGTTGGCGGACCGGCTCATCGTGGAGAACGGACGCGCCACCGGCGTACGGATCGTGAAAGACGGCCGGAGCCGGGTGGTCCGGGCGGCCCGCGAGGTGGTGCTCTGCGGTGGCACGTACAACTCGCCGCAGCTGCTGATGCGTTCGGGCATCGGCCCGGCCGACCACCTGCGCGAGCATGGCGTGGACACGGTGGTGGACCTTCCCGGCGTCGGCGCCAATCTGCGGGAGCATCCGGCCGCGCCCGTGCTCTTCGACGTCAAGGACCCGGTGACCTTCCACGAGCACCTGCGCGCGGACCGTCTGGTGCGCCACGCGCTGCGCTGGCTCGTCGCCGGGAGCGGACCGCTGGCCCAGATGCCCGAGTTCCTGTCGGCGTACGTGCGCACCCGGCCCGAACTGGACCGGCCCGACGGGTTCCTCGGCATCCTGGCCGGTGGCTTCGACGCCCGGCCGTGGTTTCCCGGTGTCCGGCCGCTGCGCAACCGCCACTGCATGGCCCTCAACGCCGTCGCCACCCCGCGCAGCCGGGGCGAGGTCCGGCTGCGGTCCGCCGACCCGGCGGCGCCGCCGCGCATCACGTTCAACCTGCTCACCGAGGCGGAGGACATGGCCACCCTGCGGGAAACCGTACGCACCACGCTGGCCATCCTGCGCAGCCCCGAGGTCGCCCCGATGATCGGGGCGGAACTCGCACCGGGCCCCGATGTACGCGACGACCAGGATCTCGACCGCTATCTGCGGGAGACCGGCTACTCCGCCAACCACGCCTGCGGCACCTGCGCCATCGGCACCTCCGAGGACGCCGTGGTCAACCCCGCTCTGCGGGTCCGCGGCGTCGAGGGGCTGCGGGTCGTCGACGCGTCGGTGCTGCCGAGCGTGCCCGGCGCGAACATCAACGCCACCGTCATCGCCGTCGCCGAGAAGGCGTCGGACCTGATCCGCGGGGTCCCGGCGGCCCCGGCGGTCCCGGCCGCATCCGCCACGTACGCCGCCCCGCTCTCCGAGAGGACCGCAGGATGAGGGAACCCCTGACCTACGCCATCGCGCATGGCGCGGCCGAGGCCGCGCTGACGGCGGCCCGGGCCGAGGGCGCGCGGATTTGCGTCGTGGTCGTCAACCGAAGTGGCATCACCAAGGTGCTGCTCGGTGACGACGGAGTCGGCCCCATCGGGGTCGAGACCGCGCGGCGCAAGGCCTACACCGCCGCCGTCACCGGCATGGCCACCTCCGCGTTCGCGGCGCTCGCCACGGACCCGGCCATGGCCGCCGCCCCGCCCCAGCTGGTCGACGGCAATCTGCTGCCGGTGCCCGGGGGACAGCCGGTGGTCGTGGACGACGGCGAGGTCATCGGTGGCATCGGCGTCGGTGGCGCCGACGGAGCCACCGACGACCGCCTCGCGGTGGAGGCGCTGAAGAGCATCACAGGGCTGCTGGCGTAAGCGCGAACGCACCAGCCCGCCTCAGAGAACTACAGCCGAAGGAGCACACGATGATCGAAGATGTCCTGGTGGTCGAGGGCGTGGCCCACGACTACAACTTCCTGCCCGAGAACTGCGTCGACCCGGCCTTCGGCCGCGCGATCGGCGAGCACATGTACCACCAGCACCAGAAGTTCGGCGGGCCCGAGTACGCCATCGAGAAGTCCCTCTACCTGGACCACGGCGCGGGCGCCGAGGCCATCGGGCGGTCGATCCTGGCGGAGAGCCAGTCCGACGTCATCGTCTACCACGAGACCCCGATCTACGGACACTTCCGCGACGGCGGCTCACGCCTGTCCAGCGGCCTGGCGATGCGGGAGCTGTGGCCGAACCGGGTGCTGGTCTACGGCGCGGTGTCCCCGCTGCGGCCGGGCGCGGTGGACCGGGTCGACGAACTGGTCGACGAGCACCGGGTGAACGCGCTCAAGCTCTACCCGATCGACTTGGTCGAGGGCCGGGTCACCTCGCTGGACATGAGCGATCCGGAGGTGTGCTACCCGGTGTTCGAGCGGGCCCTGGAGCGCGGGCTGAAGGTCGTGGGGATCCACAAGGCGCTCCCGGTCGGCCCCGGCCCGGCCCACGCGCTGCGCATCGACGACATCGAGGGCGCCGCGGCGGCGTTCCCCGATCTGACCTTCGAGGTGGTGCACGGCGGGCTGGCGTTCGTCGAGGAAACCGCGATGCTGATGGAGTGCGCCCCGAACGTCGTGGTCAACCTGGAGGTGACCTCCGCCCTGGCACGCACCGCGCCGCGCCGGTTCGCCGAAGCGATCGGGGCCTTCCTCGCGGTCCCGGGCGGGGCCGAGCGCGTCATCTGGGGCACCGGGGTCATCGCGGCCCATCCGCGCCCGCTGATCGAGGCGTTCTGGGATCTCGAAACACCGCGGGACCTGATCGAGGAACGTGGCATCGAGCCGCTGACCAGGGAAGCGAAGCAGAACATCCTCGGCCGCAACTTCCTGCGGCTGCACGGCATCGACGAGGACACGCTGCGGGCCACGATCGCGGGCGACGAGTTCGACACCACCGAGCTGGCCGAGCCCTGGGGTGGGAAGACCGAGTCCGCGGCGGCGGTGGTGGCCTGATGAGTGGCGTCACCGAGGCCCGGGTCCGGGAGGTGCTCAACGGCATCACCGACCCGTGCAGCATCACCGCCGGTGTCCCGGCCGGGATGGACGACATGGGGCTGATCAGTGACATTCAGGTGGGCGACGACGGGGCGGGCGGGCAGCGGGTCAGTGTGCTGTTCGGGCTCACCGACCCCACCTGCATGCTGCTGGGCTCGTTCGCCAACGAGGCACGCGAACGGCTCGCCGCGCTGCCGGGTGTCACCGGTGTCGACGTCACGCTGGACCATGAGATGGAGTGGACCCCGGACATGCTCGCCCCGCACTATCAGCGGCGGCTCGACGAACACCGCGAGCGAAGGCGCCGTACGCTCCCTCTGCTGGCCGTGACCGCGCCGGGGCGAGCCGGTGACCGTGACCAGTGACCTCACGCGGGTGCGGGCGAACAACGCCGACGTCATGGGCCGTTTCATGGAAGGACTCAGTCAGGCGCCGCGTCCCCCCGAGACGGCCGCCCCGGCCGACGTCCGGGTGGTGCGCGACCTCGCGTACGGCACGGACCTGCGGATGGACCTGTATCTGCCGCAGGCCGCGCCGACGCCCACACCGGTGATCGTGTGGCTCGCGGGCGGCGGCTGGCGCAACCAACGACGGGGTTACGGGCCACGGTTGACCCGGCTCTTCGCCGAACGCGGATACGCCATGGCGGACATCGACTACCGGTCCTCCGAGGTGTCCCCCTGGCCCGCCCAGCTGCACGACGTCCTCGCCGCGCTGCGCCACCTGCGGGGCATCGCGGACATCTATGCCCTGGACCCGGCGTCGATCGGGCTGTGGGGCAGCTCGGCCGGTGCGCATCTGGCACTGCTCGCGGCATTCGCGGCCGACACCGACGGCTCCCCCGAGGCGCCCGGTGTACGCGCCGTGGTGGCGGGCTATCCGCCGACCGATCTGCTGTGTCTCAACGACGACGCCCTGCCCGGTGGGGTGCTGGGCGTGGACTCATCCGATCCGGCCTGGGGTCTGCTGGGCGGACGCCCGGCGGACCGGGCCGCCACCGCCGTCGAGGCCAGCCCGGCCCGGCAGGTCCACCCGCGCGTACCGCCCGTGCTCCTGCTGCACGGCGACGCCGACCTCCTCATCGGACCGGCCCAGAGCCAGCGGCTCCACGACGCGCTGCGCACGGCGGGCGCCGAGTCCCATCTGCTGCTGGTCCACGGCGCCGGCCACGGCTTCCTCAACACCGGCGACTGGGAAATACACCCGAGGACGGCCACCGCGCTGTCGTCCCGCGCCCCGGACACCGAACGTTCCGTCACCCTGACCCCCGCCCTGATCGAGCGCTTCTTCGACCGCCATCTGCGAACGGACCCCTGGCATGTCTGACACCCCGCCGCGCCTGGACGACATGGGCCGAGCCCTCTCCCGTCTCGCGCTGGCCGCCGTCTTCGTCTCCGGAGGCCGCCATGTGTGGCGGCACCCGGACGGCCCCGCGCAGGGGGCGGAAACCTTCCTCAAGCGATGCCGTCGCTCGGTGCCGCTCCTGGACCGGCTCACCGACCGGCAGCTGGTCCGCGCCAACGCGGCCGTCCATGTCACCGCGGGAGCCGCGCTGGCGGCCGGGATCGCCCCCGCGGCCTGCGCGACGGCACTCACCGGCTCGCTGGTCCCCACGACGCTCGCCGCCTTCCCCTTCTGGACCCAGCCCGAAGGTCCCCAACGCGCCCACCAGAAAGGCGACTTCCTCAAGAACCTGGCCCTCGCCGGGGGCCTGCTCGCCATCGTCGTCCACAACGGGCGGCACACCCGGCGCACCTCCGGGTAGGACAACCACCACGCCCACGTCAGGAGGGACCTCACCATGACCGCCCCCACCCCCGCGGAGCCGGACCGGCAGCGTCAGCGTCGGATCGAGGACGAGCTGCTGCGCACGGTGCTCGCCTCGTTCGAGAACACGCCGGACGCCCGGCTCAAGGACCTCATGCAGGGCCTGGTGCGCCATCTGCACGCCTTCATCCGCGAGGTCCGCCTCACCGAAGCCGAATGGCAGCAGGCCATCGACTTCCTGACCGCCACCGGACACATCACCACCGACCGCCGCCAGGAGTTCGTGCTGCTGTCCGATGTCCTCGGCGCCTCGATGCAGACCATCAACGTCAACCACGAGGCCACCGCGGGCGCCACCGAGGCCACCGTGGTCGGCCCGTTCTTCGTGGCGGGCTCCCCCGAGATCCCCCTGGGCGGCGACATGGCCGCGGGCGCCCCGGGAGAGCCCTGCTGGGTGGAGGGGACCGTCACCGACACCGAGGGCAACCCCGTGTCCGGCGCGCGCCTCGAGGTGTGGGAAGCCGACGAGGACGGCCTCTACGATGTGCAGCGCGACGGCGACCAGCTGGCGGGCCGCGCCCATCTGCACACCGACGACCAGGGCGGTTACGCGTTCTGGGGGCTCACCCCGACCCCGTACCCCATCCCCCACGACGGACCCGTGGGGGACCTGCTCGACAAGACCGCGCGCTCGCCCCTGCGCGCGTCCCATCTGCACTTCAAGGCCACCGCACCCGGGCTGCGCACCCTCGTCACCCATATCTTTGTCGAGGGCGATGAGCTGCTGGGCTCCGACGCCGTGTTCGGCGTCAAGGAATCCCTCGTCAAACGCTTCGAACGGCAGCCGGTCGGCACACCGACACCCGACGGGCGCGATCTGCCGGGGCGGAGCTGGTCCCGGGTGCGGTTCGACATCCGGCTCGCCCCGCAGCGGGCATGACCTACGGAAGGAGCGGTTCTCGTGCGGTTCGAGCATGAAACCCTGGCGCAGCGCGTGTGTTTCGCACCCGGCGACGCTCCGGCGGCGGTGCGCGCCGAGGTGGAGCGGCTGGGCGGCTCACGGGTAATGGTGATCGCGGCGCGCACGGCGGCGGGCCTCGCCGAGAAGGTCACCGCCCAGGTGCCGGTCGTGGTCCGCCACGACGAGGTGGTGATGCACGTTCCGGTCGCGTCGGCCGAGCGGGCGCGCGCCGTGGCGGCCGCGCACGAGGTGGACCTGCTGGTCAGCGTCGGCGGGGGCTCGACCACCGGGCTCGCCAAGGCGGTCGCGCTGACCACCGGGCTCCCCATCGTGGCCGTCCCCACGACGTACGCGGGATCGGAGGCCACCAGCGTCTGGGGGCTGACCGAGGGGGCGCGCAAGAACACCGGTGTGGACGCGCGGGTGCTGCCTCGGGCGGTCGTCTACGACGCGACGCTGACCCGGTCGCTGCCGGTGGCGATGAGCGTGGCGTCGGGGCTGAACGCGCTCGCCCACTGCGTGGACTCGATGTGGGCGCCCCGCGCCGACCCGGTGGACCGGGCGCTGGCGGGAGAGGGCATCCGCGCGCTGGCGGCCGGGCTGCCGTCCGTCGTGGCCGACCCGGCCGGGCTCGACGGCCGCGAACAGGTCCTGTACGGGGCGTACTTGTCGGCGGTGGCGTTCTCCTCGGCGGGTTCGGGGCTGCATCACAAGATCTGTCATGTGCTGGGAGGCGCGTACGAGCTGCCGCACGCGCAGACCCATGCGGTCGTGCTGCCGTATGTGCTGGCGTTCAACGCGCCCGCCGCGCCGGAGGCCGAGCGCCGGATCGCGGAGGCGTTCGGTGCCACGTCGGCGCTGGAGGGCCTGCGGCGGCTGCGCCGTGCGGTGGACGCGCCGATCGCACTGCGCGACCACGGGTTCGACGAGGCCGACATCGACGATGCCGTGCGCGCGATCCTGGAGGTGGTCCCGGCGGACAATCCGCGTGCCGTGACCGCCGATGATCTGCGGCGGCTGTTGCGCGCCGCGTGGCAGGGTGCCGACCCGTCGAGTCAGTGGTGACCGGCCGATGAGGGCGCCGTCCGGACGCGTACGGGCAGGGAGGTCCACGAGCGCAACGTGTTGTTGGGGTGGCGGAGCGGTCTGCCGTCGAGTTCGATCCGCTGGACGCGGCGGGCCAGGGCGGTCAGCAACGCCTCGGCCTCCAGACGGGCCACGTGCTGGCCGACGCACTGGTGCAGGCCCATGCCGAAGCCGACGTGGCCGGAGGGGTCACGGGTGAGGTCGAAGCGGTCGGGGTCGTGCCAGCGGCGCGGATCGCGGTTGGCCGCGCCGAGGAACATGAGGATCTTCGTGCCCTCGGGGACGACCGTCCCGGCGAGGGTGACATCGGTGGTGGCGGTGCGGAAGAAGGTCTGCACGGGTGACTGCCAGCGGACCGCCTCGTCGAAGGCGGTCCGCGCCAACTCCTGTCGCCCCCGCAGCCGTTGCCATGCGCCGGGGTGGGTGGCGAAGGCGTACAGACAGGCCGCCAGGCCGTGCACGGTGGTGTCGATGCCCGCGGTGAGCAGGGACCGCACCACCAGCGGCGCCTGTTCGTGGGTGAGATCGCCACGGTCGGCGGCCGCCCAGATCTGAGCGCCGAAGCCATCCTCGCTCAGCGCCTCCCGGGCGCACTGGGCGTTCACCCACGCCGAAAGCTCTGGCCCCCGGTGGGCGTCGGCCGCGACGAGGTCGTTGCGCGGGCCGAAGGCATTGAAGGCCATGTTTCCGTACGGCAGGAGGTTGTCCCGGCCGTCGGGGCCGAGGCCCACCGCGTCGGGGAAGGCCCGCAGCGGAAACGCCTCCGCCAGCGCCGCGAAGGCATCGAACTCGGTTGCCTCGCCCAGGACTTGGTCGACCAGCTCCTCGGCCACCGTGGCCCACCGCGCGCGCAGTCGGCGCAGGGCGGGCGGGGCGAGAAGTTCGCTCAGCACCCGGCGGGGAGCGTCGTGGCGTGGCGGGTCGGCCTCCAGCAGCAGACTCGGCGGCCGCCATGGCTTCTCGTGGCGGAAGTTGGCCAGGCCCACGCCGGAGCCCGACGCGAAGTGCTGCCAGTCCGCCAGCGCGGTGCGCACCTGCTCGTAGCGGGCCAGCGCGTGGACGTCGTAGCGCGGCAGATAGACGACCGGACCGGCCTCGCGCAGGGCCCGCTGCAGCGGTTCGGGGTCCAGCAGGACGTCATGGGCGAACGGGTCGGCGTCGCTGACGGGCGGCGCGACGGTGTGCTCCAGTGCCTCGGACATGGCGGCTCCTTGGGAAACACTTTGGGAAACACCTTGGGAAACGTGTCAGAGATCGAGGACGAGACGGTCGCCGCCGGACCGGGAGACGCACACGACCATGCAGTCGTCCGCCTCCCGCTGATGGTCGGTGAGGATCGAGTCCCGGTGGTCGGGCCGCCCCTCCAGCACCGGCGTCAGACAGGTGCCGCAGGTCCCCCGCTCGCACGACGACAGCACGTCCGCTCCCGCGCGACGCACCGCCTCCAGCACCGAGACCTCCGGGGCGACGGTGACGGTGCGCCCGGTGCGACGCAGCTCGACCTCGAAGGAGGTCTCCCGCACGGGCGCGGTCCGCGCGGCACCGGTGAAGCGCTCGACGCGCAGGGCGTACGGCGGCCACGCGGCGCAGGCCGCTTCGACGGCGGCCAGCAGCGGGGCGGGGCCGCAGCAGTACACCTTCGTACCCGGTCGCGGTGTGTCCAGCAGACCCGCGAGGTCGGGAAGCTCCAGCTCGTCCTGCGGAACGACGCGCACCCGCTCCCCGTAGGCCTCCGTCAGCTCCTCCCGGAAGGCCATCGACGCCCGGCTCCTGCCTCCGTACACCAACTGCCAGTCGGCGCCCAGCAGTTCGGCCTGACGCACCATGGGCAGCAGCGGAGTGATGCCAATGCCACCGGCGATGAACAGGTACCTCTCCGACGGCACAAGGGGGAAGTGGTTGCGCGGGCCGCCGACCCCGACGCGATCCCCCGGGCCCAACCGGTCGTGCACATACGCGGATCCGCCACGCCCCGTAGGCTCCCTCAGGACGGCGATCCGGTAGGCGTACGCGTCCCACCGGTCGCCGCACAGGGAGTACTGCCGGACCGTCCCTCCCCCAAGCTCTCGGCTTCGCTCGAGCAGGGGGGACCCCCCTGGCAACACCAGGTCGATGTGGGAACCCGGTGTCCAGTCCGGCAACCGGCCACCGTCCGGACGTACGAGGGTGAGTGCCACGACGCCCTCGGCGACGCGCTCCTTCTCCGCAACCACGCCGATTCCGACCACGGTGCCGCCTCCCGTCGTTGGGGTTGCAGGCAGGATGCGCGGCCACCACGGGCTGTCGCGAGGCCATTCTCAATCAGTGAGAGACGAACTCGCCCCTCAGCCAGCCGTCGCGCGGCCGCCCGGCGCTCCCAAGGTCCGGGAGATGCCACGCGCCGCGGTCCGTACCACCGGTACGACGGACGTGGCCCCGGCCTCGTTCGGGACGATCACCGCCAGTGCCGCCACCACCGCATCGCGGGCGTCCCGCACCGGCGCGGCGATACCCAGGACGTCCGGGTGCACGTATCCGGGGCAGTGTGCGTATCCCTGGCGGCGGACCTCGGCCAGGACGGCGCGCAGCCGCGTGGCGGTGGCCGGGGTGTTCGGTGTGTAGCGGTGCAGGGGCTCGTCGAGCAGCCGCCGCCGCAGCTCGGCGGGGCCGTGGGCGAGGAGGATCAGGCCACTGGAGGAGGCGTGCAGCGGAAGGCGGCCCGCGACGCGCGTGTAGTTGATGACCGCGCCCGGTGCCGTCAGCCGCTCCAGGAACAGCACCTCGTCGCCGTCCAGCACCCCGAGTTGCACATGGTGTCCGACGACGTCATGGACGCCCTCCATGAAGGGCATGGCCGCGTTGCGCAGCGACAGGGTGGGCGAGGCCCGGGTGGCCAGTTCCCACATGCGCATGCCGACCCGGACCCGGCGGTCGGCGTCCCGGGTCAGGAATCCGTACGAGACCAGCTCGGCCACCAGCCGCGACGCGGTCGCCACGTGCAGCCCTGTACGGCGGGAGATCTCCGAGACGGTCAGGGCCGACTCGTCCGGCGTGAACGCCTCGAAGATCCGTACGGCCCGCGCCAGGACCGACTCGCCGTTCTGTGTCCTCACCTCGCCATCATCGGATCTCCCCCGGACGCGTCAACCCCCCATGCTTCCAGCGGGTGGCAGGGCCGCCACGGCCCGGGAGACGTCCGCGCGGAGGTCGTCGAGCGGGTAATCGGCGCCGAGGAGCATGCGGCGCAGCTGGGGCATGGCGATGCTCCAGCCGGTCAGGGCGAGCGTGAAGAACACCCGGGCGCGCGCGTCGTCGCCCCGGCCGTCGGACGCGGCAGCGTCGACCTTGTCCTGGTAGTGGCGGGTGCGGGCCTCTTCCGCCGGGACGGGCTGGTCGCCGATCTCCAGGGCCTCCCACATCACCAGGCGCAGGGCCTCGGGGTGGGCGCGGTGGTAGTCGAAGAGGCGCTCGGCATAGCCGGGCAGGTCGTCGCTCGGCGGTACGGCCTCGGCGAGGTCGGCCAGGACGCGTTCCAGAACGGTGGCGAACAGCTTGTTCTTGTCGCCGAAGTAGTCGTAGATCGCGCGCTTGTTGGCCTTGGCCTGGGCGGCGATACGGTCCACCCGGGCACCGGCGACGCCATGCGCGGCGAACTCCGTGGCCGCGGCCGCGAGGATGCGTTCTTTGGTCGCCGTCGAGTCGTATGCCATGTGTCTCAGGGTAACGAACCGGTTCGTTTGACCGCGGTGGTGCGCCGTGCGACCCTGGGCGGCGGTTCGAACCATCTGGTTCGTTCGGTGATAGCCGCCGCCCGCGAAGACCGACAGGAGTTCGTACGTCATGTCCCCGCACACCTCATCGCCCACCGGGGCGGGCCTGGGGCGCAGACTGCCTCTCCTCATGGCGCTGGCCTGCGGCATCACCGTGGCCAACGCCTACTTCCCGCAGGCCATCACCCCGCTCATCGTCCAGAGTCTCGGCGTCTCCCCCGCCACGGCCGCGGCCCTCGCGACGGTGACCCAGCTCGGCTACGCCGCCGGGATTTTTCTTTTTGTCCCCCTCGGGGACCGCCTGCCCCGCCGCCCCCTGATCACCGTGTTGCTCACCGTGACCAGCCTGGCCCTCCTGGCCGCCGGGCTCGCCCCGGCCACCGGTCTGTTGCTCGCCGCGGGCACCCTGGTGGGCTTGGCCACCGTGGTCCCGCAGGTCCTCCTGCCCATGGCGGCCGGGCTGGTCGAGCCCGAGCGGCGCGGCAGCGTGATCGGCACGCTGCAGGCCGGGCTCATCGGCGGCATCCTGCTGGCCCGCGCCTTCGGTGGCGTCCTGGGCGAACACCTGGGGTGGCGCGCCCCGTATCTGATCGCCGCCGCCCTCACCGCACTGCTCGCCGTCGCGCTGGGCCTCGTCCTGCCCACGACCACCCCAGCTGTCCGGGACCGCTATCCGACGCTACTCGCCGACACCCTGCGCATGCTGCGTACGGAGAAGGAGCTGCGTCGGTCCGTGTTCTTCCAGGTCACCGTCTTCGGAGGCTTCAGCGCGGCCTGGACCGCGGTCGCCCTGCTGATCACCGGTCCGCGGTACGGGATGGGCACGCAGGCCGTGGGGGTGCTGGCCCTGGTCGGCGCGGGCAGCATGTTCTTCGCTCCGGCGGCCGGGCGCTGGGTCGACCGGTACGGCGCCGACCGCGTCAACCTCTGGTGCATCGGGGGCGCTCTCGCCGCGGCGGCCGTTCTCACCGGCGGCTCCCTGGGCGGCGCCGCCGGGCTCGTGGCCCTGGGCGCCGGGCTGCTGCTGATCGACGTGGCGGTGCAGTGCGGTCAGGTGGCCAACCAGGCCCGCATCTTCGCCCTCCGCCCCGAGGCCCGTAGCCGCCTCAACACGGGCTACATGACCTGCTCGTTCCTCGGCGCGAGCGCGGGCTCGTGGCTCGGCACCCGCGCGTACACCCACCTCGGCTGGCCGGGCGTGTGCGGCCTCATCGCGCTCGCCGTGACGATAGCGCCAGCCGCGTACCTCACCGGCACCCGCAAACGCCCCACCGCCCCCGCCACCCCCTACATGTGAGGAGATGAAGGCACCCGACGAGGTGTCCGCCCGCGTGCCGGAGCCTCAACCCTTGGAATCCACATCCGACAGGTGCCGCATCGCGAACGCGTACTCCTCCGGATGCCGCCGCAGCCGCGCCATGGCCCAAGCAGTGCGCGCATCCATGCCGGGCCCGAAGTCGGCCGCCAGGCGGCGCGCCCGCCACGTCGTACGCGGAGCGAGCGCCCAGCGCACAAGCGGGAAGCGAATCCGCCCGGTAGCGACGGGCACGTCTGCCGAGCGGGGCTCCGGCGCTGCTGTATCGGTCACGCCGCGAGTGTTACGACGCCAGTTCCTCGGCGGAGGCGATCAGGCCGACAATCACCAGAACGGACGATGCGACGTCACTGCCGTTGACCAAAACGGTGTCTGGGCATAGTTGAGCGGCGACGTGACCGCCTTGATCACCTTCCGTAGCAGGGGGCTATCGTGGGCGACACCAGGGCAGCGCCTGCCGGGGGCGAACTGCAAGGTGGCGACGGAGCTTTGGGGGCGGAGTGCAGCCGGACGGTGGACCAGGTGTCGGTCCCAGCCCGAGGGAGGCGGCCGCCTTCCTGCTGGACAAGATTCGTCAGGGCAACGACTACGCCCGCGGCAAGAAGAAGCGGTTCGGCCGAAGCGCCTCCGCCACCAAGGTGGCGACGCTCGCCCTGTCCGCCGCGTCCACCGTCATCCTGGGCCTGCAGAATCTCAACGCGTGGGCTGGTCTGGCCCTGGCCTGTGTGGCGCTGGTGACATTGCTGGGAGCCGTCGAACCGTTCTTCAACTGGCGCTCCCGGTGGGTGCTGATGGAGGACGCGCAGTATCGGTTCCAGCGGCTTGCCGACGACCTCGAATACCTCCTGGCGTCGACGTCCGCCGACGACCTCACATTCGATCAGCTGAGCGAGATCTTCGGCCGGTACCAGACGATCTGGGAGGACCTCAGCCGCACCTGGCTGGAGCACCGCCGCGAACCCGCACCGTCGCCCCAGGCCTAGCGGTCCGGCGAGATGGCACGGGCATGTGGCGGAAGTCGCGACGAAGATAATCGCCGCCAGCACAGCCCGGTCATGCTGGCGGCATGCATGATCGAGGGATGCTGGTCCGTGTAGAGAAGTCCCCGCAGACGCCGCAAACCCTGCAGCAGCCACTGATCGTTCGTGTCCACTCGCCCGTCGGAACTGCCCAGGTGCTCTGGCGCGGTGATCCGCAGAGGGCGAGTGGCCAGCACCACGTCGAGTGGTCTGTCGATGAAGACATCCATTGGGGGCACAACACACAGTCCGCGTCCTTTACCACACCGGCACTCTGGCAGGAGCACGATCACGTCGTCCTGCGCGGCCGACTCAACCTTGCCGAGGGCAGCACAGCGATCTTCGAGATGGGCGACTCCCACATCCTGTTCGACCTCGCCGCGCCACTTCCCGAAAGTGCCCACGGAACCTGGTTGGAGATCCGCGTCGCGGGGGACAGCATCGCTCTTTGGCCTTACCAGTCCTAGGCATTTCTCGGGCTGGGGTGAGCGATACCGTCCGTCCTCCGGAATGGTGAGAATCTCCGCATGGGTACCTTCGGCAGTCATCACACCGTGCGGTCACCGCGCTTACGGCCCGGGGATCGTGTGCGGATCGTTTCTCCGGCCAGTCCGCCCAGCCGCGAGCGGGTCGCCCGTGGCGTCGAGCTCCTGGCGTCTTGGGGGCTCCAGGTGGAGCTGGGTGAGCATGTATTCGACCAATGGGGATATATGGCTGGTCGGGACGAGGACCGCGCCAGCGACCTGAACGCCGCGTTCGGCGACCCTGGCGTCCGCGCCGTGATCGCCACCCGTGGCGGCAAAGGCGCGTACCGGATCGTCGACGACCTGGATACCGACGCCGTGCGTCGCGACCCGAAGCCGTTGGTCGGCTTCAGCGACATCACGCACATCCACCTTTCCCTGTGGGCGCGTTGCCGTGTTGCTTCCCTGCATGGTCCGTTCGCCAATTGGAGCGACGAATGGTCCGGGCCCGCGTCGGCTGAGGCGCTTCGCCGCGCGCTGATGACGACGGGTCCCGTCACCCTCCACCGGGACCGGGCTGAGGCCAGTGCCGCGGTCACCGTCGACGGCACCGCGACCGGCGTCCTGGTCGGCGGCAACCTCGATGCGATGCGAACCGAGGCCGGAGCCGGGCTGTCGAGTCTGAACGGGGCCATCCTCTTTCTCGAACACCAAAGGGGCACCGGGTTGGGGGAGGTCGACCGCGCGCTGACCCAGCTGACTCGCGCCGGGGTCCTGGACGGGCTGTGCGGTGTCGTACTCGGCCAGTTCCGCGGCTTCGAGCAGGAAGCCGCGGACCCGACGCTGGGAGGATGGGGCATCGCCGACGTCCTGCGCGACCGGCTGACCCGCCTGGGCGTTCCTGTCCTCGGCGGGATCCCAGCCGGACATGGCCCGCACCCTCCGACCATCCCACTCGGCACCCGGGCCACGATGGACACCGACGCAGGAACCCTGACCGTCGAGTCGGCCGTCACCTGATCTCATGGCCACTGACACCCAGCGGCTGACCGGTGCGCGTCAGTGACCGCAGCCATGGAAGGTGGGCCCGCTGGGCATGACATCAGCATGACGAGACGGGAAGGCGCCATCGGCGTCCTCATGCCGCGTGACATTCCGGCGCGACACATCGTCGCCTTCGCGCGGCGTGCGGAGGCGCATGGCTTCGATGAGTTGTGGGTGGTGGAAGACCTCGGGTATCGGGGAGGGCTGGTTCAGGCGGCTGCCGTGCTCGGTGCCACTGAGCGGGTTCGCGTCGGGGTGGGGTTGCTGCCCGCGGGGGCGCGGAACGTGGCGTTTGGCGCGATGGAGGTCGCGAGCCTCGCGCAGCTGTATCCCGGCCGCGTCGACATCTCCGTCGGCCATGGGATGCCGTCCTGGATGCGGAGTGTCGGGGCGTGGCCCGGGAGTCCGCTCGCCTTGCTGAGCGAGTACATCACCGTGCTGAAGTCGCTGCTGGGCGGCCAACTCGTGCGGTACGAGGGGCGGTACGTACGCGTCGACGGGGTGCGGCTGGAGGAGAGCGCCGTACCGCCAACCGTGCCGCCCGTTCTGGCCGGGGTGCGGGGGCCCAAGTCGCTGGCTGTTTCGGGTGAGGTGGCCGACGGAACACTTCTCGCGGAACCGGTGACGCCCGCCTACGTACGGGAGTCGCTCCGGCACATCGCCGCCACCCGCCCGCACCGTCTGGTGGCGTACAACATCGCGGCGGTCGATGACGATCCCGCCGTGGCGCTGGCGGCTGTCCGGCCCGCCCTCGGTGTGGTCGGGGAGCCGGACTGGCGGGCCCATGTCGCTCCGCTGCCCTTCTACGGCGATCTCGCCGCCCTGCGCTCGCGCTGCGACGGCCCGGACGGGTTCGCCCGCGCCATGCCGGACGCGTGGGTGCGGCAGCTGGCCGTGGCGGGTACGCCGGAGCAGGCGCGGGCCACGCTGGCGGGCTTGTTCGACGCCGGTGTCACCAGCGCCGTCCTCGCGCCGGTGGGGAGCGACTACCTGGCGTCTCTTGATGCGCTGGCGAGGGTGGTCTGAGCGCCGGTCAGCCGCCGGGGTGTGGGCGCGGTGTGGCCAGGCCGCTCTGGTAGGCGATGACGACGAGCTGGGCGCGGTCCCGGGCGCCCACTTTGGTCATGGCGCGCTGAATGTGGCTGCGTACGGTCAGCGGGCTCAGGACGAGCCGTTCGGCGATCTCGGCGTTGGACTTGCCGTACGCGGCCAGGGCCGTGACCTCGCGTTCGCGGTCGGTCAGGGCCTTGACGGTGTCGGGGAGCGCGAGGAAGCCGTCCGTGTCCGGGGTGGCCAGGAAGCGGGTGATGAGGGCCCGGGTGGCGGTGGGTGAGAGGAGGGAGTCCCCGGCCGCCACGGTGCGGATGCTCGACATCAGGTCGTCGGGGCGGACGCCCTTGCCGAGGAAGCCGCTCGCGCCCGCGCGCAGGGCCTTGGCCACGTTCTCGTCGTTCTCGAAGGTGGTGAGGATGAGGATGTGGGTTTCCGACAGCTCCGGCCGGGAGCAGATGGCCGCGGTGGCCGCCACTCCGTCGAGGTTCGGCATACGGATGTCCATGATGACCACGTCGGGCCGGTGCACGGCGGTGAGGTCGACGGCTTCCTGTCCGTCGGCCGCCTCCGCGACGACGGTCATGTCCTCGACCGAGTCGATGAGGATGCGGAAGGTGGCCCGGAGCAGGGCCTGGTCGTCGGCGAGCAGGACGCGGATGGTCATGTGGCGGGACTCTCGTCGTGGTGATGGAGCGGGGCGGGACTCTCGTCGTGGCTGTGGAGCGGGGCAGGACCCTCGTCGTGGCTGTGGACCGGGGCGTGGCTGTCGAGCGGGGCGGGAAGCGGAAGGCCGCAGGCGACCTCGAAGCCGCCCCGCGACCGGTGGCCCGCGTGGAAGGTGCCGCCCGCTGCGGTGGCGCGTTCGCGCATGCTGAGCAGGCCGAAGCCGCCTCCGGGAGCGGCCGTGACCAGGGGGCGGCCGGAGCCGGTGTCGTTGGTGACCGTCAGAGTCAGGGAGCGGGGCGCGTAGCGGAGCCGGACCTCGGCGGTGCGGGTGGCGGCGTGCTTGGTGACGTTGGTGAGCGCTTCCTGGACGATCCGGTACGCCGTCAGGTCGAGCACCGGAGAGAGCGGACGCCGCTGCCCCTCGACGGTGACGATCACCTCCAGCCCGGCCGTCGCACAGGTGTCGACCAGCTCGGTCAGTTGCTCAAGACCCGGCGCGGGGGCGAGGTCGGCGGTGTCGTCGTCCTGGTACAACAGCCCTACGGTGGCCTTGAGTTCGCGCAGCGCGGCCGCGGTGGTGTCCGGCAGCTTGGCGATGATCCCGAGGGCCTGGTCCGGGTGGGCCCGCGCGAGGTGTGCCGCCGCGCCCGCCTGCGCGTCGGCCAGCGTCAGGTGGTGGGCGACCACGTCGTGCAACTCCCGCGCGATCCGCATGCGTTCCTGGATCACCCGGCGGCGGGCCTCTTCCTCGCGCTGCCGGTCGGCGTGTTCGGCGCGGGCCGCCGCGTACTCCCGGCGCACCCGGAGGTAGGCGCCCAGGGCCGCCGACAGGAGCACCCAGGCCGCCGGGTTGACGATCGAGATGATCGGTGAGTCGAGGAACGACGGGACGAACACCCCGGTGAGGACCATGCCCGAGGCTGCCGCCAGCGCGCTGTTCCAGGTGGTACGGCGCGGAGTCCGCACGCTCGTGGAGTACTGCGCGACCAGGAGCGGCCCCATCAGCCCGGGAGTCACGAGGTAGCCGAGGGCTCCGAGCGCCATGGTGCACAACGTGGCCGTGGCGAGGACGTACAGGGGCCGCCGCCCGCGCCATGGCAGTGCGGCGCAGGCGACGGCGGCCAGGGCGATACCGGGCCACAGGGCCGGTTTCCCGGGCATGAACGACCGGGTGAGGAGGACGGAGGCGACGGTGCAGGCGAACAGCAGGGCCACCGTCGTGGCCTCGACGGCGGTGGGGTGGGCCGCCGCCCGGCGCTGCCAGCTGTTGTTCATCACCCTCCAAGAAAACACTCCGCCAGGGGGCCGTGTCAGGCGCGGGCCGGTTCCTGACCCACCGGCTCACCGGCCGCCGGTGAGGTTTCGTCAACAGGCGAGGGAGCCAGCCCGGTGCCCTCGACGTCGACGCGGGGCAGCAGCCGGTCGAGCCAGCGCGGCATCCACCACGCCTTGTCCCCGAGCAGGGCGAGTACGGCGGGCACGAGCGCCATGCGGACCACGAAGGCGTCGAACAGCACCGCGACAGCGAGGCCGAACCCCATGGTCTTGATCATCGATTCGTCGGCGCCGACGAATCCGGAGAACACCGCGATCATGATCACCGCCGCGGCCGCGACCACCCGGGCGCTGTACCGGAAGCCCGTGACGACCGCCTGGACGGGCCGGTCCCCGTGCACGTACGCCTCTCGCATACGCGAGACCAGGAACACCTCGTAGTCCATCGCGAGGCCGAACACGATGCCCACCAGGAAGATCGGCATCAGGCTCATGATCGGACCGGCCTGCTCCACGCCCAGCAACTCCGCGCCCCAGCCCCACTGGAAGACCGCCACGACCGCGCCGATGGCGGCCAGCACGGACAGCAGGAACCCGAGTGCGGCCTTGACGGGCACGAGGACGGAACGGAAGACCACCAGCAGCAGGACCAGGGCCAGGGCGATGATGACGGCCAGGTAGGGCACGAGCGCGTCCTGCAGGGCCTGCGCGACGTCGATGTCCATCGCGGTGCTCCCGGACACCTCGAACGTCGCCCCGGTCTCCCGCTCCAGGCCCGGGCGTTCCGAGCGGATGTCCTTGACGAGGCCCTTGGTGTCCTCGTCGTTCGGGCCCGTGGCCGGGACCGCCGAGAAGAGGGCGGCGTCACCGGCCTGGTTGAACCGCGCGGGAGAGACGGACACGACCCCGCGGGTCGCGCCGATCTTCTCGGCGATCGCACGCGCCGCCGCCTTGGGCTCGTCCGCGCCCCTGACGTCCACCACGATCGTCAGCGGCCCGTTGAAGCCCGCGCCGAAGCCGTCCGCGAGCGCGTCGTAGGCGCGCCGCTCCGTCGATGAGACGGGCTTGGACTCGGCCCCCGGCATGCCCATCTCCAGCTGCGCGGCGGGCAGCGCCAGCACGCCCAGGCCCGCGACGCACGCCACCAGCACGGTCACCGGGCGGCGCAGTACGAACCGGGCCCACCGGGTACCGCCGTTGTCGGCCGCCCGAGCTACGTGGCCGCCCTTGCGCGTACGGCGCGAGAGGACGGCGTCGGGCCACATGCCGAGCAGCGCGGGGACGAGGGTGAGCGCGACCAGTACGGCGACGACCACGGCACCGGCCGCGCACAGCCCCATCTTGGCCAGCATCGGAACGCCGATCACGGTCAGTCCGGCCAGTGCGATGACGACCGTCAGCCCGGCGAACACCACGGCGGAGCCCGCCGTACCGACGGCGAGACCGGTGGCCTCGCGCGGGTCGTGTCCGTTGGCGCGCTCCTCGCGGTAACGGGACACCACGAAGAGGGCGTAGTCGATGCCGACCGCCAGCCCGAGCATGGTGGCGAGCGTCCCCGTGGTCAGGGAGAGTCCGAAGGTGCTGCCCAGGGCCATGATGGCGGCCATGCTGATCCCGACGCCGACGATGGCGGTGAGGAGCGGGAGGCCCGCGGCCGCGAGCGATCCGAAGGTGATCAGCAGGACGACCGCGGCCAGGGCCATGCCGATGGCCTCGGAGGAGCCGCCCGCCGCGGGCTGTGTGGCGAGGGCGGTGCCGCCGACCTCGACGGTGAGACCGGAGTCCCCGGCCCCGTCGATGGCCTTCCGCAGCGCGGCCTTGTCGGCATCGGTGAGATCGCCGGACTTCACCTCGTAGTTCACGGTGGCGTAGGCGGTGGAGCCGTCCTCGCTCACCGCGCCCGCCGTGAACGGGCTGACGGCGCCGCTGACCTTCGGCTCGCCCGCCGCTTTAGCCACGAACGTGTCGACGGCGGCGCGGTGGTCGGCCGCCGTCACCTTCTCCCCATCGGGTGCGACGAACACGATCCGGGCGCTGGCGCCATTGGCGGCCGGGCCGGGGAAACGCTCTCCGATCAGGTCGAAGGCCTTCTGTGCCTCGATGCCCGGCATGAAGGACGTGCCGTCGTCGGAGGCGGCGGGCGCCTTGGCGGCGCCGAGACCGACGGCGCCGAGGATCACCGCCCACAACAGCGTCATCAACAGGCGCCGCCGGAAGGCGATCCGGCCCAACCGATAGAGGAACGTAGCCACGAGAAACGGGTCTCCAGGTCTGAGTGCGAGGGGAACACCAGCCTGGCCGGACAGGGGCGCCGTGGCATCGTGCGCGTGCTGGCACTCCGAGTTGGTGGCGCTGCACGAGCCGACGCGCCGCCGTCCTCCTCAGGGAGGAGCACGAAATGCTGCGTACGGATGACAGGGGACCGGCGTAACCGGGCCCCGGACACACGGGGTTGGCGCTGAACGGGTCAGAGGGTGATGGTGCCGTGGATGTAGCCGGTGGCAGCGCCGCCGACCCAGAGCGTGCCGTCCGCGTCGGCGGTGATCTCGATGGTCCCGGCCCGGCCCAGGCGCTTTCCCTGGGAGACCCGGTAGGTGGCGGGCGCCGCGCCGGTGGCGGTGAGCCATTGCCCGACCGAGGCGTTCATGCTGCCGCACACGGGGTCCTCGGCCACTCCGGCGCCGGGCGCGAAGGTGCGCAGCTCGAAGTCCTGCTCGGAGCCGTCGGGGTAGGCGCCGACCGCGCCGACCATGGCGGTCGGGATGAGCGACAGATCGGGTTCGAGGGCGAGGACGTCCCCGGCCGTGGGCAGCTGGACCACGGCCCAGCCGGGTCCGTTGTCGACCCACTGGTGGGCGAGGACACGGTCGCGCTCGATGCCGAACGCGGCGACGATCCGGCCGACGAACTCCTCGTCGAGCGCGCCGTCGCGGACGAGCGGCGGGGCGGCGAACGACAGCACACCATCGCCACGGCGCACCCGGACCAGGCCTGCGGCGCACTCCTGCACGATGTGGTCGGCGTGCCGAGGTGTGCCGCCGTGATCCAGCCACGCGCGCGCGGACCCGAGAGTGGGGTGCCCGGCGAACGGCAGCTCGCCGCCAGGGGTGAAGATCCGCAGCCGGTAGTCCGCCTCGGCGGTGGTGGGAGGCAGGACGAACGTGGTCTCGGACAGGTTCGTCCAGCGGGCCAGCTGCCGCATCTCCTCGTCGGCCAGGTCCGTCCCGTCGAGGACGACGGCGACCGGGTTGCCCCGGTAGGGGTCGTGGAGAACACGTCGACCTGGGCGAATGGGCGTGGACGCGGCATGGCGATCAAGGGCCTTTCGAAAGCGGCGGTGGTCCTGGTGTGTCCCGCGTACCGGCGGAAGCAGCTCCTATCCCATCGGCTGACCGTCCGGTGTGACAGGGCCACCGCTGAACAGGTGGACTGGCTACCGCCGAAAAGGTGGACTGGCTACCGCCGAAAAGGTGGACTGGCTACCGCCGAAAAGGTGGACGGCCACCGCCGAAAGGGGGGACGGGCCACCGCCGCATGGGCCACCGATCGCCCCGCTTACTCTGATCTGGCCGATTCTCTTCGGTGATGTGTTCGATCGAGCGTGGGACAGGAGCACACGATGGCCACCTCCTCCGATGTGGCGGCCCCTCCCCAGGACGGTGCGGGCGGTCGCCGCCGGGCTTCGGGCCGCTTGCGGTCCTGGATGCTGGTGGGCCTGTCCGACATGGCCAAGCGCCAGCCGGGGCCGCACGCCCAGCCCTCCGAGGAGCACCAGGGAAAGCGCTGGTGGCGGGTGATGTGCCTGACCGGCGTGGACTACTTCTCCACGCTCGGCTACCAGCCCGGTATCGCCGCCCTGGCCGCCGGGCTGCTCTCCCCCATCGCCACGCTCGTCCTGGTGGCCGTGACCCTGCTCGGGGCGCTGCCGGTGTACCGGCGGGTGGCCAAGGAGAGCCCGCACGGCGAGGGGTCGATCGCCATGCTGGAGCGGCTGCTGTCGTTCTGGAAGGGCAAGCTCTTCGTCCTGACCCTGCTGGGCTTCGCCGCCACGGACTTCCTGATCACGATCACCCTCTCAGCGGCCGACGCCACCACTCACCTGGTGGAGAACCCGCACTTCACCAGCACCCTGCACGGCCATGAGGTGGCCATCACCATGGGTCTGGTCGCCCTGCTCGGCGCCGTCTTCCTCAAGGGGTTCACCGAGGCCATCGGCGTGGCGGTGGCCCTGGTGGGGGCGTATCTGGCGCTCAACGCGGTCGTGGTGGTCGTCGGGCTGTGGCATGTGGCCACCGCCTCCCATGTGGTCACCGACTGGTCGCAGGCGCTGACCGCCCAGCACAGCAATCCCCTGATCATGGTCGGTCTGGCGCTGGTGGTCTTCCCCAAGCTCGCCCTCGGCCTGTCCGGCTTCGAGACCGGTGTGGCGGTCATGCCGCATGTGAAGGGCGACCCCGGCGACACCGAGGAGCGGCCCACCGGCCGGATCCGGGACACCCGGAAGCTGCTCACCACCGCCGCGGTGATCATGAGCGGCTTCCTGATCTGCACCAGCTTCATCACCACCCTGCTCATACCGCAGGACGCGTTCAAGCCGGGCGGCCCGGCCAACGGACGTGCGCTGGCCTATCTCGCCCACGACTACCTGGGCTCGGCGTTCGGCACCCTCTACGACGCCGCCACCATCGGCATCCTGTGGTTCGCGGGCGCCTCCGCCATGGCCGGGCTGCTCAACCTCATGCCGCGCTATCTGCCCCGTTACGGCATGGCACCGCACTGGGCCCGCGCGGTCCGCCCCATGGTGCTCATCTTCACCCTGATCGGGTTCCTGGTGACCTGGATCTTCGACGCCGACGTGGACGTCCAGGGCGGCGCCTACGCCACCGGAGTGCTGGTCCTGATGACGTCCGCCGCCGTCGCCGTCACCATCGCCGCCCGCCGCGCCCGGCAGCGCGGCTGGACCATCGCCTTCGGGGCCATCTCCGTGGTCTTCCTCTACACCACGGCGGTCAACGTCGTGGAACGCCCCGACGGCGTCAAGATCGGCGCGTGTTTCATCGCGGGCATCATCGCGGTGTCCCTGCTCTCCCGGCTCGCCCGCGCCTTCGAGCTGCGGGTCACCGACATGGAGCTGGACACCATGGCCGAGCGCTTCGTCCGGGACAGCGCCACCCGCCGGATACGGTTCATCGCCAACGAGCCCGACCACCGCGACGTGGGCGAGTACCGCGACAAGACCCAGCAGATCCGGGCCGACAACGACATCCCGGCGGAAGAGGACCTCATCTTCGTCGAGGTCACCGTCCGCGACCCCTCCGACTTCGAATCCGCGGTACGGGTACGGGGCGAGGTGCTGCACGGCCGCTACCGCGTCCTGACCCTCGACGGCTCCAGCATCCCCAACTCGCTGGCCGCCCTGCTGCTGCACGTACGGGACGAGACCGGGTGCAGGCCGCACATCTACTTCGAGTGGACCGAGGGCAGCCCGTTCGCCCAGTTCCTGCGGTTCTTCCTGTTCGGCCAGGGCGAGGTCGCCCCCGTCACCCGCGAAGTCCTCCGCGAGGCGGAACCCGACCGGGCACGCAGGCCGCACGTCCACGTCGGCTGAGCGGTGAAAGAACGCGCACCGGGCGCCGCGGTGTCCTGAGACATGCCGCGGCGCCCGGTGGTGGTTATGAGCAGGGCTTGTAGAACTGCTTCCAGCCGTCGGTGGGCATGGCCGGGGGCTCGGCCCAGGACCCGGCCTCGCCGTACTTCTGGAACGCCTCGTAGTCGAAGTCCGCGAGGCCGCCGCCCGCCTTGGAGAGCCGTACGTCGCGGTCCATCTGCCCGTCGCCGCCGTTGTTGCGGATCGCGAGGTCCGGGTAGGCGTCGTCGTTGTACCGGGCGATGGTGAGCTGCCTGGCCTCGCCGTGGTCGCCGATGTCGGAGTGCTCGGCGTCGGCGGACCGCAGGTTCGTCCGGTCCAGCGGGCCGGGACGGTATTCCGCGAGGCGGGCCGTCGAGGGGTCGTCGCCGCCGGACGGCTCGACGATGTTGACGACCATGTCCAGCGTGCCGTCGTCCTGGAAGTCGGCGACGGCGGCGGTCGCGATCTCGCCCTTCTTGGCGCCGAGAAGGTCCTTGACGGGGAGTTTCTTGCCGAACGAGCCGTTCTTGGCGCCCCACTGGACCGTCATCTCGGTGCCGGTGTGCCCGGGGTTGGTGATCTTGTCCGGGTAGGTGTCGCCGTCGAGGTCACCGAGCAGCGTGGTCGCGTCGGCCAGGCACGGGGCCGACGGCTCGGCCGCCCCGGCCTGGTAACCGGCGAAGGTCAGGGTCAGGGCGGCGGCCGCGAGCGGCACGGCGATCAAACGTGAGCGCTTCCGAAGCATTAATGAACACCTTTCAGTTACTGACGCCCCGTGAGATGCCTGCGCTTACAAGGAAGTTCACCCAAGGACACCGCGTTATCTGAATGTGACATTCCATCGGCGGCGCCACGAGGCTCCAGCACTCTCTTGCGGTGACTGGGAAACCGTAGGAGAGTGCCCTGATGGCAACCAAACAGCAGCTCGACGGCCTGCCCGAGGACGCGGATCTGAGGCGCGCGGACTCCCTGGCCCGGGAGATCTTCTCGGACGTGGCCAACAAGTGGGCACTCCTGATCATCGAGGCGATCGGCGAGCGCACCCTGCGCTTCAGCGAGCTGCGGAACGAGGTCGAGGGCGTCAGCCACAAGATGCTCACCCAGAACCTGCGCATGCTGGAGCGCAACGGCCTGGTCGATCGGAAGGTGTACCCCACCGTGCCGCCGCGCGTCGAGTACACCCTCACCGAACCGGGCCGGGCCCTGCGCACCACGGTCGACGCCCTGTGCGGCTGGACCCACCAGTACCTCGACCGCATCGAGGACGCGCGCCAGCGCTTCGGCGCCTGACGGCGGTTCCACACCTCCGACCAGGCGTGACGGTGCCGCGCCCGCACCCTCATGGTGGCCCACCTCACCATCCGGATGGTGGACGGCCCCCTTCCCTCCCGCGCCCCACCCCGTAGGCTGGCCGGTGCAGCTGGTTCGCCCCGTCCGCCAGGCGGGACGCGTCGCAAGAGGGAACCCGGTGGGAATCCGGGACTGCCCCGCAGCGGTGAGCGGGAACGACCGCCGTCATGTGCACTGGGCCCGGCGATATCGGGCCTGGGAAGCGACGGCCAGTAGGTGTCCTCCCCCGGAGGACGTGCCCGCGAGTCCGAAGACCTGCCAGTGGCCCGCGTACGAACCACTCGTGCGCGGCATCTCGGTGACCTCGAGGGCGGGTCGGCGTACCTACCAGGCGGATGACCGCGCTGTGCCGCGCGGGGTCGTCTTCCGCCGGGTTCCGTCACCCTTCGCGCTCTCGTCCCGTCGCCGGGATCTCAGGGATTCATCTCGCGAAGGAGATCTCCGTGACCAGCAAGACCGCAGCCGCGGCAGCACGGGCCACCGTGTACGGCTACCCGCGCCAGGGCCAGAACCGGGAACTGAAGAAGGCGATCGAGGGCTACTGGAAGGGCCGGGTCACCGCCGACGCCCTCCAGACCACCGCCGCCGAGCTGCGCGCCACCAACTGGCGGCAGCTGGCTGGGGCGGGCATCCACGAGGTGCCCACCGGCGACTTCTCGTTCTACGACCACGTCCTGGACACCACCGTCATGGTCGGCGCGATCCCCACCCGGCACCGCGCCGCCGTCGAGGCGAACGCCCTGGACGGCTACTTCGCCATGGCGCGCGGCACCCAGGACGTGGCGCCGCTGGAAATGACGAAGTGGTTCGACACCAACTACCACTACCTGGTGCCCGAGCTGGGCCCGGACACGGTGTTCTCGGCCGACTCCACCCAGCAGGTGGCGGAGCTGAAGGAGGCCGTGGCCCTGGGCCTGACCGCCCGGCCCGTCCTGGTCGGCCCGGTCACCTACCTGCTGCTCGCCAAGCCCGCCCCCGGCGTGGCCGCGGACTTCGACCCGCTCACCCTGCTCGACCGGCTGCTGCCGGTGTACGCGGAGGTGCTGGCCGATCTGCGCGCGGCGGGCGCCGCGTGGGTGCAGCTGGACGAGCCCGCCCTCGTCCAGGACCGCACCCCGGCCGAGCTGAACGCCGCCGAGCGCGCGTACCGCGACCTCGGCGCCCTCGCCGACCGGCCGAAGCTGCTGGTGGCCTCCTACTTCGACCGGCTCGGCGACGCCCTGCCGGTGCTGGCCAAGGCCCCGGTCGACGGGCTCGCGCTGGACTTCACCGAGGCGGCGGCCGCCAACCTGGACGCGCTGGCCGCCGTCGGCGGACTGCCCGGCAAGCGCCTGGTGGCGGGCGTGGTCAACGGCCGCAACATCTGGGTCAACGACCTGGAGAAGTCCCTGTCCACGCTGGGCACCCTGCTGGGTCTTGCCGACCGGGTCGACGTGGCCGCCTCCTGCTCCCTCCTCCATGTGCCGCTCGACGCGGCGGCCGAGCGGGACATCGAGCCGCAGATCCTGCGCTGGCTGGCCTTCGCGAAGCAGAAGACCGCCGAGATCACCGCCCTCGCCAAGGGCCTCGCCCGGGGCACCGACGCCATCGCCGGTGAACTCGCCACCAACCGCGCCGCGCTGGCCTCCCGCGCCGACTCACCCATCACCCACGATCCGGCGGTACGGGCCCGCGCCGCCGCGGTCACGGACGCCGACACCCGCCGCTCCCAGCCGTACGGCGAGCGCAGCGCGGCCCAGCGCGCCCACCTCGGCCTGCCGCTGCTGCCGACGACCACCATCGGCTCCTTCCCGCAGACCGGCGAGCTGCGCGCCGCCCGCGCCGACCTGCGCACCGGCCGGATCGACACGGCCGGTTACGAGGAGCGGATCAAGGCCGAGATCCAGGAGGTGGTCACCTTCCAGGAGAAGGCCGGACTGGACGTCCTGGTGCACGGCGAGGCCGAGCGCAACGACATGGTCCAGTACTTCGCCGAACAGCTCACCGGCTATCTGGCCACCCAGCACGGCTGGGTGCAGTCCTACGGCACCCGCTACGTCCGCCCGCCGGTCCTGGCCGGGGACATCTCCCGGCCCGAGCCGATGACGGTGCGCTGGACGACGTACGCCCAGTCCCTCACCGACCGCCCGGTCAAGGGCATGCTCACCGGCCCCGTGACCATGCTCGCCTGGTCCTTCGTCCGCGACGACCAGCCGCTCGCCGACACCGCGCGCCAGGTCGCCCTGGCCCTGCGCGACGAGGTGGGCGACCTGGAGACGGCCGGAAGCTCGGTGATCCAGGTCGACGAACCCGCGCTGCGCGAGACCCTGCCGCTGCGCGCCGCCGACCGCGCGGCGTATCTGGCGTGGGCCACCGAGGCCTTCCGCCTCAGCACGACCGGGGTGCGCCCGAACACGCAGATCCACACCCATATGTGCTACGCCGAGTTCGGGGACATCGTCCAGGCCATCGACGACCTCGACGCCGATGTCATCAGCCTGGAGGCGGCCCGCTCCCATATGCAGGTGGCGCGCGAACTGGCCGCCCACGGCTATCCGCGCGAGGCCGGACCGGGCGTCTACGACATCCACTCCCCACGCGTGCCGAGCGCCGAGGAGGCGTCCGAACTGCTGCGCGCCGGGCTTGAGGCCATTCCCGCCGAGCGGCTGTGGGTCAACCCCGACTGCGGTCTGAAGACCCGCGGCTGGCCCGAGACCCGCGCCTCGCTGGAGAACCTGGTCGCCGCCGCCCGCACGGTCCGCGGTGAGCTGTCCGGTTCCTGACCCGGACACCCCAACGGGCCGGGGCGCCTCGCGCACCCCGGCCCGTTTCCTGTCCCGGCCCCCGGTCGGGACAGGCGCGCGGCCTCACTTCCACGCTGCACTTAGGTTTACCTAACTTTTCCTCGCGGCACAACACCCGCCACGGGGAGTCGCGCTCGTGGCTCAGCCGCGCGCGGTGGCGGCTCGCAGCGCGCCGTACTGGAGCGCCGCGAAGCCCGCCACCACGGTGGCCTGCAGCGGTATCCACACGGTCCCGGTGGTGGACGGCGACAGCCACAGCGCGAGCGCCGCGACGCTGAGCACCGCCCATGCCACGTTCGCCTCCACCACACACCGCACCGCGAGGACCGGCGGGTGCCGCCGGGACGCGAGGAAGCCGACGCCCGCCGCGTACACGAGCAGGAACGCTCCCACACAGACGAGCATCGCCCGGTCGACGCCGAGCAGATCGCGGAGAGGCCCCGAAGCGGCCAGGTAGGCGAGGGCGTTGGCACCGGTGACGGCGGCGTCGAGGGCCAGGAAGCGGCGCAGCCAGAGGCGGGCCGCTGAGGCGTCGGCGGGTGCGGTACGGCCCACGTGGGTTGCGGACATGGCAATCAACCTCCGTCAGGGAAAGGGGCGTTGGTCAACGCCGGGCCCCGAGCCGGAGTGCGCCGGTTCGGGGCCCCACGACCCTCACCTTGCCGCCACCCGCGCGGACGGTCGATTACCTCGCGGGTAAGGGCCGTAGGCCGGAGCCGGGGTGGGTCTCAGCGTTTGGTGGTGCTGTTGAACAGCGAGCGCGACCAGAGGTAGCCGACCAGGGTGATCCCGGCACACCAGGCGAGCGAGATCCAGCCGCTGTCGCCGATCGCGGAGCCGGAGAGCAGGCCGCGCAGGGTCTCGGTCATCGGTGTGAACGGCTGGTACTCGGCGAACCAGCGCAGGCCCGGTGACATCGAGTCGGCCGGTACGAACGCCGAGCCGAGGAACGGCAGGAACTGGACCAGCAGCGGCTTGTTGCTCGCCGATTCGACGGTCTTGGAGATCAGGCCGAGCGCGGCCGACAGCCAGGTCACCGCGAAGGCGATGGCCGCGAGGAGACCGGTGGCGGCCAGCCACTCCAGCGGAGTCGCGTCCGACCGGAAGCCGACGGCGAGTGCCACACCCACGACGAGGACGGCGCACACCATGGTCTGGATGACACTGCCGATGACATGCCCCGTCATGAACGACGAGCGTGTGATGCTCATGGTGCGGAAACGGTTGATGATGCCCTCGGTCATGTCGGAGCACACCGCGACCGAGGTCGACATCGAACCGGCGGCCACCCCCATGATGATGATGCCGGGCGTCAGATAGGTCAGATACGCGTCCCGGTCGCCGCCCATCCCGGCGCCGATCGAGTCACCGAAGGCGTAGACGAACAGCAGCAGCATCAGGATCGGCGTCATGGCGCTGCCGAACCCCACGGCCGGGTAGCGGATCGCGTGCTTGAGGTTGCGCCGCAGCATCGTCATCGAGTCGTGCACGGCGTACGCGAGGGTGCTCATCGCAGGGTCTCCTTGACGGGAAGCGGAGTGGCGGCGGCGCCGTCGCCGGTCAGGGCGAGGAACACGTCGTCCAGGTCGGGCGTGTGCACGGAGAAGTCGGCGGCCCGGGTCCCGGCGGCGTCCAGCCGGTCGAGCAGGGCGCGCAGCGCGTCGATGCCGCCGTCGCCCGCCACGCGCAGGGCGAGGTTCTCCTCGTCGCGGGCGGCGCCGGGGAAGGCGGCGGCCGCGCGCTCGTACTCGGCGGGTTCGGTGAACCGCAGCCGGACGTGGCTGCCGGGGATCCGCGCCTTCAGCTCGTCGGCGGAGCCCTCGGCGACGATCCGGCCGCCGTCCAGCACGGCGATCCGGTCGGCCAGCTGGTCGGCCTCCTCCAGGTACTGGGTGGTGAGGAAGACCGTGGTGCCGCCCGCGACCAGCGAGCGCACCATCTCCCACATGGTGCGGCGGCTGCGGGGGTCGAGCCCGGTCGTCGGCTCGTCCAGGAAGATCACCTGCGGGTCGCCGACCAGCGTCATGGCGAGGTCGAGCCTGCGCCGCATCCCGCCGGAGAAGGTCGCGGCCCGCTTGTCCGCCACGTCCGCGATCCCGAACCGCTCCAGCAACGCCCGGGCGCGGGAGCGGCCTTCGCGCTTGCCGAGGCGCAGCAGGTCGGCCATGAGGAGCAGGTTCTCCTCGGCGGTGAGCAGATCGTCGAGCGCGGCGAACTGCCCGGTGACACCGATCGCGGAACGTACCGCGTCCGACGCGGCGGCGACGTCGTGGCCCGCGACCTGGGCCTGTCCCCCGTCGGCGGCGATGAGCGTGGACAGGATCTCCACGGTGGTGGTCTTGCCCGCGCCGTTCGGTCCGAGCAGGGCGAACACCGTGCCCGCCGGGATGCGCAGATCGATGCCGTCGAGGACGGCCTTGTCGCCGTACGCCTTGCGCAGACCGATGGCGGAGACGGCGGCGGGCGCGGAACTTTTAGACGTGGGCATGACAGATGCAGGCATGGAGCCCTCCGATCGAAGGGTGACGTGGCGGGAGGAGTACGGGGGTGGGGTGGCTCAGACAGCGGCGCGGCGGACATCGATGTTGCCGTACCGGGCGCGGGCGCGGACCTGGACGGTGTCCTCGGTCTTCTCCGGGGCATCGGACGCACTGAGCGAGTTACGCACCTGGCCGGAGTGCGAGCTGACGTCGAGCCAGGCGGCCGTGCCCTCGCGGATGCCAACCTCGATGGCGCCAAAGGCGGTCTCCAACTGGACGGTGCCGCACGCCACTTCACCTACCCGCAGGGTGCCATGGGCGGTGACGGCGGTGACCGAGTCCTCGGCGCGCCGGATGTCGATGTCACCGTGGGCGCCGCGCACCCGCAGCTCGCCGGTCACGGCGCCGACGGTCGTGGTGCCGAACGAGTTCCTGAGGGTGGCGGGGCCGTCGACGAGGTTGACGCGCAGGCTGCCGGAGCTGGTGGTGATCTCGGCCGTGCCGTCGACCCGGCCCACGGTGATCGAGCCGTGCGACGCGGTCAGCCGCAGCGGGCCGGTCGCGTCGAGGCGGACGTCACCGGTGGCGGTCTTCACGCGGACCTCGCCGAGCCGCCCCTCACCGAGCACCTGGGTCCAGGCACCGGTCACGTCGATACGCGAGCCCGTGGGCAGCTCGACCGTCACATCGACGGCGCCGGTGCGGCCGAGGCCGAACAGATTGGGCTTGGGTGTCCTGACGGTCAGTACGCCGCTCGCGTACGAGACGTCGGTCTGGTCGGCCGTCCGCACGTCCAGGTCCTTCTTCGGGTCGCGGGGCCGCACCTCGACGACGGTGTCGGGGCGGTCGCCCGCCGTGAACTGGAGGGAACCGGCCTCCACATGCGCGGTGGCCGAGATGGGCTCGGGGGTGTCGAAAGAAGGCATGGCTGTCCCGTCCTCTTGGGTCTTCAGGGCGTCCCCGCTGGTGGGACGTGGTGTGGAGTGAAGTGGTACGGGCGGGGGTGCGGTTAGCGCACCCAGCCCGTGAAGCTCTGTCCGACGGTCTGGGTCTTCTCCGCCGTGCGCGGCCGGGCGCCGCCGTCGACGGCGGCCGATACGGCCCGTACCAGCCAGGCGTTGACCGACAGGCCCTCGCGGTTCGCGGCCTCTTCGGCGCGGGCCTTGAGGTGGGCCGGAAGACGCAGATTGACGCGGGCGGTGCCACCCTCGTCGCCGTCGGCGGGTGCCGTGGCCGTGAGCGGTTCGAGGGGCGCGGCGGCCACCTCCGCGGGGGCGTGGTCGACGGGCGGCGGTGTCACCACGAAGTCGGGGTCGAGCCCGCGCAGCCGTACGTCGACCGAGCCGGGCGCCAGCTCGCGGGTGATCTCGTCCATCGCGGCGGAGAGCACGTTGAGCATGGCCAGCCGGGTCGCCGACTCCAGCGGAGCGGTGAGCCGCTCGGCCAGCGCGCGGGCGTCGTCCCCTCCGGTTTCGGCGGCCACCGCGAGTTCGCGGCGGAGGGTGTCGACATACGGGGTGAGGTCCATGGCGTCATGGTGGCACCACGATGGCGCCATACGCAACCCCGAATGGCACCAAGCCGCGCCACTCCTCAACGTCATGTCCGAATACCGCCAGCATTCCGGACCACGACCCCCCATCGTTGACCGTGAAGCGAAAGAGCACGGGCACGGGAGAGCACAGCGATGACCATCTACACCACCGTGGACAGCCCCCTCGGCGAACTGCTGCTGGTGGGCGACGAGACACCGGACGGCACCACGCTGACCTCGCTGTCCATGCCCGGGCAGAAGAACGCCCCGGCCGTACGGCCCGACTGGCGCCACGCACCCGGCGCGTTCGCGGAGACCGCCCGGCAGCTGAGCGCCTACTTCGACGCCGGTCTCACCGCCTTCGCCATCCCCTTCACACCCGGCGGCGGCACGGACTTCCAGCAGCGCGTGTGGCACGCGCTGGAGGAGATTCCGTACGGCACCACGATCACCTACGGGCAGCTCGCCGAACGGCTGGACGTACCCCGTGGGCAGGTCCAGGCCGTGGGCGCGGCGATCGGTGCCAATCCGCTGCTGCTGGTGCGGCCCTGCCACCGGGTGATCGGCGCGGACGGGACCATGCGCGGCTACGCCGGAGGCGTCGAGCGCAAGGTGCGGCTCCTCACCCACGAGGGCGCGCTGCAGCCGACCCTCATGTGACCCGCGCCGCCCGACCACCGTGCCCCTCAGGGAAGGAAGAAGGCCGATGACCGTCATGACCGACACCACCCGCCACGCGCACCCGGTGGCCGACCGCGTCGCGGCGGACGACTGGGCCGCGCTCACTGACGAACTCGACGCGTACGGCAACGCGCTCACCGGCCCGCTCCTCACCCACGCCGAATGCCACCGCATTGCCGGGCTGTACGACGAGACGGAGCGCTTCCGCTCCACCATCGACATGGCCCGCTACCGCTTCGGTTCCGGCCAGTACCGCTACTTCACCCATTACCTCCCCGACCTGGTGCGCGAGCTGCGCGAGGCGTTCTATCCGCGGCTGCTCCCCATCGCCCGCGACTGGGCCGGAAAGCTGGGCCGCCCCGCGCCCTGGCCGGACACCCTCGACGAGTGGCTGACGATGTGCCACGAGGCGGGGCAGGCCAAGTCGGCCCAGATCCTGCTGCGGTACGGCCCCGGCGACTGGAACGCCCTGCACCGGGACGTGTTCGGCGACATGCTCTTCCCGCTGCAGGTGGTGGTCGGCCTCGACGCCCCCGGCGAGGACTTCACCGGCGGCGAGTTCATCATGACCGAGCAACGCCCCCGGGCGCAGTCGAGGGGATCGTCCACCACCCTGCCCAAGGGCCATGGGCTGATCTTCACGACCCGGGACCGCCCCGTGGCCTCCAAACGCGGCTGGGCGAACGGGCCCATGCGGCACGGTGTGAGCACCGTCCGCTCCGGACAGCGCCGCACCCTCGGCCTCGTCTTCCACGACGCCGCATGACACCCGAACCCGCGTCCCGCTCGCCGCTGATCCGCGCGCAGGAGCTGGCCGCGTACGGCGATCTGCCGAGCCCCGACCCGCACACCGGCCCCGAACTCAGCGCGCTGCTGGGCCTGTTGGTCGCGGCGAAGGGCCGCGTCGAGACCGTCGCCATCGGCCACAGCCGTGATACGGCCTCCCGCTCCGCCGCCGAGGCCTTCGCGGCCGCGTGGCAGGCGCGGGACGGAAGGGTCCTGGCCACGGTGGACTGGCCGGAGAGCGCCGCGTCCTGGCTGCGGCCCGCACGCCGTCTGACCGCCGGGGAGCCCGACGCCTGGGTGATGGCCGCGGCCCCGCTCGGCTTCGTCCAGCTGGCCCGGCGGCTGCGGCACTCCACCGACTGGGACCCGGCCCGCACGGTCGCGTTCGCCGCCCTCAGGGACTCCCGCCTCCCCGCGCTGACCGGGCCGGACACGCTGCACGGGCTGCGCGGCGCCACCGCCGAGGGCGGCACCTGGGCCGTACGGGACCGCTGGGTGACGTCCTACGCACCGACCGGCCCGAGCGCTCCCTCCAAGTCGAGCAGTTGCCGCTTGCGCTCGACGCCGCCCGCGTAGCCGGACAGCGCCCCGCCCGCGCCGATCAGCTCGGCGATCCCGCCGTACGTGAGCGTCGTGCCGTACGGGATGGTCTCCAGCGCCTGCCACGCCCGGCGCCGGAAGTCGGTGCCGCCGGTGACGTACTCGGGCACGGACAGGGAGGCGAGCGCGGTGCCGCCGGGGGGCGGTGGCCGACGCCTCGCCCACCAGCAGCAGTTCGCCGAGCGGGCTGTCGAGGGTCGTGTAGACCGTCATGGGTCGGTCCTCCCGGTCAGCGCGCGGACGTGAGCGGCAGCGCGGGCCATGCGACCCCGGTGAGATCGGGCAGTACGAGGTCGGCACCGTCGAGCGCGGCCGCCGGGTGCGTCGTCGTGACCGCGACACAGCGCAGCCCGGCGGCGCGGGCGGCCGCGATGCCCGCGGGAGCGTCCTCGAAGGCGATCGCGTCGGCCGGGGCCACGCCCAGCGCCGCGCATCCGGCCGTGAAGCCCTCGGGGTCCGGCTTGCCCCGGCTCACGTCCTCGGCGGTGATGAACGCCGCGAACAGACCGGCGCCGCCGACCAGTTCCAGCAGCTCCCCCGCGTGGTCCCGCAGCCCCGAGGTGACGACCGCCATGGGGACGCCCTCCGCGTGCAGGGACTTGACCAGGGCCTCGGCGCCCGGCACGGCGTACGGAGGCGGGCTGTCCGGCCCGGTCTGATAGCCGACGGCCTCCTCGAACAGCTCGTCCACCGTTCCGCCGGGGAACCGGTGCACATGGTCGGCCAGCGCCTCCTTGCCACGGCGCCCCACGAAGGTCGCCAGCAGGGCGTCGTCCACCGGCAGCCCATGGGCCCGGAAAAGCCGGGTCCACGCAGCCCGGCTCCGGTGCTCGGTGGCCACCAGGGTGCCGTCGAGGTCGAAGAGCGCCGCAGTTGAGTTCATGTCCGTTCAGACCTTTCCGAGTAACTGTGCTGAGGGCTCCGGCCGCTCCGGCGGATCAGCCGGTGGCGGCCAGGGAGCGCCAGACGCGCTGGTAGTCGCCGTGCCACGGCGACTGGGCCTCCAGGGCCGCCGCCGCGCGCACGACGGTGGCGTCGTTGTGCCGCCGGGCCGCGACTGCATCCCCACCGGGACGCCGTTCGCCGCGCGGCCGACGGGGCCCCACGGTGTTGCCCGTGGGGTCGTTGCGTACGCCGGTGACCGCGTTGACCGGGCTGATGAGCAGGTCCGCCTCGGCGAAGACGCTCACGAAGGCGTCCAGCAGCCGGGTACGGAGCCGGTCGTAGCCCCGGATGTCGGCGGCGGTCAGCTCGTCATGGCGGACCGGGAGCCGGAAGCGGGTCTCCCGCACGGTGGCGCCGCGCTCCTCCAGCCCGGGCAGCGCCGCCCGCACCAGCGCCTCGGCCTCCGGTTCCACCGGATAGCCGCCGAGGTCGGGGCTGCGAGCGCGAGCGAGGCGTCCTCGACGGTGCGGGCCACCGGGGCGTAGCAGCCCATGGCGTCGCGCCAGCGGTAGGCGTTGGGCCGGGCCGGGGCGGGCACCCTGCCGGACGTGGGCATCATCGTGAAAACGCCGCAGAAGGCCGCGGAGGTGCGCAGCGAACCCCCGGCGTCGAACCCCTGGGCCAGCGGCACCATGCCCGCCGCGACCGCGGCCGCGCTGCCGCCGCAGCAGCCCCCGGCGTTCATGGCCACGTTGAACGGCGTCGAGGTGGGCCCGCGCAGCGCGTTGTCCGTCGTCGCCTTGAAGCCGAACTCGGAGCTGTTCGTCTTGCCGACCACGATCGCACCGGCCCGCTGGAGCCGTTCCACGCACGGCGCCATGTCCGTCGGCACGTCGTCGGCGAACACCCGCGAGCCGCGCATCATCGGCACCCCCGTGACCGGGGCGAGGTCGATGACGGCGACGGCACGCCGAGCAGCGGCCCCGCCTCCTCGCCCGCCATGAGGGCGCGCTCGGCCCGTCCGGCGGCGACCAGGGCCTCCTCGTGGCAGACGGTCACGAAGGTGGTCGCCGTCGTCGATGCGAGATCCTCCACGAGCCGTGTCTCCTTCCGTCCGGGGCCGCCGACCGCCTCTCGGCATGAAGAACACCGGGCCGGGGCATGCGGTTGCGCCACGCAACCGATCCGGGGCGGGAGGTGTTCTACCGGGTGATGGATGAAACAAACGAGCGGCTCACCGAGCAGTTGGCAGCGGATCTCGACGCGGGATTCACCGAACTCGTCCGGGTCCACCTCGGTGCGGTGCACGCGTTTCTCCATCGGGTGTCGGGCTCCGCCGCCGAGGCGGAGGACCTGGGGCAGGACACCTTTCTGCGGGCCTACACAGCTCTGGAGGGATATTCGGCGCAGCGCAGGCGCGAACTGCGGGTCAGACCATGGCTCATGGCGATCGCGATGAACGTCTGGCGCAACCACGTGCGGAGCAGATCGCGCCGCCCCTCGGTGACGGCGCGGATCGAGGAGTCCTGTCTGCCCCTGGCGGACGACTCCCCGGGGCCGGAGGAGCGGACCGCGCTCGCCGAGGACCGCTCCCGGCTGACGGCCGCGCTCGGCCGGTTACCCGAGCTGTACCGGGTGCCGGTGGTCCTGCGGCATATCGCTTGTCTGAGCTACCAGGAGGTGGCCGAGGCCCAGGGAACCCCCGTGGGCACGGTGAAGGCGCAGGTGTCACGGGGTCTGAAGATGTTACGGGCCGAGCTGGAACCGCAGGTGCGGGAAGCGGAGGAGGTGAGACCATGAACGACGAACGAGGCGGCGCGGATTCCCTGCGCGACGGCGCCGATGGCCTGGCCACCCGGCTGACCGGGCTTGCCGAGCCACCATCGGCCGGGCACGCGGTCAGGATCCTGAGAGCCGTCGGCATTCCAGCGCGGCACTACGACGCTTACGTGCGCGCCGACGGCCCCGTGGGGCCGCTGTACGTCTCCTGCGACGAGCACAGGGCGATCACCGGCTCAGCCCTCCCGGCCGCGGTGGGCGGTCCGGAGTCCTTCGAGGCGGCGTACCACGCGCGGGTGGGGCGCCCGGTGTTCCCCGTCAGCGCGTCCCCACCCGGCCTGTCCTCCGCGCTGCGCACCGGGCGCACCGGGAAGCTCCCGTTCGCCCTGGCCGGGCTGACCGACGCGGAACAGGCGCTGCTCGGTGCCGTCCGCTCGATCCCGCCGGGGCAGCTGCGCCCGGCCTCCTGGGTCTCGGCCCGGGCCGGGGTGTCGGCCGCGGAGGAGACGGTGGTGGCGCTGCTGGCGCGCAACCCCGCGCCCGTGCTCGTCCCGTGCCACCGCGTGGAGGTGCGGCGCGGCGCGCCCGGGGGCGCCCCGGGGCCGTACCCGCCGGAGGTGGGCCTGGCGTTGCGCGTCGCGGAGGGGGTCGACGTGGAGTGGGTGAGCCGGTTCGCCGAGCGGCAGGTCCGGTATCTGGGCAGCGATACGACGCGTATCTACTGCCATCCGACCTGTGCGCACGCGCGCCGGATCACCCCGGTCCACCAGGTCCCGTTCCGCTCGGCGGGCGAGGCCGTCGCCTCCGGCTACCGAGGCTGCAAGAGCTGCCTGCCCGAGGCGGCCTGACCGCGCCCGCCCCGATCACGCGGCGCCGCACCCGGTGCAGGGCCTCGGAGCTGACGGGGTGCGGCGGTACCCACCGCAGGAAAGTGGCCGGGCTGCCGGAGGAGTGGGCGCGTCAGCCGGGGCGGCCCGGTTCGGCGACGGCGTGCCGGGGGCCGTCGTCCCGCAGGGCCTCCGCCGGGGCGGCGTCGACCTGGCGCGTGGCCCGTAGCGCGGCCCCCGCCGAGGTCAGCGCCAGCACCGCGAAGACGGCCGTGACCGTGGTGAACGCCCGCATGGCGTCGGCCGCCCCGGGGTGCGGGGCGAGACCGGAGTAGAGGGTGCCGAAGACGGCGACGCCGACGGTGCCCGCGAGCTGGGCGTTGGTGCTGATCACACCGCTGAGGTCGGTCGCGTACCGCCGCTCCACCGCGCTCGTCAGATGGCTGATGAGCGAATGGGAGCTGACGCCGAGTCCGAGCCCGCCGAGGCCCAGCAGCACCAGCAGCAGCGCTCCGTCCTCATGGCCCAGGGCCACCGACGTACTCACGGCGGCGTACCCGAGGGCGAGCAGCAGGCACCCGACCGCGGCCATGAACCGCTGCGCACGCCGGGGCAGGCGGGGCAGCACCGGTCCGGCGATGCCGAAGGCGGCCACCCACGAGACCATGGCCAACCCGGCCTGGGCCGGGCTCTGGCCGAGACCGTGCTGAAGGTACAGCGCCAGGACGAACAGCAGGGCCAGATAGGTGAGCGTGGTCAGCCCGTGCGCGATCAGGGCCCAGCGGACCGGAGCCCGGCCCACCACGTCGAGGCGCACCAGGGGGCGGCCGCCCGCGGCTCCCAGCCGCCGTTCGACGACCACGAACCAGACGAACGCGGGCACGCTCGCGACCAGGGACAACCAGCTCCACACCGGCCAGCCCTGATCGCGTCCGAACACCAGCGGGACGATGGCGAGCGACACGGCGGTGGACAGCGCGCACACCCCGTGCAGATCCAGCGTCTGACGCCGCGTCACCGCGTCGGGCGGCAGCGCGCGCAGCCCCGCCAGCAGGAGGACGACGCCGATCGGCACGTTGATCAGGAAGACCGGCCGCCAGCCGGTGCCGAGGATGTCCGCCGAGACCAGCAGCCCGCCCAGGACCTGGCCGACGATCGCGCCGCCGGACAGGGCCAGCGTGTAATACCCGATGGCCCGGACCCTGGCCTGGCCGGTGAAGTGCAGCTGAATCCCGCTCAGCACCTGCGGGACCATCAGCGCGGACGAAGCCCCCTGGCACAGCCGGGACACGATGAGCGTGACCGGCTCGGGCGCGATGCCGCACGCCAGGGAGGTGACGACGAACCCCAGCAGGCCGAGCAGGAAGATCCGCCGGTGCCCGTGGGTGTCGCCCAGCCGGGCGCCGGTCACCAGCAGCACGGCGTACGCCAGGATGTAGCCGGAGACGACCAGGTCCACCTGGGCCGCGGAGGCGTGGAGGTCGGCCTGGATCGAGGGAGCCGCGATGTTCACGATCGCGGTGTCGATGTTGGCCATGAACTGACCCACCAGGAGCACCGTCAGCAATGCCGCCCGGCCTGCCCGGCCCGCGGACTCGCTCCCCATCCCGTCGTCTCCCTCCGTCACCTTCCGCCGACGCGCCCATCGGAGCCTTCAGCCCATGGGAGCCTTCAGCGGAGTCTTCCGAAGGGATAACACCGCGGCCGCGCCACGGGTTGCACCGACGGCGCCCGGAGTTCACCGCGCCGGGGCGACGGTGGTCGCGGTGCGGCGGAACTCGCTGGGGTTGGCGCCCCGGACCCGTTTGAACGCCGCGCTGAAGCCGAAGGGGTCGGAGTAGCCCACGGTGCGGGCGATGTCCGCGACGGTCGCGGCCCGCCGCTCGACCAGCAGGTCCGCCGCGAGGGTCATGCGCCAGTGGGTGAGGTAGGTCAGCGGCGGTTCGCCGACCAGGTCGGCGAACCGCTTGGCCAGCGTGGAGCGCGACACCCCGGTGCGCTCGGCCAGCGCGGCGACCGTCCACGGCGCCGCCGGTTCGGCGTGCAGCAGGCGCAGCGCGTGGCCGACCACCGGATCCCGCTGCGCGGCCCACCAGGCCGGGGGCGCGCCGCCGGGCCGGTCGAACCATTCGCGCAGCGTGCAGACCAGCATCCAGTCCAGCAGCCGGTCGAGGACGACCTGCTGGCCCGGTGTGTCGACGGCGACCTCGGCGGCGAGGTGGTCCAGTACCGGGTCGGCCGTGCCCCCGGCGTCCACGCGCAGTACGACGGGCAGCGCGTCCAGCAGTCGGCGGCTGATCTCGCCGCGCACCGGATAGGCGCCGACGATCAGGGTGGTCGCACCGGGGCCATCAACGGCGTCGCCGTCGTCGTTCCAGCCGAGCCGGTGGCGGGTCCCGCCCTGCTCGGGGGTCGCGCAGTGCTCGCCGCACGCGATCGGTTCGGCCCGGGTGCCGACCTCGTCGACGAAGGTGAACGTGGCGGGGCCGCGTACGACGACCGTCTCGTGGGCGCGCAGCGGCTCGGGCGGGCCGTGCTCCGGCACGATCCAGCCCGCCCCGGTGAGGACGGCGCACAGGGTCAGCGGCGCGCCGTCCACGAAGTGCAGCGCCCAGGGCGGGGACAGGGTCGAGCTGCCGAACAACGAGCCATGGGCCCGCACCCCACGGATCAGGTCACTGAAGGCGTCCACCTCGGCGAGTCTAGACGGTTTGGACGAACGCACAGGCGATCCGGCCTCTCGCCTATGGGATCGTCCGGATCGGCCGTGTTCAATCGAGGTCATGAGCAACGACGCCATGAACGACACCTTGAGCAACGACAACGACACCACCCTCGTCCTCGGCGCGACCGGCAAGACCGGGCGCCGGATCATCCCCCGGCTGCGGCTGCGCGGCACGCCGGTACGGGCCGCCTCCCGGTCGAGCGAAACCCGGTTCGACTGGTCGGATACCGACAGCTGGGACGCGGCCCTGCGGGGTGTCGGCGCCGTCTACGTGGTGGCCCCGCAGGTGCCGGGTCCGGTGCACGAGTTCGTGGCGCGGGCCGAGGCCGCCGGAGTGCGGCGGCTGGTGCTGCTCTCCGGGCACGGCGCCGACACCTGGGGCGACTCCCCGTTCGGGCTGGACATGCGCTCGGCCGAGGACGCCGTACGGGGCTCGGCGCTGGAGTGGACCGTCCTGCGCCCGTCGAACTTCGCGCAGAACTTCGACGAGGACGTCTTCCGGGCCCCGCTGCTCGCCGGGGAGCTGGCGCTCCCAGCCGGTGCGGTCCCCGAGCCGTTCATCGACATTGACGACCTCGCCGACGCGGCGGCCACGGTGCTGACCGAGCCCGGTCGCCACGCCGGACGGATCTACGAGCTGACCGGACCGCGTGCGATCACCTTCGGTGAGGCCGTCGAGCTGATCTCCCGGGCGTCCGGGCAGCCCATCGCCTACCGGCGGATCTCCCCCGACGAGTACGCGGCGACGCTGGTCAAGGAGGGTTTGAGCGAGGACGACGCCCACCACGTCGCCGAGATGTTCGTGATGATGGAACGCGGGCTGATCGCCGGGACGACGGATGACCTCGCCACTCTGCTGGGGCGGGCGCCCCGGACCTTCGAGGACTACGTCGTGCGGGTGGCGGCGGCGGGCGCCTGGCGGCGCTGACCGCCCTGCTCGCCACCCGAGCGGTCCAGGTGGTCCGGGATGAGCGTGCGCAGCAGGTCCGCCACCAGCGCGGCGGCGTCCGAGAGGGGCTGCACCTCGGGGGTGCACAGGGACATGGCGGTGCGCACCCGGCCGTCGGCGAACCGGTAGGCGCGTATCTCGTCGGGGGCGAAGTGGGTCCTGGCCGCGCTGAGCGGCAGCACCGTGGCGCCGAGGCCGCTCACCACCGCGTCCCGCAGCACCATGCCCGTCTCGATCTCCGCGACGACCGAGCAGTGCAGCCCGGCGGCGTGGAAGGCGGCGTCGGTGATCCGCCGGACGGTGTGCAGTTCGTTCGGCAGGATGAACCCCAGCCGGCTCGCCTCCTTGAGCGTGACGGTGTCCCCGCGGCTCGCGACGGTCGGGATCTTCGCGCTGGTGATCAGGTGGAAGTCCTCCTCCAGGACCTGCTGGACCGCCAGCCCCTTCACATAGCCGGGGTCGTAGATCAGCGCCATGTCCACCTGGCCGAGCAGCACCGCCTGGCTCATGACCACCGTCAGGTTCTGGATCAGCTGGAGGTGGATGTTCGGATACCGCTCGCGCACCATCCGCAGCAGCGGCACGGCCAGGCCCGGCGCCATGCTGTACGAGGCCAGGCCGACGGTCACCAGCCCGGCCGGGGTGTCGCCGCCCGCGTGCAGGTCGATCCGTGCGGCCTGCTCCAGCCGGAGGATGCCCTGCGCGTAGCGGTAGAGGGAACGCCCGGACGGGGTGACCTCCACACCCCGTCCGGTGCGTTCGAGCAGGCGGGTCTTGACGTCGTGCTCCAGCGCCGAAATGTGCTGGCTGAGCGCCGATTGCGTGATGTGCAGCGAGTCCGCGGCCCTGGTGATGCTGCCGATGTCCACGACCCGGACGAAGTAGGCGAGCCTGCGGGTGTCCATCGCTCTCCTCCTCGCCGGTCGATGCGGTGAACCTACCCTCCGTGGCCGGTCCGGGGAACGGGTGTGGAGGTCGCCCGCGAGATCACCTCGTAGACGGCCGCGTGGTCCGCGCCGCCGAGCCCACGGTCGAGCAGCTCCTCGAACAGGGCCCCGGTGCGCCGCGTCTGCGGCAGCCCGGCGCCCAGTTCGTCGGCGACTTCGGCCGCGTACCGGAGGTCCTTGACCTGGTTGGCCGCGCTTCCGCCGAGGCTGTACTCCCGGTCGAGGATCTTCGTGGCCTTGGCGTCGAGCACGGCCCCGGCGGCCAGGCCGCCCTGGAGTACGCGGACCAGCTGCTCGCCACGGAGCCCGGCCCGGCGGGCCAGGTCGAGGGCTTCGGCGACGGACACCAGCGTCGCCGCCACGATCACCTGGTTGCACAGCTTCGCCACCGTGCCCGCGCCGGGCGGGCCCATGTGCTCGACGGTGGTGGCGAAGGCCCGCAGCACCGGCTCCACCAGGCCGTACGCCTCCGGGCTCGCGCCGACCATGAGGCTCAGCGTGCCCGCGCGGGCCCCGGCGTCACCCCCGCTCATCGACGCGTCGGCCAGCGTGACACCGGACCGGCCGAGCCATTCGGCGAGCCCGTGGGCCTTCTCCCGGGACGTGGTGCTGAGCACGACCACATGCGTGGTGCCGTGCTCGGCCCAGCGGCGCACCACGGGGTCGGGGGCGACCGCGTCGAAGTGGTCGATGTCCGGCAGGGCGGACAGCACGATCCGCGCGCGAAGCTCCCCGGGGTGTGCGACGGCCCGGTCCCCGCGGGTCCAGGCCCGTTCACGCCTCTCACTCCTCGACGACCAGGCCCTTGGCCTTCAGCTTCTCCACGAGGCCGTGCACCTCGATCAGCGTCGCGTCGCCGCGCCGGTGCCGCGCCCGGATTCCGGCCTCGTGGTCCTCGCGCTCCTGGCAGAGCCGTGCGACGTCTTCCGCCTCCAGCGGGTCGACCACGACGATGCCGTCCGCGTCGCCGCGCAGGATGTCGCCGGGCCGGACGATCTGCCCGCCGATGGAGATCGGGCGGTTCACCGGGCCCAGGGTCTCCTTGACCGTGCCCTCGATGCAGACCGAGCCGGAGAACACGGGAAAGCCCAGTTTCCGCAGGTCCGCGCTGTCGCGCACACCGGAGTCGGTGACGAACGCGGCCAGCCCCTTGCTCTGGCACGCGGTGGCGAGGACATCCCCGAAGGAGCCCGCCTGCGCGAACTCCGAACCGGCGACGATCACGACGTCACCGGGCTGCGCGTACGAGATCGCGACCTGGACCATGATGTTGTCGCCCGCCTGCGCGTCGACCGTGAAGGCGGGGCCGCAGAACGACATGGCGGGGTCGACGGGCTTCAGCCGGTGCGCCAGCGCGCCCTTGCGGCCCTGCGCCTCGTGGATGGTGGCGGCGGAGAACTGGCCGAGCGCGGCCACCACATCGGCGGACGGCCGGTCGATCTTGGTACGGACGTGAATCATGGCGGGCTTCCCTTCGTTCGGGGCTTCGTGCGGTGGGGTCACTTCTCGGGGTCTACGGACATCCGCAGCACCGTCTTGGACGACCGGGACGAGTCCGCCGCACAGCCGAAGGCCTCCGTGGCGTCGTCGATGCCGAACTCATGGCTGAGCACCGCGTCGAGCGACGGGTCGGCGGCGAGGACGGCGATCGCGGTGTCGAGTTCGGTGTCGAAGCGCTGCGATCCGTACAGGGCGATCTCCTTGGCGATGACCGCCGACATGGCCACCGGCACCGGTTCGCTCGGCAGCATGCCGAGCTGGAGCACGGCGCCACCGGGGCGCACCGCGCGCAGGGCGGTGGCGAGCGAGGGCACGGCACCCGCCGCCTCGACCACCACGTCGAACGCGGACTCCGGGACGGCACCGCCCCGGGACAGGTTCACGGTCTCCCCCGCGCCGACCGCCGCCGCGACCATGAGCGGGAAGTCCTGGAGGTCGGCGGCGACGATCTCGGCGGCGCCCGCGTGGCGGAGTCCGGCGATCGCGAGGGCGCCGATCGGGCCCGCGCCGCTGACCAGCGCCCGCGCGCCGCGTACCCGCTCGCCGAGCCGCGCCACCCCGTGCAGGGCGACGGACAGGGGTTCGGCGAGCACGGCCCGGCGCAGCGGGAGCCCGTCGGGCAGCGGCCGCAGCTGCCCGGGCAGCACCTCCAGCAGCTCGACGAACCCGCCCTGGGTGTGCGGCTGGGTCGAGGCGCTGCCGAAGTACGTGCCGCCGGGGCGCAGATGGAGACCGGTGGCGCCGGTGGCGCCGGGCGGCGCGCAGGGGGTGGCCGGGTGGAGCGCGACGCGGGTGCCGACGGCCGGTGCGTCGTCCCGTACGTCCCGGCCATGCCGCTCGATGACGCCGACCACCTCGTGGCCGAGCACCAGCGGCTCGGTGACGGTGTACGGCCCGTTGCGGCCGTCCGCCGCGTAGTGCAGGTCCGAGCCGCAGATGCCTCCGTACACGATGCGGACGGCGACCCGGTCCGGCGCCACCTGGAGGTCGGGCAGGGTGTCCACGCGCAGGTCTTTCGGTCCGTGGACGACGACGGCTTTCATGTCGGTGATACTCCTTTCGTCAGTGCGGGTTCACCGGGTTCACCGGGTTCACCGGGTTCACCGGGTTCACCGGGTTCACCGGCCGAGGTAGCCGCCGTCGACGGGGATCACCGTTCCGTGGATGAAGCGGGCGGCGTCGGAGGCGAGGAAGAGCGCGGCCCCGGCGATGTCCTGCGCCGTGCCCCACCTCCCGGCCGGGATGCGTTCGAGGATCTGGCGGTTGCGGGTCTCGTCGGCGACGAGCGCGGTGTTCATCTCGGTGGCGATGAACCCCGGCGCGATCGCGTTGACCCGTACGCCCTTCGGCGCCCACTCGTTGGCCACCGACTTGGTGAACTGCCCGACGGCGCCCTTGGACGCGGCGTACGCGGAGGCCGTGAACCCGCCGGTGAAGGAGAGCATCGACGCCAGGTTGACGATCACCCCTGCCCCGCGTTCGAGCATCGGGCGGCCGAACAGCTGCGTCAGCTCGACGACCGTCCGGACGTTGAGCTGCTGCACCCGGTCCCAGTCCTCGAGGGGGAAATCCTCTACGGGGTGGCGGAGGTTGAGCCCCGCGTTGTTGACCAGGATGTCGACCCGGTGCTCCCGCAACACCTCGGCCGCGACGGCGCGTACCCGCGCGGGGTCGCCGAGGTCCGCCACCACCGGTACGTACTTTCCCTCGTGCGAGGCGGTCTCGCGGCGGTGGATGCCCACCACGGTGGCGCCGTTGCGCAAGTAGAGGTCGGCGATGGCGTGCCCGATGCCACTGCTGGCACCGGTGACCACGGCGGTCTTGCCGGTCAGGTCGGCGGTGAACGGAACGTCGTTGTCCACTGTGGTGTCCACGGTGGTCTCCTCATCATGTGTCATGCGATGTGCGATCCGCCGTTGACGTCGTAGGTGACGCCCGTGAGATAGCCCGCGTGCTCGCCCAGCAGGAAGGCGATGACCGCCGCCACATCGCGTACGGTGCCGATCCGCCCCACGGGCAGCTCCTGGAGCAGCACCGCCTTGCGTTCGTCGGACAGGCGGCCGCCCATGATGTCGGTGTCGATGGAGCCGGGCGCCACGGAGTTGGCGGTGATGCCGTACGGGCCCAGCTCCCGGGCGAGCGTGCGGGCGAAGCCCAGCAGCGCCGCCTTCGAGGCCGAGTACGCGGCGCGCCCGTACACACCGCCGCCGCGCTCGGCCGAGGCGGACGAGACGTTCACGATGCGGCCGAGCCGGTGCCCGGCCATGATCTGCGCCGCGGCGTGGGTGACGTGGAAGGTGCCGTTGAGGTTGACGTCGATCACCCGGTGCCACTCGGCCTCCGAGACCTCCAGGAACGGTACGGGCGAACTCACCCCGGCGTTGTTGACGAGGCCGACGAGCTGCGGCAGCGCCTCGTCCACCCGGTCCACGGCCGCCTGCACCGCGCCCCGGTCGCGGATGTCCACGCCGATCCCCAGGCAGGGCACACCGTGCTCGTCCTGGAGCCGGGTGGCGAGGTCCTGGCAGGCGTTCTCGTCCAGGTCGAACACGGCGACCGACCAGCCTTCGGCCGCGAGCCAGGAGGCGGTGGCCCGGCCGATCCCTCGCTCGGAGGCGGCTCCGGTGACGATCGCGGTGCGTTCAGACGGGAATGTCACGGTTCTCCTGCCATACGGTAGACAAAGCGGGCGGTCGGCGAAGCGGGCGGTCAGCGTGTGCGGGGCAGGACGTGTCGGAGGTACGCGGCGTTGGTGGCACCCACGCTCAGGCCGTCGCCGCCGTAGTGCTCGACCACGAACGCCCCGCCGAACCCGTGGGCGATCGCGTACCGGACGGCGGCGCGGTAGTTCACGATGCCGAGTTCGAGCGAGGCCGGGTGGGTGAGGACGGTGCCGGTGGCGGGGTCCTCCAGCCGCGCGTAGTTCTTGATGTGCCAGTAGTTGGTGCGTGGCGCGGTGACCGACACCAGGTACTCCCAGGAGTCGACCGGCCGTTGCTGCCGGATGAGGTTGCCGAGGTCGGGGTTGAGCCCCACCGCGTGGTGTCCGATGTCGTCGAGGAAGCGGATCGCCTCGTCGGCGCTGCCCAGGTACGTGTCCTCGTACAGCTCCAGGGACAGTTCGACGCCGATGTCGGCGGCGTGGTCGCCGAGTTCCCGGAACCGGCGTACGGCCAGCTCGCGCACCTCGGGATCGCCGGGTGCCACGTCCCCCGGCACGGTCCAGAACCACAGCGCCCGCTGCTGCTCCGGGGTCAGGGTGTCGTGGAGGCCGAGGCACACGATGTCCGCGCCGAGGGCGGCGGCCGCGTCGATGGTCCGGTGGGAGAAGGCGAGGTTGCGCTCTCCCCGCTCCGGATGGATGACGCTCTGCCGGACCACGCCCACCCCGGGCACCGCGAGCCCGGCGTCGTCCAGCACCTCGCCGAGCGCCGTCAGCCGGGCCCGGTCCAGGTCGCCGAGCGGCAGCCAGGCGGTGGACAGTTCCAGGTGGGTGAACCCCTCGTCCACGACGGGCTGCAGGAGGCGGCGCCACTCGTCGGGGTCCAGCTTCTCCACCGGGGTGCCGTCCGCCGCGTGCGGTGGGAACTGGAGCATGGCGGCGGCGATCGGCCACGCCTCGGGCGTGTGCGGCACGGGGAGTTCGGACGGAACCACCAGGGACGGCCGCTCGGTGTGCACGGCGGACACCGGGGATACGGCGGGCCTAGCCAATGCGAAGACCTCCGTTGATGTTGTACGTGGCGCCGGTGATGTACCCGGCCTCCTCGCCGAAGAGGAATTCGATCAGCGCGGCGACATCACGGGTCGTGCCGAGCCGCCCGACCGGCAACTGCGCCAGGAACGCGGGCTTGCGGTCGTCGGTGATCCGGCCGCCCATGATGTCGGTGTCGATGGTGGCCGGTGCCACCACGTTGACCGTCACTCCGTGCGCGGCCACTTCGAGGGCGAGCGCGCGGCTGAACGCCTCCATCGCGCCCTTGGACGCGGCGTAGGTGGACTTGCTGTACGTACCGCCTCCGTTCTGCATCGCCGTCGACCCGAGGCTCACCACCCGGCCGTAGCCGCGCTCCACCATGCCGGGCACGACCCGCTTGCTCACCACGAAGGTGCCGGTGGCGTTGATCCGCATGACGCGTTCCCAGGTGGCCAGGTCCGTGTCCAGGAAGGACACCGGTGAGCTGACGCCCGCGATATTGGCCAGCGCGGCGACGGGCGGCAGGTCCGTCTCGAACGTGGCGACGGCGGCGTCCACGGAGGCGGGGTCGGCGATGTCCGCGACCACACCGGCCGCCGCGACGCCGTGCTCGGCGCCCAGCGCGGCGGCCACCTTCTCGACCTCCGCGTCGACGTCGAGCAGGCCGAGGCTCCAGCCCGCGGCGGCCAGCCGCGCCGCCAGCGCGCGGCCGATGCCGCGCTCCGAGGCCGCGCCGGTGATGACCGCCGTGCCGTGCACCGCCGTGCCGCGATGTCCAGGGTCGTCCGTCATGTGCTGTCCCTCTCGTCGTCGTGTTCGGTGTGATGAACGCAAGTGCCGTACGGAAAAGGGCCGTTGACCGTCTCGTCGGGCTGCTCGCCACGGCTCACCGCGATCAGCGACGCCATCACGCTCGCCGAGACGGCGGCGGTGTAGTGATCCGTCCAGCAGAGGGAGTGCGGGGCGAGGGTGACGTTGTCCAGCGCGGTCAGCGGGCTGTCCGCCTTCAGCGGCTCCTCGGTGAACACGTCCAGGCCCGCCCCGGCCAGCCGTCCGTCCGACAGCCGCGCGGTGAGCGCCCCCTCGTCGACCACCACGCCACGCGAGACATTGATCAGCCGGGCGGTCGGCCGCATCAGCGAGAGTTCGCGTTCGCCGATGAGATGCCGCGTGCCGGGGTTGGCGGCGACGGTGACCACGACGTAGTCGCTCTCCGCCAACACGCCGTCCAGGGACCGGAGTTCGACCCCGGCCTCGGCCGCCTCGCGGCTGCGGTCGCTCCGGTTGTACGCAAGCACCCGCAGCCCCTGCGCACGGACCCGGTGCGCGGTCTCCAGGCCGATGCCGCCCAGTCCGATGATGCCCACCGTCGCGCCGGTCAGCCCCGGACCGCGCCACACCCCGCGCTCCGCCCACCGCCCTTCCCGTACCAGGCGGTCCTTGACCACGAGGTGGTGCGAGAGCGCGTACAGCAGCGCGATCACGGAGTCGGCCACCGGCCTTCGTACGGCGGCGCCCGTGTTGGTCACCAGCACCCCGCGCCGGGCGCAGGCCTCGGTGTCCACGGCGTCGAACCCGGCGCCGAACCGCGCGACGTGGCGCAGCCGCCCGTTGCCCGGTAGCGACGCGGCCGAGACCCGCTCATGGCCCAGTACGAGGACCGCGTCCGCCTCTTCGAGCTGGTCGGGCCGCAGCTCCTCGACCTCCTCGTCCAGCACCCGCCACGCCAGCCCGGCGTCGGTCAGCCGGGAGAGTCCGATGTCGCCAAAGACGGTCGTCCCGTCCGGCTCGGCATAGCCCCGGGTGACCACGACCTGGTACGCCACGTTGTCACCCGTTTCCCTGAGAGCCGGCGGCGGTGGCGAGGCCGTCGATCGCCTCGATGTCCGCCGGGGCGAGTGTCAGGTCGACGGCGGACAGGTTCCGCTCCATCCGGTCCCGGTGTGCGGACTTCACGGTCACGGCCACCTGGTGGTGCAGGTTCCAGGCCAGGACCACATCGCGCGCCGAACGGCCGTACCGCTGTGCGATATCGGCGAGCACGGGCGCGTCGAGGTCGGTGCTGCGCAGCGGGCTGTGCGCGCTGAGCACCACGCCACGGCGGCGCAGCGCTTCGGCGAAGTCCGGGTCGTAGTCGCCGGGGCCCCACTGCACCTGGTTGACGGCGGGATACACCCCGGTGGCCTCGTGCAGGGCGTCGATCAGCTCGATGGAGTAGTTGCTGACGCCGATGGCCCGTACGAGCCCCTCGTCGCGGGCGCGGATGAACTCGCGCCAGCTGGTGACGCCCGGGAAGCCGCCCGGCGGCCAGTGGATCAGCCAGAGGTCGACGTAGTCGCAGCCGAGCGCGGTGAGGCTCTGCTCCAGCGTCAGCCGTTCCCGGCCGACCTGGTCGGGCGGCATCTTGGTGGTCACGAACAGGTCGGACCGGGGCGTGGCGGACGCCGTGAGGGCCGCGCCGACGGCCGCTTCGTTGCGGTAGCGGGTGGCGGTGTCGACGAGCCGGTAGCCGACCGAGAGCGCGGTCAGCACGGCCTCGGTGGCCTGGTCGCCGCGCATCGGATGGGTGCCGAAGCCGAGCAGGGGCATGACGCGGCCGCCCGCGTCGGCCGTGGGGATCATCCCGCCCGCTCCGGGCTGGAGGGTCGTATCCATGACTGTTCTCCTCGTTCGGTGGTGGCGGGTCGGTGGCTCAGTACAGTTCGACCAGCCGCAGCGGTGTCCGCGCCTGTGGCTCCGCGCCCGAGGCGGTCACCACGACGGTCTCCGCCAGCTCGACCGCGCCACCGCCCGGCACCGCGACCTTGGTCCGCACGCCGAGCACCATGCCGGGCTGGGCGGCCACCGCGCTGTCGCGGGGCAGCGGTGGCGCCGCGCCGCCGCGCATGGTGACGATGCGGCACGCCGCAACGTGCCCGGCGGCCTCGCGGTCGAACGCCTCGTAGCCCGCGCGGAGCGGCTCGCCGGGCCGCAGCGCGGCCAGCAGCGAGGCCGTCGCGGCGCCGCAGCTGTCCCCGGCGGCGCGCAGCGGGCCGTCCGGCTTGCCGAGTACGGCGCTCGCGGCGGCGTATCCGGCGACGCCCGCCAGCAGGGGGTGCAGGACGTAGCGGACCGGTGTCCCGGTGATCAGCCGGGCGGTGCCGGGGTCGTGGCCCCGGACGGTCACCAGATCCGTTCCGGCCGCCCGGTCGTCCGTACCGGAAAAGCCATCCGTGCCGTACGGGTCGTACCAGCCCAGCAGGCCACCGGCCCGGCGGATCGAGCGGTCGACGTTGCCCGACAGCTCCCGTACGTCCATGCCGACGCACAGGTGGTCCATGACCGCGGTGTAGCCGACGGCGGCGAGGTCGGCGGCCGCGGCGACCGCGGGCAGTTCGCCGGGCTCGCAGCTCGCCAGCTCGGCGAAGAGCAGGTCGGCGGCGGGGCGCAGCCGTATCCCCGTGGCGTCGGCCTGTCCGGACGCATCCCACGGCGGGGCGGCGTCGACACCGACCGCGCCGTGTGCCACCCCGCCCGCGTTCAGCGCGGTGGTGAGGTCGCCGTCCGCCACGCGCGTCACCGTGCCGTCGGTGGTGAGCAGGACGGCGGCCGCGTCGGCGAGGCCGGGAGCCGACCCGAGGGCGTGGCGGCGCCCTCCGGGCGAGGTCAGCAGCAGGGCCGTGAGGCCCGCCTTGTCCATCTGTTCGCGGAGCCGGTCCAGCCCGGCTCCGGCCTGGCTCGTGGCCGTTGTCGCCACGGGACCACCGTCCTTTCGGATGTCTACGGGTGGGGTCAGCGCTTGAGGGGTTCGAAGGCCGTCTCGCGGATGCGCAGCGCGGCGATCCCGGCGACGGCGGAGGTGAGCACGAGGTAGCAGGCCGGGATCCAGGTGCTGCCGGTCGCGACGATGAGCGCGGAGACCAGCAGCGGGGCGGCGCCACCGAAGATCGCGGTGCCGATGTTGTAGCCGAAGCCGTACGCCACGGTGCGGATGCGGGTGGGGAACAGCTCGGCGAGCGTCACCTGCATCACGCCGTTGGTCCCGGCGAAACACAGGGCCATCAGGACCGCGCCGACCGTCGCCACGGCGAAGGAGCCCTGCGTCAGCAGCCAGTAACACGGGAAGCCGATGACGACCATGCCGAACGCCGAGATGGACAGCATCTTCTTGCGGCCGACCCGGTCGGAGAGGCGCCCGGCGTAGAGCACGGCGAACGTGCCGACGGCCAGCATGATGCCCGTGACGAGCAGGCCCTCCAGGGCGGAGAAGTGCATGTCGTTCTTCATGAACGACGGCATGAAGATGAACAGGATGAAGTAGCCGGAGCTGTTGAACAGCGGCAGCACGACCGTCATCGCCATCGCGCGGATGTTCTCGCGGGAGGAGAAGGCCTCGCGGAGCGGGCTGCGGGTCACCCGGCCCTCCTCCTCGGCCTCGGCGAACTCGGGCGACTCGTCGGCCAGCCGTCGCACGATCAGGCCCACCAGGCCGAGCGGCAGGGCGAGCAGGAACGGCAGCCGCCAGCCCCACGACTCCATGGCCGAGGTGGAGAGCACGGCGGTCAGCAGGGCGGTGAACATGGTGCCGAGCAGCATCGCGATGAACGTGGCGGCGTTGGCGTACGCGACCACCTGCCCCCGGCGCCCGTCTCCGGCGTGTTCGGCGAGGAACGAGTTGCCGTTGCCGACCTCGCCGCCCATCGCGAACCCCTGCACAAAGCGCAGCAGCACCAGCATGATCGGCGCCCAGGCGCCCGCCACGGCGTAGCTCGGCAGCAGGCCGACCAGGCCGGTGGACAGGCTCATCAGGACGATGAGCACCAGCAGGACCCGCTTGCGGCCGATCCGGTCGCCCCAGGACCCGGCGACGGCCGCGCCCAGCGGGCGGAAGAAGAACGGGATGGCGAAGGCCAGGAACGTCAGCAGGACGCTGGTGGCGGGGGCGTCGCTGGGGAAGAACACGACCGCGAGCGTCCCGGCCACGAAGCCGTAGACGGCGTTGTCGTACAGCTCGACGAAGACGCCGATGAGGCCACCGAAGATCGATGCTCTCGTCGCCTTCGTCGCTTTCGTCTTCGGAGCCGGGGGCATCTGCCCGACCGGCGGGGCTTCGGAGACCTTGCTGTTCACGGGGACTACCTTTCTCATGGGTGACGCCACGGCCACCGGAAGGAAATTTACGGCCGTCGGGCCGCCGGAGGGAGAGGGCAGGCGGAATTCATGAGAGCCGCAGCAGGGATACCGAATGCGCGACCCCGGAGACCGCCTCTCGAATGGTGTCGGAGTCCAATGCGAAGCTGGCCCGGAAATGGCCGGGGCAGCCATAGGCGTCACCCGTGATCACCACGACGCCGGAGGTCTCCAGCAGGTGCTCGGCGAGATCGGCGTCGGAGGTGAGCGCCGCCCCCGAGGGGGTCACGGCGCCCCTGAGCGCGGACGCGTCCGTCCATACGTAGAAGCCGCCCCCGGGGACCGACGGGCGCAGCCCCTCGATCGCGTCGAGCCCGGCCACGAGCAGGTCCCGGCGCTCGCGGTAGATCCGTACCGTACGGTCGATGAACTCCCGGCCGCCGTCGAGCGCTGCGGCCGCGGCCGCCTGGCTCACCGACGACGGGCACGACGAACTCTGCGACTGGAGCGTCCCGATCGCCCCGCACAGCGACGCGGCCCCGGCGCCGTAGCCGATCCGCCAGCCGGTCATGGCGTACGCCTTGGACACGCCGTTGACCAGGAAGACGCGTTCCCGCAGGTCAGGGGCTATGGTCACGGCGCTGGGGACCGGCTGCGCGCCGAAGTTGATCTCGTCGTAGATCTCGTCGCAGAGCAGCGAGACATGCGGGTGCGCGCGCAGCACGTCGGCGATCCGCCGTAGCTCGTCCTCGCTGTAGACCGCGCCGGTGGGGTTGTTGGGCGTATTGAGCACAACCCATTTCGTCCGGCCGGTGATGGCCGCGCGGAGCCTGTCCGGGGTGAGCTTGTACCCGTCCGCCGCCGTGGTGGCGACGATCACGGGACGCCCGCCGTTCACGGTGACCATGTCCGGATAGGACACCCAGTACGGTGCCGGGACGATCACCTCGTCGCCCTCGTCGAGCGTCGCCACGAACGCCAGGAAGATCAGCTGCTTGGCGCCGCCGCCCAGGCAGATCTCGCCGGTGCCGTAGGACTGTCCGGTCTTGCGCCGCAGCCGGGAAATGATCGATTTCTGCAGGGCGGGCGTGCCGTTCGCCGAGGTGTATTTCGTCTCGCCCTCGCGAATTGCCGCGATCGCCGCGTCCTTCACATGGTCCGGCGTATCGAAATCGGGCTCGCCGATCGTCAGCGGAAGTACCTTGCGGCCCGCCGCCTGAAATGCGCGCACCCGGTCCGCGACCCGGGAACTCGGTGATTCCTTGACGCGCGACATCCGCTCGGCCAGTACGGGGGTCGGCAGTACGTCGGGAAAGGACATCCCTTTCCTCCTTCGATGGTGCGTGGGGCAGTGGGCGCTGGTGAGATCGGGAGTGGGCGTCAGGACAGTGCGGCGAAAGCGGTGCGCGCGCGGAGCGCGACCCGGTCCAGGAGCCGCCGTCGCTCCAGATAGGCGGCGGTCGCGGCGGCGGCGCTGGTCCGGCGGAAGCGGATCTCCTGCCCGGGCCTGAGCTGCGCCGCGACATCCAGGGCGCGCGAGGTGAGCACCGCGAGCACCGGGTAGCCCGCGGTGATCCCCCGGCCGCGCATCAGGACGAGCAGCTCATCGCCCGCCGGAGCCTCGACCGCGCCGACCGGCACGCCTCGCGACAGCACCTCCCCGGTGACGGAGCGCTGCGGCACATGCCCGGCCACGCGGAGGCCGACATGGTTGATCCGTGGGGTGATCGTGTACGGGGAGTCGAAGAGCCGCTGGAGCCCGGTGCCGAACTCCGCGGCGTCGGGCCCCTCGATCACCTCCAGCGCCATGGGCACCCGGCCGATGTCGCGGGGGATGCCGAAGTCGAAGACCGTGGCCCCGAAGTGCCGGTTGACCAGCGGTCGATGGGAGCGGTGCAGGGAGAGGGACATTCCGGAGGTCACCGGGGTGCCGAACTCGATCATCGAGTCCGGCGCGCAGCTCCCCATCAGCAGGGGCACGTCGAACGACCCGTGCACGGCGATATACGCGCGCAGCCCCGTATCCGAGATGCCCACCCGCACCGTCTCCCCCGCCCGCACAGACAGCGGTGACCAGGCAGGGTGCGGCAGGCCGTCGACGGCCGGTTCTGCGGGCGCGCCGGTGACGGCCAGGAGGATGTCGTGGCTGGGCCGGAGCGTGACCCCGAACCCGGCGGCCTCGATGAGCGGTGCGGTCGGCGCGTTGCCGACCAGGGCGTTCGCGGCTCGCGCGGCGAACTGGTCGAGCGCGCCGTTGACCGCGAGACCGCGCGCGGGGCCCAGGGTGCGGCCGAGGTCCGTGACCACACACGCCGTCGCGGCCTCCACGTACAGCTCGGGGCGGTCAGTCATGGTCCCGGTAGCGCATCGGGACGCCGAGCAGACCGGCGTACGTGGCCTCGTCGACCGGGAAGAACCGGACCCGGTCCCCGGGCCGGTACGGCACGACGGCGTCGTCGCCACCGCTCCCACCGGTCCCGTCCGTCCGCAGGATCGTCAGCGGCGTACGGCCGATCTGCCGCCAGCCGCTCGGCGCGGCGACGGGCCCGATCACGGCCTGACGTCCCGCGACGGAGACCGCGCCCGGCGGCACCCGCAGCCGGGGCGTGGCGAGCCGGGGAACCGGGACGCCGAACTCCGGCCCGTCCGTCATGGCCGACGCGGCGGGCCCGCCCAGACAGCGGATGAGGTGCTCCTTCGCGCAGACCAGGCCGATGACCTCCGCCACCGACGCACCGACCACACCGGCGACCCACTCCAGGTCCGGGCCCGCGTCGCCGCCGAACAGCACCGGCACGTCGATCACCCCGGACGGCACCGCGCTCCCCACACCGGGGGCGGCGTCCCAGGACTGGATGTACGACATGATCGCGTCGCCCGTGGTGTGGTACGGGTCGAACTCCACGAGCACCGCGTCGTACGTCGGCACGGCGGACACCGTGGGGTGGATCTCGCCACGGTTCAGCCATCCCGCGAGCCGGTGCACGGCCGCCCACACCTCGTCGGTGTCGTCGCCGACGACGGTCACCCGCAGCGCGGCGTCGCCGCACGGCGATATGTCGATCTTGGGCGCTGTCGGCGGCGCTGTCGGCATGACCGTGATGCCGCCCGGGTCACGCCGCCTGAGCGCGGGCATCCAGCACCTCGTTCAGCGGCGCCACGCCGACTCCGGCGGCCAGCAGCTCGCCACGGATCCGCCGCGCCAGCTCCAGCGCCGCGGGACCGTCGCCGTGCAGCTGGACGCAGTCCGTGCGGACCGGCAGATCCGTGCCGTACCGGCTGGTGATGACCCCCTCGGTCACCATCCGGACGGTCCGGCGGGTGACCTCGTCCGGGTCGTGGAGCACGGCGCCGGGCTCGGACCGGGACACCAGCGTGCCGTCGTCCTCGTATGCCCGGTCCGCGATGCCCACCATGGCCATTCGCAGCCCGCGCTCCCGTGCCACGGCCGCCATCTCGCCCTCCTGCATGAGGATCACGAGCGACGGGTCGAAGGCCTCCACCGCGTCCGCCACCGCCTCGGCGTAGTCGCGCCGGACGACCACGAGGTTGCCGAGGCGGCCGTGCGGTGCCAGATGGTTGATCCGGGTGCCGTGTGCGCGGGTGAACCCGGACAGCGCCCCGATCTGGTACAGCACATCGGTGCGCACCTCGTCCGGCGTCAGATCCATCGCCCGGCGCCCGAAGCCCACCAGATCGGGGAAGCTCGGATGCACGCCGACGCCGACGCCGCGCTCCACGCAGGCCCGCACCGTCGCGTCCATCACCCGCGGGTCCCCCGCGTGGAATCCGCACGCCACGTTCGCCGACGTCAGCAGGTTCAGCAGCGCGGCGTCATTGCCCATGGTGTAGGCCCCGAAACTCTCTCCGAGGTCGGCCACCAGATCGACGACAGGCACAGTGAGGCTCCTTTTCCGCAGGGACCGTGTGCCGCTGGACACTAGATCCGGCGCGGCGCGGGCAGAAGGACACATCAGGAAGAGCCATGGGGGTAGTGCGGTTCCCGATGGCTCGGCGCAGGGGGATCGGCACAGGGGGGAGATGAGCGCTCGATGACTCAGGGACGCTGTGACCAGCGGGTCCGCGTCTTCGTCGAGGTCCGGGGCGGGCAGGACGACTGGCAGGAGGCCGAGGACCGGTTCACGCGGCACGGCTGGCCCGTCCGCACCCACAGCCCCGCCGGACAGGGCCCGCTGGGGGCCGGTGTCGAACCCGGGCCCGACGCACGTGTCTACGAGATCGAGGTGCGTCTCTTCGGCGTCGCCAGAGGAAGCGACCTGGGAGCCGCCGAGCGCGTGCGCAAAGTGGCGCGGGCAGCGCGGCTGGAGGCGTACGTACTGCGCGCCGAACACCTCCACCGGGACCGGGAGACGCGCTCACGGTGGCGCGTCATCGACGCGCGGCGCAGACGGGCCGCGCTGCGCTCGCCATGGTGCAGGCACGTCGCGGGCTGGTCGCTGGCGCGCGGCTCCTACGACGCCGGTGGCATCGTCACCGGCACCGTGGTGTTCGCCGCCCATGCCGTCCGGGCCAGTTGGTGGTTCTGGGGCATCCTCGCGTGCGCCGGTTTCGCGGGAGCGGCGCGTACCGGCTGGCGGCTGTTCCCCGACGGCAGGAAGGTGGGCGCCCTGCTGGTCCTGGCGGTGGCTTCTGGTGCGGCAGTGGACGTGGGGCGAGTGGGTCGCCTGGGTCGTACCTCTCGTGGTGCCCGCGTGGTGGGGTGTGGCCCGGCACCGCCACCACTTCTACGCGGCACCCGGCGACCGCACCAACGTCATCCTGCACACCCTCGTCTTCGTCGCTTCGCTGGCCGTCGCGGGCGGGTTCGCCCTCGACTCGGCGGGCAGGGCGGCGGAACGCATCAAGGGCGCGGCCGCGGACGGTACGAAGCCACCGCAGTACTTTGGCGGCCTTACCTGCTCATCGGCGTGGCGGGCGGCACGGTCGTCCTCTGGGACCAGGCCACCCAGGAGCCCGTGAAATTCCCCGCGAACAAGGCGTGGTTGGCACCGGCCGACGGAGGGGGCGGCTCCTGCGGGTGACCCCGGCGCGCGGAGGCGGGGCGCCGATCGCTCCCGTCTAAGGGAACTACTAGGGACTTTGCCCCCTTAATGCTGTAGGCGAGCACTGCTGCAGGGGAACGCTGGACGGCCAGTTACGGAGAAACATGCGTCAGCAAATCGACATCAACCTCATGATTCCGCTGCACGCCCTGCTGACCGAAGCGAATGTCACCCGCGCCGCCGAGCGGACCATGGTGGGGCAGCCCGCCATGAGCGCGTCGCTGGCGAAACTGCGCAAGCACTTCGGCGATCCCCTGCTCGTGCGCGATGGCCGCAAGATGGCGCTGACTCCGCTCGGGGTGTCCCTCCGGGGGCCGGTGGCCCAGGCGATCGAGTCCATTCACGCGGTGCTGGACACCACGTCCTCCTTCGATCCGGGCCTTCTCGACCGCACGTTCACCGTCGTCGCCAGCGATTACATAGCCATCGTCCTGCTGAAGCCCTTCCTGCAGGAGATCGCGGACGAGGCGCCGGGGGTGCGGCTGAACATCGTCGCGCCGCGCGACGGCGTCATGCCGTTGGTGCGGCGCGCCCAGTGCGATCTGCTGGTGGCGCCGAGCCCGATCGTGCCGGAAGAGATCCTGAGTTACCGGAAGCGAGATCTCTTCACCGACGAGTTGCTCGTCATCGCCGACAAGGGCAACGACCGCGTCGGTGAGACCGTCAGCGTCGAGGAGCTTCACCGGCTCGGGTGTCTGGAAGCGGTCCCGCAGGTCTTCCTGGAGCCGGATCCGGACACGCCCGACACGAGCGTCAGACGGATGATTTCCGCAGGCTACTTCTCGGGCGCGATGCACCTGGTCGCCGGGACGCGACTGGTGGCCCTGGCGCAGGCCCGGCTGTTCTCGCTGATCGGTCCGGCGTGCGGGCTGCGTGCGGTGCGGCTGGAGGCGGACGTACCGCCGCTGATCCACACCATGTACTGGCATCACCATCACACCGCCGACCCGGCGCACTTGTGGCTGCGCGACAAGCTCGCCCAGGTCGCGTCGGTGCTGCCGTAAGCCCGGCCCGGACCCACCGCGTCACGGCGGGCTCATGGCGTACTCGGAGGCGACGGACAGGGCGTCCGAGGTGGCCAGCACGGCGTCCAGACCCTTCGTGAGGCGGGCACCGCCGATCTCGCGGTGGTCGATCCCGGCCTCGCGGACGAGCGTGCCGAGGGCCGATTCGCGTTCCTGCCCCACCGCGATGACGACGGTGTCCGCCGCGACGACGGCTTCTTCCCCGTCCGGGCCGACCGTGTGCACGCCCTCGACGGTGATCCGCGAGAGTCGCGCTCCGAACACCGTGCGCACCCCTTGGCGGCGCAGCGCGTCGAGCGCCACCCACCGGCTGGAGCGGCCCAGCGCGGTGCCGAGACGTTCACCACGGTGCAGGATCGTGATGTGCCGCTCCGGCGTGGGCGCTTCCGCCGTGTCCGGTACGAGCCCGTAGTCGCGGCGGAACCGCTCCGCCGGATCGGCCGGGTCTCCGGAACCGGCATCGGCGTGTGCGGCGAAATGGGCGAGGTCGACGGCGACCCCTCCGCCACCAATGATGACCACTCGTTCGCCGAGCGCGCCGGGGGCGAACGCCTGCGGGTAGGACAGGACATGGGGCAGTTCGGCCCCGGGAATCGACACTTCGCGCGGACGGACCCCGGTGGCGATGAGCACCCCGTCGTACGACCGCAGGAGGTCCAGATCCGCAACCGCGATACGGCGTCCCAGGCGCACGGTGACACCGAGGTGGCGCAGTTCCTCGCCGAGGTGGTCGATGGCGGCCGCGTAGTCGGTCTTGCCGGGGACCCGACAGGCGAACCGGAACTGGCCGCCCAGCTCGGCTTCCGCCTCGTATAGATCGACCCGGCACCCCGACTCGGCGAGGGTGCGCGCGGCTTGGAGACCGGCCGGTCCGCCGCCGACCACCGCCAGCCGCCTCGGGGCACGCGGCGGACGCGGCAGATGTGGCGGGCGGAGGCGCGGGAACTCCAGCTCCCGCGCGGCCCGCGGGTTGACCAGGCAACTCACCTCGGCGTCGGACAGGGAACGGTCGATGCACGCCTGGTTGCAGCCGATGCAGATGCCACTCGACCGGTTGTCCCGGGCCCTGGCCACCAGCTCCGGGTCGGCCAGGAACGGCCGGGACATCGACACCAACTGCACCTGCCCGGTGGCCAGGATCGCCTCGGCCTGCTCAAGGCGGTTGACCCGGTTGCCGGTGATGACGGGAACAGGAGCCACGGCGCGGGCAAGGGCCTCGGCCACCGGTGTCCACACCCCGGGCGGCACCACAGCCTGCACGGTCGGCACCGGCGATTCGTGCCAGCCCACGCCGACGTTGAGCGCGTCGGCACCCGCGGCGACCAGCTTCCGCGCGAACCGGGCGACGTCGTCAGGGCCGCTGCCGCCGTCGAGCAGGTCGGCCCCGGTGAGCCGCACGATTACCGGGAAGTCCGGCCCCACGGCGGCGCGGACCCGGCCCGTCAGCTCCGCGCCGAACCGGGTGCGCCGCTCGGCGTCGCCGCCCCAGCCGTCGTCGCGGTGGTTGGTCAGCGGCGAGAGGAACTGGTCGACCAGATACCCCTCAGAGCCCATCACCTCGACGCCGTCGAACCCCAGGCGGCGGGCGTGCCCGGCAGCCTCCGCGAAGTCGGTGAGCGTGGCCTCGATCTCGGCCTCGCTCAGCGCCCGCGGCGTACACCGGGAGACCCGGCTGTACACCGCCGACGGCGCCACCGGGTGCAGCCCGAAGGCGCCCGGGCTCGCATACCGGCCCGCGTGGAACAGCTGCAGGGCGATCAGTCCGCCCGCTTCGTGTACGGCGTCGGCGACCCTGCCCAGCCGGGTGCGGAAGGCGGGGTCGCTCAGCACGCCGTAACCGGCCCCGCCCGCGCCCACCCGGCTGACCGCGGCGCCGCCGGTGACGATCAGCCCGGCGCCGCCCCGCACCCGCTCGGTGTAGAACGCGCTCAGCGCGGCGCCGCCGTCGTCACGGGCCTCAAGACCCAGGTGCATGGGGCCCATGACGATGCGGTGGGGCAACGTGAGCGTGCCGATCCGGAACGGCCGGAAGACATGGCCCAATCGCTCGGTCGTCACGGCGCGAGCGGCGCCGTCAGGTCTTCGGTGAACGGTGGCGCCACCACGGACAGGCCGCCGTCGACGACGAGGGTCTGTCCGGTGATGTACCCCGCCCCCGGGGACAGCAGGAACGCCACCGTCTCCGCCATCTCCTCCAAGGTGCCGGGACGCCCCTGGGGGATCTTCGACAGCACGCTGGAGATCGGGGCCATGCCGGGCACGCCGTAGAAGTAGTCGAGCGAGTCGGACTGGATGAGCCCGCCGCTGACACCGTTGACGTTGATGCCCCGCCCGGCGAACTCGACGGCCATGTACCTGACCAGGGCCTCGGTGGCCGCCTTGGCCGACCCCAGCGCGGCGTACGTCGGATAGGCGTGGGTGCTGCCGTAGCTCGACAGTGTGACGATCCGGCCCCCCTGCGGCATGAGCGGCACCGCGCGCTGCGCTCCGAGCAGGAAGGCGCGGACGTTCATCGCGTAGGAGCGGTCGATGTGGTGCAGCTTCAGGTCCATGATCGACTTGAACGCGCTGGCCGCCGCGTTGGACACGAAGTGGTCGAGGCGGCCGTACTCCTCGCCGACGGCGTCGAAGAGCCGGTCGATGTCCTCGGGGTTCTCGACATCGGCGGCCACGGTGATGGCCTGCCCGCCCGCCTGCTCGACCAGCTTGCGGGTCTCCTCGGCCAGCTCGGCGTTCTTCTTGTAGTTGACGACGACGCTGCCGCCGTCGCGCCCGAGGCGTACCGCCAGGGCGCGGCCGATGCCCCGCGAGGCTCCGGTGATCAGGGTGACCTTGGCGTCGCTCATCGAACCTCTCCCAGCACGTCGCGTGCGATGACGGTCTTCTGGATCTCGTTGGTGCCCTCTTCGAACCGCTGCGCCCGGGCGTCGCGGTACACGCGCTCGATCGGGCTGGACTCCCAGTAGCCGATGCCGCCGTGCACCTGGAGCGCCTTGTCCGTGACCCGGGTGAGCATGTCGACGGCGTTCAGCTTGGCCATGGAGGACAGCCGGGAGGACGCCGCGTCCCCGGCCTGCCACTGCCGCGCCGCGTGCAGGGTGAGCTGGCGGGCGGCCTCGATGTCGGTGGCGTTCTCGGCGAGGGAGAAGGAGATCGCCTGCCGCGCGGCCAGGGGCTTGCCGAACGTCGTACGCCCCTTCGCGTGGTCGACGGCCAGCTCCTGGGCGCGCCGGGCGAGGCCGACGCACGTCATGGCGACCGAGATCCGGCTGGGCGTGAGGAAGCCGCCCAGCGCCACCTCCAGGCCCCGGCCGACCTCGCCGAGGCGGTTGGCGACCGGCACCGGTGCCCGGTCGAAGCGCAGATGCGCGTGGTCGGTCCCCCGTACGCCCATGGTCCTCGACATGGGGTCGACGGTGACGCCGGTCGTGTCGCGCGGCACCATCAGCGCGACGGTCCCGTCCTTGCCGGTGGTGCCCTCCAGCCGGGCGAACAGCAGCCAGTAGTCGCATTCGACGCCGAAGGTGATGAGGTGCTTCTCCCCGGACAGGAAGTACGTGTCGCCCTCCTGCACGACGCTGCACCGCAGGTCCGCGCCGGTGCCCGCGGTGGGCTCTGTGAGCGTGAACGCGACGGAGATGTCGGTGGACACCTGGGGCAGCACGAACTGCTTGCGCTGCTCGTCGGTGGCGAACTGGTCGATCGCCCGCCACACCCCGTTGTGGACGTGCACGAGCATGCGCAGCGACGCGTGCGACATCGAGAACAGTTCCATCAGCTCCAGGAACCTCGGGAACTCGATGCCCAGGCCGCCGTACTCCTGGGGCGCTGCCAGCCGCAGGTACCCGCGGTCCCGCAGGTCCTGCTTGAGCGCGTCGGGCACCCGGTGCGTGGCTTCGATCTCCGCCGCGTACCGCTCGCCGGGCCCGCGGACGAAGTCCTCGATGTCCGCCGCCAGTTGCTGGAAGTCCTTCTCGTCCATGCTCACGCCCCGCTCCTCATCAGCTTCTGAATGTGTTCGCGCAGAAGGAACTTCTGCACCTTGCCCGCAGGGTTGCGGGGCAGCCGGTCCATGAACTCCAGCCGCTCGGGCCAGTACGGCTTGGCGACCTGGCGCTCGTCCAGGAAGTGGCGCATCTCGGCGAAGCCGAAGTCCCCGTCGGCCACCACGAAGGCGCAGGCCCGCTCCCCGAGCCGCGGATCGGGCATCGCCACGATCGCGACATCGCGCACCGCGGGGTGGGTGTGCAGCAGCTGCTCGATCTCCCCCACGGGTACCTTCTCGCCGCCACGGTTGACGACGTCCTTCACCCGCCCGCTGATGCGCACGTAGCCGGACTCGTCGATGACGGCGAGATCGCCACTGCGGAACCAGCCGTCGGCGGTCAGCGCCTCGGCCGTCCACTCGGGACGGTCGAAGTAGCCTTCGAACATGCACGGGCCGGAGATCTCGAAGTTGCCTTCCTGCCCGGCGGGCAGCACGGCACCCTCGTCGTCCGTGACGCGCAGCCGGATGCCTTCCAGGGCCCGGCCGTCCGTGCCCCACATCTTCGTGGGTTCGTCGCTGGGCGCGGACAGCGAGCCGAGGCACGTCTCGGTCGTCCCCCAGGCGCCGCACACCGACGTGCCCAGCACCTCGGTCGCCCGCTCGGCCAGCGCGCGTGGCACCGCCGCCCCGGTGGCGACGAAGATCCGTAGCGCGGCCGGGGGCTCCCCGCTCTCCTCGACCGCCTCCACGAGGTCGCCGAGGAACGGCGTCGCGGCCTGGACGAAGGTGCCCTCGTACCGGCGCAGCAGGCCGAGGGCGGCCTTGCCGTCCCACACCGGCTGCAGGATCAGCGGCACACCCCGCAGGACCGCGAGCCACATGCCGTAGAGGAAGCCGGTCTGGTGCGCCAGTGGCGACGGGACGAAGACCCGGTCCTCGCCGGTCAGTCCGAGGTGGTGGATCTCCATGGCCGCTGCCCTGGTCAGCGCGTCCATCCGGTGCAGTACGCCCTTGGGCTCGCCGGAGGTGCCGGAGGTGAACAGCAGCTGGGCCGGGGCGGCGGGCTCCGGGCGCCGGGCGTCGAGCCGGTCGCGGTCCGGGGCGCGGCGTACGGCCTCGGCGAAGTCGTACCAGCTCGTCCCGGCCGTCTCCGGCGTCTTCGGTGGCACCGACTTTCCGCCGATCACCAGGACGTGTTCCACGGCGGGAGGTTCGTCCATGCGGAGCAGCTCCGCCACTTCGCCCGGGTAGTCGCGGCCACGGAAGCTCGCCGGGACCACCAGCACCCGGGCCCGGGAGCGGCGCAGCATGAAGGCCGTCTCCCGCTGCCGCAGCATCGGCATCAGCGGGCAGCTGACCGCGCCGATACGGGCCACGGCCAGGGCGAGGGCGACGAACTCGGCCTGGTTCGGCAGCTGGTAGGCGACCGGCTCGCCGGGCTGTACGCCGAGGTCGAGCAGGAGCGTGGCGATCCGGTCGACCTGCTGGTCGAGGTCCCGCCAGGTCCAGCCCAGCTCCCGCCGCCCGTCGGTGCCCGGGTCGAACACGGCGGGGTCATCGGGACGGGTGTCGGCCCATCGGCGCAGGTGGTCCCCGATGGGGACGGTGGCGGCGCGGGCGGGCGCGGTGAATCCGGCCGGACCGGAGTCCGTCTGGCGGGCATCCGCTTGGCGAGGCGTACGGGCCTTCTCGGCCTTCTCGCCCTTCTCCACCGACACGTCCAGCCCGATGCGGTTCATGTCGTCGAGGAAGCGCGGGTAGGAGATGCGGTAGGCGTTCGGGTAGGTCAGCCGGGTCTCACCGGCGGCCGCCGAGCCCGCGACGGCCAGCGACATGAGCACCCGGTGGTCGTTGTACGAGGAGAGATCCGCCCCGGTCAGCCGCTCCACACCGTGGCAGAGCAGCTGCTCGCCGCGCTGTTCGATCCGGGCGCCCATCTTGTTGAGCTGCGTCATCGCCGCGACTCTGTCGGACTCCTTGAGCCGGACGTGGCCGATGTTGTCGAACACGGTGGTGCCATCGGCCACCGACCCGAGCACGGACAGCATGGGCAGCATGTCGGGTACGGCCCGGCAGTCGATCCGTACGGGGTTCAGCCGCGTGCCCTCGTGGCGGACCCGCACCATGCCGGTCTCGGGGTCGGACGTCATCCGCACGCCCATGTCGGCGAGGATCTGCAGCACGTCCGCCTCGGGGTGGTCCACCTCGTGCGCGGGTACGGCGGGCAGGCCCCGGAACAGTACGTCGGCCGGGTGCAGCGCCGCCGCGGCCAGCCCGAACGCCGCCGAACCGACGTCCGGGGGCAGGACCACCGTGGCCGGGGTGGGCTGCTGGTCCGGGGCGATCTCGAACCGCCGCCCGTCCTCGGACACCTCCACGTACAGGCCGAACTGCTTCATCATCCGGACCGTCAGGTCCACATAGGACCGCTCGTTGAACTCGCCCTCGACCGTGATCACACTCGGCCCCGTCGCGAACGGCGCCACCAGCAGCAGCCCCGATATCCACTGCGAGAGTGTGCCCTGGATCCGCGCGTGACCGCCCTTCGGACGGCTCGGCCGTACGGAGATCGGCGGGCAGCCGGTGGGCGAGTCAAGGTCGACGCCGAGGTCGGACAGCGCACGCAGCAGCGGGCCGATCGGACGCCGCTGGAAGTACTTCTGCCCCACGACGGTCACCGGCGACTCCGCCAGGCAGGCGAGTCCGGCGAGGAAGTAGAGCGTCGTTCCCGAACTTCCCACCGAGACCTCGGACTGCCGCGGGCGGTACGGACCGCCGTGCACGACGAAGGCGTCGCCGTCCACCTCGATCCGCGTACCGAGGCTCCGCAGCGCGGTGAGGGTGTGCCGCACATGGCCGGCGTCCGACAGCCCCACGATCCGGCTGACCCCCGGGGCGAGGGACGCCAGGATCAGGGCCCGGTGCGCATGATATTTCGAGGTAGGAACGGCGAGTTGTCCCGTAACCCGATCGGACAACCGCTTCACTAATAGCCGCAATTCCAGTCTCCAAATCCACTGGTTCATAAAGGATTTGCATCGCTTCCGCAGAGAAAGAGCTGCGGAGAAAGAGCTGCTACCTACCTCGAATTCATCGATCAGGTACCGAAGATTACGGTAGCGCCCCGCGAGTCAGTTTGAAAACGATGACTTTCCCATGGCTGACATCACTGTCATCGATACCTGAGGCCGGAACACATCGAATGCGGAGACTTCCGCAGCGATTCGCCGGAGTGTCGAGCGAAGCCACTGCTGCGCGGGATCCGCCGCGGACTGTGGATGCCAGTACATTACTTCGGTCACGGTGGGCGTCGGCGCCTCGATCTCGGCCGCGCGAAGCCCGAGCGCCCGGCCGAACCTCTCGAACAGCCGCCGCTGTGTGATGGTGAACATCCGGGTGCCCGGCAGCATATGCAGGGCAGAGGTCAAGGTTTCCGTCGTGGCCACCGGGTTTCCCGCCAGCGCGTTCTTCGGGAAACCCGTCTCGGCCTGATCCATGGCGGATCCGGTCACCCGCACATACGGCAGGCGCGCCATGTGCTCGGCGGACAGCCGCTCACCGACGTCGGGATGGTCATCGGTGACCACTCCGACGAAGTCGTCGCAGAGCAGCACGGCGCCGGGAAAGGCGGAGGTTCCGTCGGAATCCGCTGCCTGCTGCCGCAGTACGAGGTCGCACTTCTTCGTGCGCAGCATGTCCAGGTGCCCGTCCTGCTGCCAGATCAGATTGATCCGCACCTGCGGCGCCAGGTCGGCCGCCTCTTCCAGCAGCGGTCCCATCAAGAGGACCGCCGAATAGTCGTCGGCGACCACGGTGAAGGTCCGCCGGGCGGAGGCGGGGTCGAAACTCGCCGTGCCGCCCAGCAAATACCCGATCTGTGACAGGACTTCTTCGAGCTGCTTCTCCAGGGATTCCGCCAGGGGGCTGAGAGCCCATTCGCGGCCGTCCCTGAGCAACAGCGGGTCATCGAAGACGCGACGCAGCTTGGCCAGCGCGGTACTCATCGTCGGCTGGCCCACGGAAAGCCGCTCCGCGGCCTTCGTCACGCTTCGCTCGACGAGGAGCGCCTGCAGCGGCACCAGCAGATTCAGGTCCATCGTGGCCAGATTCGGGGTCCTCATCGCTTCTTGGCCACGATGTGCCGGTAGCTGTCGACCGGCGGCATGAACTGCGCCGGCAGGAGGCCCATCTTCTTCAGCAGCTTGGTGGAGCGGCTGTCGTAGTAACCGGCGAAGGAACCGCCGACGGCCTCCGGCCCCACACGCTTGGCCATATGACGCTGGACCACACCCATCCGCTGCCCCCGCAGCGCCTTGTAGAAGGAGCCGTCGGGAGCCAGCCGCCGGTGAACCGCGGCCCTGACCTCCTCCGAGATATCACGCTCGTGGATCCATTCCAGACCGAGGTCCTTCTCCTTCAACTCCTGCATGTGCGCATGCCGTTGGGTGGTGAACAGATCGACGTGCGAGAAGTAGCCGCCCGGCTTGAGAACCCGCGCGACCTCGGCGAGGAACTTTTCCAGGTTGGGATAGTTGTGCGCGCTCTCGATGTTGAGGACGACATCGAACTCCCCGTCCTCGAAGGGAAGGTTCTCCGCGTCGCCCTGGACGTAGCTCAGCCCGTCCCTGGAGAGCGAGGCATTGGCCCGCTTGACGGCTTGCTCCGACAGGTCGAGGCCGACCATTCCGGCCGCTTTGGTGACGCGGGAGAGGAAGTTCAGCCCTTCGCCCAGACCACAGCCGACCTCCAGCACGGACTTGTCCGCGAAGTCGTCCAGATCGAAGGGTACCTGCTTGAGCGCGAAGAAGTAGAGCTCTTCGGAGAACCCGTCGGTGTCGTAGTTCAGGAAATCCGGGATCCTCGCGTTCATCTCCTTGGCGATCTGGTCGTCATGAAATCCCCAGTTCCACAGGATTCCCTTCTTCGACATCTGCGCCTGCAGGTCGTAGCTGGTGGCGATGTTGTTCTTGAGCTTCCCGTCCTTGGCGTCCCCCCGGTTCCGTTCACCGTTCAGGTTGATCTCGTTGACGCTCGTGAACAGTCCGTACATATCCTCGCGTGTACCCATGGTCTTCCTCTCTTGCTGTGTTTACTTCTTGCTGTGTTTACTCGGTGGGGGCGGGCGCCTGGTCCCGGAGCTGGCGGCGGAGTTCGTCGACCAGCGGGCCCAGTTCATCGGCGTGCTCCGCCGCGCCGAAGGCGTTGAAATCCGGGCGTATCAGAAGGGCCGTCACACCGGCCCCGGCCAGATAGGGCAGATAGCGGTCCTCGATATCGACCACGGTGTCGGCGTCCAGGCCCTCCGGCGCGGTGCCGTGGGGCAGCACATGGACGATCCGGGTGCCGAGGCTTTCGAGGAACTCCCGCTGTCCGGTGTCGAGATGGGGCCTCGGGTCAACCGATGCCAGCAGCACGAAGCCGAGCCCGATCACCTCGTCGAACGGGCCGGTCCGGTCCCCGCTCGCCACCCGGGCCTGGGGGGTCAGGGCACCGGCCGGGCGGATCGGCGTGCCCTCCGCCGTGCGGTGCAGCAGCCCCTCGGACAGCGGGATCGGCGTCGACATGGGCAGGGCCGTCACACCGCTGCGCTCCCGCCCGGCAAGCATGATCGCGTCACGGTCGGCGGCCGCGACGGGGTCGGTGACACAGATGACCTTGCCCAGTTTCACCGAGGTGGTGATGGCGTTCTGGACGTGCGCGCGCCGTTCGGCGGTGTAGGTGTCCAGCAGCCGCTCGTCCGCGAGCCCGCGCAGCACGAGGTCGAGTTTCCAGGACAGGTTGGCCACGTCCCGGAATCCCGAGCACATGCCCTGCCCGGCGAACGGGGGCATGAGGTGGGCGGAGTCCCCGGCGAGCAGCAGCCGTCCGGCGCGCCACTGCCCGGCCCACCGCGCCTGGAAGGTGTAGACGGCGTGGCGTTCCAGTGTCGCGTCCTCGGGGCCAATGTCGAACATCGCGAGCATGCGCCAGAGGGTCTCGGTCTTCTTCAGCTCGTCGATGCTCTCGCCGGGCAGCCGCATGAACTCGAAGCGGCGGTGTCCCGGTCCGGCGGACACCGCGGTCCGGGGCCGGGCCGGGTCGCAGATCTGCAGGTTGTTCGGCTGGAACGCGCGTGGCTCGTGCAGCACCACATCGCAGATCAGCCAGTCGTAGAAGAACCCCAGGTCGGTCAGCGAGGTGTCCATGCACTCGCGCACGAAGCTGTTCGCGCCGTCGCATCCGATGACCCAGCGTGCGGTGAGGGTGCGCTCGTTCGCGTCGGTGTCCTCCGCGACGATGCCGACGTGATCCCCGTGGTCCTCCAGCTCCACCACCTCATGGCCGCGGATCAGCTGGAGGTTGGGGAAGTCCTCGCCCCGGGTGATGAGGGTCGACTCCAGCCCGGGCTGATACATCGCCGTGGCCTGGGGCCAGCCGCAGTGGCCGTCCGCCGCGCTCTCCATGTAGACCAGCGTTTCGCCCGCCGCGTTGCGCCAGCCGTAGTCCCGGGAGTTCTCCCCCACCTTGTCCAGAAACTGCCCGATCCCCGTGGTGGCGAGGATCCGGGCGGCCTCGTCGTCGAAGCCGACGGCGCGTGGCATGGGGTAGGGCTCGGGCCAGCGCTCGATGACCGTCACCCGCCAGCCGCGCTGGGCCAGCATGATCGACAGCACCTGGCCGACCGGCCCGTAGCCGATGACGGCCACGTCGGAGTCGGGTCGCATCGTCGTCTCCATCTCGCCCGGCCCTCAGCCGTTCCCGGCCAGGATGTCCTTGACGACGCTGTCGTACTCGGCCGGATCGATCAGGGTGCGGATCTTCTCGTGGCCGTCCTCGACCCGCAGCAGCCGCTTCCCGGTCAGCACCAGCTGGCCGTTGGGCAGTGCGCGTCCGCGCAGCGCGGTGCCCGCGAACAGCGAGTCGCTGACGACCTCGCCCACGCCCGTGGCCTCCGGGCTGTCCCACTCGGCGACCTCGCGGGGCCGGAGTTCGAAGCGGTAGACCGGCCGCCACTCCCCGGTCCGGTCCTTGCGTTCCAGGACGTGGTAGGCGCCTTGTCCGGTCAGCCGGTAGTCGCATCCGTACTGGTGGCTGACCTCGTCGGACACCCGCAGCGGCTCCAGGTACGACGGCCCGGCGAAGCCCACGTCGACCAGCCAGATGTCACCGTCGAGCCGCACACAGCCGAAGGTGTGCTCCAGGTCGGGGCCGAACCGGCCGTTCGGCCACCGCTGCGATGCGGCCAGCAGCTCGACCTCGTAGCCCAAGTCCGCGAGCAGTCGGCGGAAGAGGCCGTTGAGGTCATGGCACACTCCCCCGTTGCCGTTCACCACGATGTCGGTGAACGCCTGGTCGACGTCGAAGTCGACCACGTTCCGGAAGCCGGTGAAGCTGTTGATGAAGTGGCTGCTGTCGTACGCCACCGACATGAGGTGTCCCTTGTGCAGCGCCCGTAAGGTCTCGATGGTGGGCTCGGGCTCCCCCGTGAAGCCGATGCGGCGCAGATAGGTGTCGACCTCGAACATGCGGTTTTCTCTTTTCCCTTGGATCGTCACGCGGTCACGTCGTCCCACTTGACCAGCAGTTCGCGCAGCCGCGTGACCACGAGTTCGCGCATCATGTCGTCGTCCTGCGCGGCCCTCGACATGGCGGATTCCAGCTTGTCCAGCTCCTCCGCCACGGACGCCGGTGTGACGGCGAGACCGGGCTGCAGCGCTTCCAGCATGGTGTCGGCGATCATGCCCGCGGTGGGCTGATCGAAGATCAATCCGGGTGGCAGCTCCAGCCCGGACAGCTGGTTCAGCCGGTTGCGCAGCTCCAGCCCGGTCAGCGAGTCGAACCCGATGTCCAGCAGGGCGACACCATCACGCACCAGGTCCCGTTGCGCGTGTCCCAGCACGCTCGCGGCCTCGGCGCACACCACCTCGACCAGCGTCCGGTGTTGTTCCGGCGCGGGCAGCCCCATCAGCCGGGACAGCAACTCCGAGGCGTCCCGCTCGCGTTCCTCCGATCCGGCAGGCTCCGCCGCCGTGAGCGCGGCCACCTCGGGCAGACCACGCAGCAGCGGCCGGTCACGTGCGACCAGATAGGAGGGCGCGAACCGGGTCCAGTCGATGTCCGCCACCACCAGGTGGCCTTCGTCCGCGTCCATCGCCTGGGCCAGGGCCGATACGGCGGGCCGGGGCGCCATGAGCCCCACTCCGGCGTCGGTGAACTCGCCCGCCACGGACGCGTCGACCATGCCCCCACCGGCCCAGCCGCCCCAGGCCACGGCGGTGGCGGGGCGCCCAGCCGCCCGGCGGCGGCGGACGAGCGCCTCCACGAACGCGTTCGCGGAAGCATAGGCGCTCTGCCCGGCGGCGCCCCACACGGCGGCGCCGGAGGAGAACACCACGAAGGCATCGAGTTCATGGTCGGCCAGCAACTCGTCCAGATGCGCCGCACCGGCCACCTTCGCCAGGCCCACCCCGGCGAACCGCTCGATGGTGGTGTCGGCGAGCCGCCGCGGTTCCTGCGCGACCCCGGCCGCGTGGAACACGGCGGTCACGGGGTGGCCGTCCGGCACATCGGCGATCAGCCCGGCCAGCGCCGCGCGATCGGACACGTCGCAGGTCTCGATGGTGACGCGTGCGCCGAGCGCGGTCAGCTCCGCCTCAAGTGCGGCCGCGCCCTCGGCGTCCCGCCCGCGACGGCTGAGCAGCAGCAGATGTTCGGCGCCCCGACCGGCGGCCCAGCGCGCGACATGGGCACCGATACCGCCCGTACCGCCCGTGATGAGGACCGTACCGCGCGGCGTCCATGGCGACGACGGCACCACGTCCGCACCGGCCTTGGCCCGTTCCAACCGGCGCGCGAACACGCCCTCCGGGCGGATCGCCACCTGGTCCTCGCCGTCCACGCGGTCCGCGACGTCCGCGCCGTCCGCCCCGGACACCATCGCGACCAGGTGTTCCAGCGCCCGCTGATCGGGCTCGGCGGGCAGGTCGACGAGACCGCCCCACGTCTGTGGGTGGTCGAGGGAGAGCACCGTGCCCAGGCCCCACATCATGTGCCGATACGGGCTCGTCAGCTCGCCGTCGTCCCTGACGGCCACCGCACCCGCCGTCACACACCACAGCGGCGCCGTGATGTCCCGGTCGCCGAGCGCCTGCACGAGCGTCACGGTCGCGGCGAGTCCGGCCGACAGGGTGGGGTGCGGGTGATACTGACGATCGTCCAGGGCCAGCAGGGACACCACCCCCGACAGGCCGCCCGCCACGGTGGCGAGTTCCGCACCGATGAGATCGGCCAGTGCCTGACGCTCCTCCTGGTCCACCGTTACGCGCAGCACCTGGCCGCCGCTCTCGGCCAACGCGCCGTCGACGGACTTCACCAGCGGGTCGTCGTATCCGGCGGGCACCACCAGAAGCCAGGTGCCTGTGCTGGTGGCTGCCGCGGGCGCGGCGATCGGCTGCCACGCGATGCGATAGCGCCACCCGTCCACCATCGACTGTTCCTGTCGACGGCTGCGCCACGAGGACAAGGCGGGCAGAACCTCATCCAGCGCCGCCGTCTCGACGTTGAGCGTCTGCGCCAGGGCGTGGGTGTCGCCGCGCTCGACAACCTCCCAGAACTCGGTGTCGGAGTCGGTGGTGTGGGGTTCCGTGTCGGCTTCGCCTTCGAGCCAGTAGCGCTGGCGCTGGAAGGCGTACGTCGGCAGATCGACGCGGCGGGCGCCCGCGCTCGCGCCCGCGCCCGCGCCCGCGAACACCTGCGTCCAGTCGACCGTGATGCCGCGCGTGTGCAGCCGTCCTACGGCGGTGAGCAGCGCCCGGCGCTCATCGGCCACATCGCGGCGCAGGGTGGGTACGCCGCCCTCGCCCGCCATCGCGGTCAGGACGCCGTCCGGGCCCAGCTCCAGGAACGTGGCCACGCCCTGCCCTCGCAGGGTCTCCACGCCGTCGGCGAACCGGACCGTGCCACGTACGTGCTCGACCCAGTACTCCGGCGAACACAGCCGCTCGGGCTCGGCCAGCTCACCCGTCAGGTTCGACACCACCGGCAGTCGCGGCGTGGCGTAGCTCAGACCGGCCACGACCTGGCGGAAGTCGTCCAGCATCCCGTCCATCAGCGGCGAGTGGAAGGCGTGCGATACCCGCAGCTTCTTGACCCGGCGTCCCTCAAAGCGCCCCGTCAGGGCGAGAACGGCGTCTTCCGTACCCGACACCACCAGCGAGGTCGATCCGTTGATCGCCGCAATGCTCACGCCCTCGGTCAGCAGCGAGGCGACCTCATCCTCGGTGGCCTCGACGGCCACCATCACACCGCCTTCGGGCAGGGCCTGCATCAACCGGCCCCGCGCCACCACCAGCGCGGCCGCATCCTCCAACGACCACACACCCGCTACGAACGCCGCCGCGACCTCACCGATCGAATGCCCGGCAACGAAGTCCGGCCGCACACCCCACGACTCGACCAACCGGAACAGCGCCACCTCGACGGCGAACAAGGCAGGCTGGGCGAACCCCGTCTGATCCAACAGCTCGGACTCGCCGAACACCACCTCCTTCAACGACCGCTCCAGCAGACCATCCACGGCCGCACAGACCTCGTCGAACGCCTCTGCGAACACCGGATACGACGCGTACAGCCCGCGCCCCATCCCGATCCGCTGCGAACCCTGACCCGTGAACAGCACACCCAGTCGGCCAGCGACCACTTCCTCACCGCGCATGGCGGACAGCGCGTCCCGCGCCTCGTCGGCGGACTCCGCCACGACCACCGCACGGTGATCAAGCTGTGCCCGTGACGTGGCCAGTGCAAAGCCCAGATCAGCAAGGCTCACTTCGCGGTCGGAGTCCAGATACGACGCCAGCCGTTCCGCCTGTGCTCCCAGCGCGTCCGCAGTCTTCGCCGACACCACCAACGGCACGGGACCATCGGACACCGCAGGCTCAGCAGCCTCGTCCTCGACGGATTCGAGAATCACATGCGCGTTGGTCCCGCTGATGCCGAACGAGGACACCGCCGCACGTCGGGGCCGGTCCAGCTCCGGCCATTCACGCGCCTCAGTCAGCAGCTCCACCGCACCGGCGGACCAGTCGACCTTCGGCGACGGCGTATCGACGTGGAGGGTCTTGGGCAGCACACCGTGCCGCATCGACTCCACCATCTTGATCACACCGGCCACGCCCGCAGCCGCTTGCGCATGCCCGATGTTCGACTTCAACGACCCCAACCACAACGGACGATCCGCCGCACGCTCCTGCCCGTACGTGGCCAGCAGCGCCTGAGCCTCGATCGGGTCGCCCAGCGACGTACCGGTGCCATGCGCCTCCACCACGTCCACATCGGCGGCCGACACACCCGCGCTGGCGAGGGCCTGGCGGATCACTCGCTGCTGCGACGGTCCGTTCGGCGCCGTGATGCCGTTCGACGCACCGTCCTGATTCACCGCGACACCGCGAACCACGGCCAGGACCTGGTGCCCATTCGCCCGCGCGTCCGACAAACGCTCCAGCAGCAACAGCCCGACGCCCTCGGCCCACGCCGTACCGTCCGCACCCGCCGCGAACGACTTGCACCGACCATCCGGAGCAAGACCACGCTGCCGCGAAAACTCGACGAAACTGCCCGGCGTCGCCATCACCGCGACACCACCGGCCAGCGCCAGCGAACACTCACCCGACCGCAGCGCCTGCACGGCGGAATGCATCGCCACCAACGACGACGAACACGCCGTATCCAC
>NZ_JBSFGE010000022.1:0-145944 GCF_053596435.1 Streptomyces sp. NPDC001700
CACCTCGTCCACAGCGGCCCAGACCACCCTCACCCACGAGGACGGTGTGCTCTCGTACATGGCCGCCGCCGGGCAGACGAACAAGGTGACGGTCCTCCAGCAGCGCCACGCCAACGCCCCTCTGTTGAAGCAGAGTTGTGGCCTGGTGCATCCCCCCTGCTGGGATTGGGAGCGCTGCGCGCTCCGGGCGGGTCCGCTGCGCTCCCCCGCCTGACGGTCCCTCCGGCTTCGCCTCCAGAACCGTTGGGGCCCTCCGGCGCGGGCTAGGCTGGCTAGGAGGGTGGCGGTCGCTCGTTCGGGTAGGTTCCAGGTAGTACATGCATCAGGTTGATACAGCGTGTAGCGTTGGCGGAAACACGGGACACCTCACAACCACCCGGGAGCCTCCCCGGAATTCCGAGAGGACCGACCGCAGATGACCGGTCACCCCGAATCTACCGGACCCGATCCCGCGCTGAGTAGCGATTGTGCACCGGGTGACGCAGTACCAGACTACGGGCGTAAACGCCCGGTAGAAGGTATTCGCGCTCCTGGATGCGCACGGCGTGCCCGCGAGCGAGGCGGACGACCTGGAGACCGGGGCGGTCGCCGGGGCGCAGTGCGAAGTGGTGGAGCTGGGCGGCATGGCGCCGGCCTCTCGGGGCCCGCTGTTCGCGGACGGCTGGGACGACGGCGTGACGGCCGTGAGCAAGGCCTTGGTGGGCATCGCGGACCGGGACTGGTCCCGGCGTGGCGGCCGGTCGGCCGGATCCGCTGAACTGGCCGTACATCTGGCGGACGTGAGGCAGCGTGAGCGGGCCGACCTGGTGCGGCTGGAGAGGTTCGTCCGGGAGAACGTGCTACCGCGCACCCATCCGCACACCACGGCGCGGCGCCGTGTGCTGGAGGCGCTGGGCGAGGCCGGCGGTCTATACACGACCCGGACGCGGAACACGGACGGAGACGTCATCGTCTGCACGCCCAATGCCGGGCACTACGACCCGGACGAAAAGCCGCCCTTCAAGGACGGAAAGCCCGGCGGCTGGCACAAGGCGGATGCGTCGATCTGGAACGACCTAGGCGCGGCCTGCATTCCGCACACGGCCCTCTAAAAGACCACAGACATTCACGCTCGGGGAGACATGGAAATGTCAGCGATTCAGCTCAAAGAACACCAGGTAGATCAGCGCTCCGCGTTTCGCAGGTGGGTGGGATTCCCTCCAAGGTCATCTGTGCCCCCGCAGGGTGCCCGGGGCACGATCGTGTCAGCGACCGGCTCGGGCAAGACGATCACAGCCGCCGCGTGCGCGCTGGAGTCATTCGCGGACAGCCGGATCCTCGTGACCGTCCCCACCCTGGACCTGCTCGCGCAGACCGCCCAGGCATGGCGCCTGGTGGGCCACCGCGCCCCGATGGTCGCGGTGTGCTCGCTGGAGAACGATGCAGTGCTAAACGCGCTGGGGGTGCGGACCACCACGAACCCGATCCGGCTCGCCCTGTGGGCCGGGTCCGGGCCGGTGGTCGTGTTCGCCACGTACGCCTCCCTGGTGGACCGCGAGGACATCGACGCTCCCGTGGACCAGGGGAAGGTTCGCGGGCCGCTGGAGGCCGCTCTGGCGGGCGGGGAGCGGCTGTACGGGCAGCAGATGGCCCCGTTCAACCTCGCGATCGTGGATGAGGCGCACGGAACCGCTGGTGATCTTGGGCGGCCGTGGGCGGCGATCCACGACAACCAGCGGATCCCGGCGGACTTCCGGCTCTACCTGACCGCGACCCCGCGCATCCTCGCCGCGGCCCGCCCGCAGAAGGGCGCGGACGGCCAGGAGGCGGAGATCGCGACCATGGCCGATGACCCGGAGGGCACGTACGGCGCGTGGCTCGCGGAGCTCGGGCTTTCGGAGGCGATCGAGCGCGAAATCCTTGCCGGGTTCGAGATCGACGTGCTGGAGATCCGCGATCCCTCGCCGGTCCTCGGGGAGTCGGAGGAGGCGCGGCGTGGCCGGCGCCTGGCGCTCCTGCAGACCGCCCTGTTGGAGCACGCGGCGGCGTACAACCTCCGTACGGTCATGACGTTCCACCAGAAGGTGGAAGAGGCGCAGGCGTTCTCGGACAAGCTCCCGGAGACCGCAGCCGAGCTGTACGTCAACGACGCCTCCGATGAGGACCTGGCCGCCGCCGACAAGCTCCCGAAGTCGTCCATCGACGCGGAATTCTACGAGCTGGAGGCCGGCCGCCACGTCCCGCCGGACCGGGTGTGGTCGGCGTGGCTGTGCGGCGACCACCTCGTCAGCGAGCGGCGCGAGGTCCTGCGCCAGTTCGCCAACGGCATCGACGCGGCCGGGCGCAGGGTGCACCGCGCCTTCCTCGCCAGCGTTCGCGTGCTCGGGGAAGGCGTGGACATCACCGGCGAGCGGGGAGTCGACTCGATCTGCTTTGCGGACACCCGCGGCTCGCAGGTGGAGATCGTGCAGAACATCGGCCGGGCGCTGCGGCTCAACAAGGACGGCTCCACGAAGGTGGCCAGGATCATCGTGCCGGTGTTCCTGGAGCCCGGCGAGGACCCGGACGACATGGTCGCCAGTGCCTCGTTCCGCCCTCTTGTAGCGGTCCTCCAGGGCCTGCGCTCGCATGATGAGCGCCTGGTCGAGCAGCTCGCCTCCCGCACGCTCACCAGCGGGAAGCGCAAGGTCCACCTCCGACGCGACGAGGACGGGCAGATCGTCGGGGCGGGCGGCGAGGGCGACGGCGCGGACCAGGAGGACGACGACACACAGGCCGCCGCCGAAGCTGCTCTGCTCCACTTCTCCAGCCCGCGCGACGCGGCGACCATCGCGGCGTTCCTGCGCACCCGGGTGTACCGGCCGGAGTCGCTGGTGTGGCTGGAGGGCTACCAGGCCCTGCTCCGGTGGCGGAAGGAGAACGGCATCACGAGCCTCTACGCCATCCCGTATGACGTCGAGGTCGAAGTCGGGGCGACCAAGGCGTTTCCGCTCGGGCGATGGATCCACCAGCAGCGAAAGGCGCTGCGGGCCGGGGAGCTGAAGGAACGGCGCAAGCTGTTGCTGGACGCACCGGAGGCCGGAATGGTCTGGGAGCCGGGCGAAGAAGCGTGGGAGGCCAAGCTCGCCGCGCTCCGGTCCTACCGGCGCGCCACCGGGCACCTCGCCCCACGTCAGGGCGCCATGTGGGACGACCCGGCCGGCGGCGGCCCCGTGCCAGTCGGGCAGCACATGGCCAACCTCCGGCGTAAGGGTGGTCTCGGGAAGGACCCGAAGCGGGCTGCCGCACGCGCGCATCAGCTGGCCGCGATCGATCCGGACTGGAACTGCCCCTGGCCCCTGGACTGGCAGCGTCACTACCGCGTCCTCGCGGACCTGGTCGACGCCGACGGCGCCCTGCCAGCCATCGCGCCCGGGGTGCTGTTCGAGGGCGACGACCTGGGCAAGTGGCTCCAGCGACAGCAGCAGCCGGCTAGCTGGGCGCAGTTGTCGACCGAACAGCAGGACCGGCTGTCGAAACTGGGCGTACAGCCCGCCGAGGCCCCGCCTGCCGTCCCGTCGCGTGCTCGTGCGACGAAGGAGCTACCCAAGGCGCAGCAGGCCTTCCAGCGCGGTCTGACAGCCCTCGCCCAGTGGGTGGAGCGGGAAGGTACGGACCGGCCGGTGCCGAGAGGGCACAGCGAAGAGATCACGGTCGACGGCGAGACGGAACCGGTAGCCGTCAGGCTGGGCGTGTGGGTCTCGAACACCAAATCGAGGTGGGGCAAGCTCGCCCAGGAGCAGCAGGCCGCCCTCGCTGCACTGGACGTCCCCTGGGCAGTGACCGCGCCGGTGCCGAGTCGGCCCGGGGGTCCGGATCCGGCGGGTGACGTCGTCGTCCAGCCCGTACCGTCGGACGCGTCAGGGCAAGAATGCCAGGGCCGAGGCGACACCATGGCGGAGAAAGAGCGCCAGGTCATGGAGCGGGTAACCGAGGCGCATGCATGAGCTGATGCGCAACCACACCAAGGCAGAACTGCTGCGCATGGCCTACGCGGGCGGCCTGGTCCGTTTCAACTCCCCCGAGAAGTGGCGCAAGGACGAGATCGCCTCCACCATCGTGGACATCGAACTTCGGACCGCTGTCCAGCCAGACCAAGCCCGGTCTGCCGAAGACACCACGCCTGCGGCGAAGAGTTCTCATCCGTTCGGGTGAGCGGCGAGGATCGGAACATCTGCGCTTCTGCTCATGTACTTGGCTTCGGGTATGGAGCCTGGCGGAGTTGTTGGTGTGGATGCGGCGGGCGATCTCAGGGTGTCCGCAGCACCTGTGGCTACCGGCAGGGTCGACGCGTGCTTTCGTGATCTTCTGGGGAAGGCACATCAGGTTTCGTGGCTTGAGGCGGCGCAGGATGTTGTCTTTGAGGACTGTCCTGTGATTCGGTCGTTTCCCGTCCGGTATGGGCGGCGCGTGGCGCCGGGGTGGTGGTGGTCGTCGACCACCGGGCGGCTGGTGGCGTACGGGTCCGGTGTCATGCGGACCGAGATGATGCTGCTCGACCGGGATCCGGCGGTTGTGGGGCTGGTCTGTCGGCCGGTGGAGCTGGTGTGGCGTGAGGACGGCAAGGTCGTCGGTCATGCGCCGCAGCTGATGGCCCGGCTTCAGGACGGCAGCGGCCTGTTACTCGACTGCGTGGGACGCAGCGGGTCCTCTGCCCGGCTGGCGGAGCGGGCACGGGTTGTGGCGGCTGCCGCGGAGGCAGTGGGCTGGTCCTACAGGCTCGCGGGGCCGCCGGATCCGGTGCTGGTGGCCAATGTGCGGTGGCTGGCGGGTTACCGGCATCCCCGGTACGCCGCAGGGCCGTGGATGCCAGCTCTGGTGGAGGCGTTCAGCAGTCCGCAGCCAGCGGTGGAGGCTGTGCGGGAGCTGGGTGACCCGATCGCCTTGTGGCCCGCGGTCTTTCATGCGCTGTGGAGCGGTGTGCTCCGGGTGCGGCTGGACGAACCGCTGCACGAGCGTGCCGTTGTCTCGGTCGCACGGCAGGAGGCCGGAGCGGCGTGACGCAGGCGGTTGTCGAGGTCGGGGCGCGCCTTCGCTACGACGGACGGGTATGGACGCTCGCCGTGCTGGAAGGCGCCCGGGCCACGCTGGTGACCGATGAGGGCGCCTCGGCGGTGGTGCTGCTGCCCTACCTGTTCGCCGATCCGTCCTTCGAGGTGGAAGGCGGGCCGGCGCCGGGGAGGGTGCCGCCGTTCGGGCTGCTGGAGGCGCTGCCGGTGGAGGTGCGGGAGCGGGCTCTGGCGTGGCAGCGGCATGTGCGGGAGGTGGAGACCGGATTTCCTGACGCGGTCGGGCAGGGCGCCCCGCGTGAGCAGTTCGATCCGGCGGTACGGAGCCTGGCGCAGCGGGAGCGGGCGAAGGCGGAGGAGTTGAGGGCAGCGGGCTGGGCGGCGAGTGCGGCGACGGTGCGCCGGATGCGGGCGCGCTACCGCAGCGAGGGCTTGTGGGGGCTGTTGGACGGCCGGGCCGTGCGGGAGCGGTCGGCGGTGGGTCGGGCCGATGAGCGGGTGGTCGCGGCAGTCAGGAAGGCGCTGGATGGGCAGCGGGAGCGGTCGACGGGCACGCTGGTGCGGCTGCGGCGCCGGGTGGGGTGGCTGCTGGAGGAGGAGTACGGCGCCGGGGTGGTGGCGCTGCCGCCGGTGTCGACGTTCAACCGGCTGGTGCACGCGGTGGCCGACGGGCAGGGGCTGCTGGGAACGGCGGCGCAGCGGCGGTGGCATGCGTCGCGGCCGGCGCCTCCGTTCACGCCGACGGTGGCACTGCGGCCGGGCGAGCTGGTGATGCTGGACAGCACGCCGCTGGACGTGCTGGCGGTGCTGGACGACGGTGTGACCGGCCGGGTTGAGCTGAGCATCGCGCTGGACGTGGCGACGCGCAGTATCTGCGCGGCGGTAGTGCGGCCGGTGGGCACGACGTCGGTGGACGCGGCGATGCTGCTGGCGCAGATGGTGGTGCCGACGGCGATGCGGCCGGGGTGGGACGCGGCGCTGTCGATGCAGCGGTCGGTCATCCCCTACGAGCGGCTGGTCGCGTTGGACGCGCGGCTGGAGCATGCGGCCGCCCGGCCGGTGATCATGCCGGAGACGGTGGTCGTGGACCAGGGCCGGGTGTATGTGTCGGCTTCGTTCGTCTCGGCGTGCGAGAGCCTGGGGGTCTCGGTGCAGCCGGTGCCGCCGGCGAACGGCCCGGCGAAGGGGAACGTGGAGCGGACCTTCGGCGCCATCGCCGACGGGTTCAGCCAGTACCTGCCGGGCCACACCGGCTCGGATGTCTCCCAGCGGGGCACGGCCGCGGAGCAGGATGCGTGCTGGAGCCTGGCGCAGCTTCAGGAGCTGCTGGACGAGTGGGTCATCTGCGGGTGGCAGGAGCGCGCGCATGAGGCGCTGCGGCACCCGATGATGCCGCGGGTCGCCGTCTCCCCGAACGAGATGTGGGCGGCTTTGGTGGCGGTGACGGGGCATGTACCGGTGCCGTTGTCCGCCGACGACTACGTCGAGCTGCTGCCTCTTCGGTGGCAAGCCGTCAACGACTACGGCATCCGCTTCGGCTACCGCACCTACGACCACCCCGGCCTGAACCCCTACCGGCGCCGCAGCTCACCGCAGACGGACAAGAACGGACGGTGGGAGGTCCACCACAACCCCTTCGACCCGAACCGGGTGTGGGTGCGCCTGCCCGACGGATGGCTCGAGGTGCCGTGGGTCCACGCGGAGGCGGTACGGCGCCCCTTCACCGCGTTCACCTTTGACCACGTCCGCCGCACCGTGGAACGCCGCGAGGGCCGCGAAGAACACGAGGCGGCGATCGCCCAGGCGCTGGATGCGCTGCTATGGCGCGCAAGCCAGGGACTGGGCAGCAGACGAGAGCGGACGGTAGCCGCCCGGGCCCAGGCTGCTGCACAGATGACCGATCCCTCCCCCGTCACCACCCCGCAGCAGTGGCCTGCGCCTCTCGCGCCGGGGGCCTCGTTCGGGCTGCCCGGTTCCTTCACCGTCCCGCTGGACGCCGACGGCTGGGACATCGACGACAGTCTGGATGACATCGACGACGATCCGGGCGGCGAGGACTACCTTCTCGCCTCCCTCGCCGACGGCCAGGACGCCACGGCAGGCCACGCGGATGAAGCGTCCAAGCCGACGGCCGCAACGGCCGGGGACCAAGCCGCTGAGCAGACGCCGGACGCTGACGGAGCGGGCGGCATGCGCATCTACGACCCATACCAGGAGGCCCAGGCATGGTGACGACGGCCCAGCCCGCCAGCACGAGCACTTTCAGTCCACTGACGACGTGGGACGGGTGGCAGCAGTTCGTCGACACGCACCACGCAACGGCACGGGACGTCGGCGACCGGGAGTGGACGCTGGAGCAGCGGGAGGACTACCACGCGCGGTTCGTGGTGCTGAAGACCCCCGCGATGGACACCATCTCCACCGCGGTCCGGCGTCTGCTGCTGCTCAACCGCGGCCAGCAGGGCGGAGCCCGGCGCGGCCTGATCATCTCCGGACCGGCCACCACCGGGAAGACCACCGCGATGCAGCAGCTCGGGCGCACCGTCGAACTGGCCGACCGGCGCCGCCACCCGAACCGGGACAGACGTCTGCCGGTCCTGTTCATCACCGTGCCGCCGTCCTCCACCCCAAAAATGCTCATCAGCGAGTTCGCCCGCTTCCTGGGCCTGCCAACGCTGGAGCGGATGAACCAGATCCAGATCACCAACGCCGTGTGCGAGCTGCTGTGCGAGATGGGCACCCAGCTGGTCCTGGTCGACGACGTGCATCTGATGGACACCCGCAGCCGGGCCGGCGCCGAGACCTCCGACCAGCTGAAGTACCTCGGTGAGCGGATCCCGGCGACGTTCGTCTACTCCGGCATCGACGTCGAAGCCTCGCCGCTGCTGACCGGCGTGCGCGGCTCCCAGCTCGCCGGCCGCTTCAAGATCGTGCGCAACCAGCCGCTGCGCTACGGCAGCAGCGCGGACAAGCAGGTCTGGAATGCCCTGGTGAACGGCATGGACGGCGCGCTGCGGCTGCGCCAGCACCGGCCCGGCACGCTGGTCACACACGCCGCCTACCTGCACGCCCGCACCGGCGGCCGCATGGGCAGCCTCTCCCACCTCATCCGCGAAGCCGCCCTGGTCTCCCTGCTGGACGGCACCGAGAAGATCACTAAGAATCTGCTCGAACAGATCGAGCTCGATACCGCCGCCGAACAACGGGCCCGGACACCCAGGCGCCGCCGAATGCCCACGCAACGCCAGCCTTGACCGGCGGCTTCTGCCTCAACCGTCCGCCCCGATCCCCCGTTCGGCCACAGCTCGGATGCCGGTACATCCGGGCCCGCCAGGAAACGACCTCTGCTCCCTGATGCACGACTTTCTTCCACCACAGCCGCAGCCGCCGCGTACGGCTGCGGCACGACCGGGGCCGGTACGGCTCGCGCCGCTGCAGGGTGAGACGAACCTTTCGTACCTGGACCGGCTGGCCGACCGCTACCGGCTCGGCGTCCGAGACCTCGTCCCGGCGCTGCTCCAGGTCGGCGGAAGCCTGTTCAAGGGCTACCGCACGGACGGCGAGGTCTACCTCAACGCCGAGGCTCGCGCCCGCGTCTCCGTGTTCAGCCGCGTGCCCGAGGAGATCCTTCAGCGGGCCCTGCCCTTCTGGACCGCCCAGGAACCCCTTTCGCCGGACGGGGCGGGCACGGCCGGGCGATTCCGCTTCGGTTCCGTGGTCCCGGCTGCGGGGGAAGGCTGCCGGCTGTGCACGGCCGCACGCACCGGACGGGCCAAGCCTGCACGGCTGTACCTGCAGCCGCACACCCGGATCTGCCCGCGCCACCGGCGCTGGATGCTCGGCACCCACTGGATCGGCGGCGCGCCGGTCGGCACCGAGCAGATCGACCTAACGGGGCTGCCGGAGATGATCGCGGCACACCGGCGACACATGAAGCTGCTGCGCCATCGGCCGGACATGTCTAAGGCTTTCGATGTCGCCCATGCCGTCGCCGTCTCCTGGTGGGCACAGCAATGGCCTGAGGAAGAGCAGTGGCCGCGCCGGGCACTGCAGCTCGCGCCGCCAGGCACCGATCCCGGCTGGTGGCGGCTGCTGGCCAGGGACGCGGTCACCTACCCGGAGACGGTTGCCCTCGCCTCTGTTCTCGTTGATGAACGCTTCAAGCAGCGGCTGCTCGCCGAGAGCGGCGGCCACCTGCCGCACACCCTTGCGGACACGCCCGCTCTGGTCAGCGAGCTGGCCCAGATCACCAACCGGGGCTGGCTGCCCGAGAAGATCGCTTCCACCTCAGCCGGGCCCTTGCTGGTATGGGTGCACCACTGCGTGCGGTCCCCTGCTGGCGCAGACGCCGCCGATCGTTTGTGGACGCTGCACATGGCACACCGGCCCCGGCCCATCGCCCGGGAACTGCAGGCCTACCGCGACGCGGGCCGTAAGCCGGAGGCGGTGGGAGACAGCCTGTCGCGGGGCCGCGGGCTTCGGCTCACCCCCGAGCAGGCATTTCATACAGGTCTGGCCCAAGCCCGTGCCTACGCTGCCCTTCACGGCCACCTCGCGGCTCCGATCGGCGAGCGGTTCAACGGCTTTGCACTGGGCCGGTGGCTGTCCAACCACCGGAAATCCCCCGCGGTACCGCCCGAACACGTCGCGGAACTCGAGGCGCTGGATCCGTGGTGGCGGCCGCCTTGGACGGTGATGTGGCAGCGTACCTACTACGAAGCCCGCGACCACGCCCGCGCGCAAGGCCTGCGGCCCGAGCGCGGCTTTCCCGCCACAAGCTTCGGCCTGGGCGAATGGCTCTACAACCAGTGCGCAGGCTATGACGACTTGCACCCCGCGCAGCAGCGCCTGCTGTCCGGCATCGGCCTCACCCCCGAGGCCGTACGGGCGGCCCGTCCCCGCCGCAAGCACATGGCCACCCACTTCGAACGCACCCTCGCGGGTGCAAGCGCCTACGCCCGCGCCCACGGCACGCTGGTGACCGCGACCGCCGACACCGTCCAGGACGGATTCAAGCTAGGGCAGTGGCTGGCCAACCAGCGCAGCAAAGACCGCGCCTACCAGCTGCGTCATGGCGCTCCCTCACCCCGAGCACTGGCACTGTCGGCAATCGATCCCTGGTGGAACCCGCCCTGGACCCTGGACTGGCAACGCTCCTGGCACCAGGCACACACCCACATCGGAGACGGTCACGTCCTGGACGCTGGGGCCGGATTCCCCGGCACCAGCAGCGCACTCGCCACCTGGCTGACCAACCAGTGCGCCCAGTACGACGCACTCCAGCCCGACCAGCAGGGCCTGCTCGCCCGGATCGGGCTGACCGCGGACCGGGCCCGCGGCGCGGCCGCACGGCCCGCCGAACGCGAAGCCGACTTCGCCGTCGGACTCGGCTACGCACTCGGCTATCACGCCGCACGCGGCACCCTCGCCATCCCGGTCGACACCGTCCACGACGGATTCCAGCTGGGGCGATGGCTGCGCCGACAGCGCCACCACGCCCGAACCGACACCTGCCGGGGTGCGCCTCCTTCCGCTGCGGCGAAGGCGCTGGGCAGGGTCGATCCCTGGTGGTGCCCGCCCTGGAGCCTGGCCTGGCAGCGCACGTGGCAGCACATCCACCATCAGGTCCCCGCTGACCACCAGCTGGACGCCACGCACGAGTTCCGCAGCTTCGCCCCCGCCGAGCGCGCCTGGCTACGCCGACAGATCACCCGCTACGACGACCTGTGTTCCGGCCAGCAGCGCCTCCTGGCCGACATCGGCCTCACCGAGGAGAGCACCCGCGCCCGGCCCGTCACCCCGTACGCCGAGACCGCGCTCGAGCACGCCCGCGGCTACACAGCCGCGCACGGCAGTCTGGCAACGCCGTACTGCGCCGTCCACGACGGCTTCCCCCTGGGGACCTGGCTCGCCCGACAACGCCTTCTGGCCCATAACGCGAACACCCCATACGCCGTCCACCGCGCCCTGACCACGCTCGACCCCTGGTGGAACCCGCCCTGGCCCATGCGCTGGCAGCGCTCCTACCATCACGCCCGCACCACACCCATCAGTGCGGGCACGAGCTCTTGGGCGTCCGCTCAACGCGCCGCCTGGCGCCGGCTACACCCGCAACAGCGCGCACTCCTCACCGACATCGGCATCACCCCGGAAAACCGCACAACCACACAGCGCCGCGAAGCGACCCGCGCCTACCCGCCAAGCCCCGGCTTGGCCCACGCCCGCGCCTGGGCCGAGGAGACCGGCAACCTCTGCGTCCCCAAAAGCGCGCACCATGACGGCTTTCCCCTGGGGGCATGGCTGATCCAACAACGCCGCAAAGCCGGCCAACGCCGCCTCTCCCCCGCCACCCTGCACACCCTCAACACCATCGACCCCTGGTGGAACCCACCCTGGCCCTACCACTGGCACCGCACCTACCACCAAGCCCGCGAGCATCACCACACAGGCCAGCCCTACCCGCCACGCATCACCTCATGGATCCAGACCCAGCACCGCGACTGGCCACGCCTGCATCCCAAGCAACAACACCTGCTCACCACCATCGACATCCACCCCGGATAGAACCGACAACATCGCTTCCCATACTTGTGTTCGATTATTGTTGTTGTTCTGGACGGGCAACATCAGAATCGGGAGAATGTGGGCATGGCGTCCTCCGCGCATGAGGCATCTGCGTCGGCCCTGGGCTATATCTTCCAGGCGCAGCTCGCCCTCCTTGAGCTGCTGCGGGGACAAGAGGATCGCCCGGACGGGGCGATCAGCCTGGAGCTCCACGACGACGTTGCGTGGGAAGAAGACGGTCGCCCCGTTGAACTCCTGCAGGTCAAGCACCACATCCGCAGTGTGCGGTTGCTCGGCGACAAGGACGACGACGTGTGGCGGACTATCCAGTCCTGGATGGACACCCACGCCCCTGGCGACGAATACGGCCCCATGCTGACCCTGGTCACCACGCAGGAGGCCCGGCCGGGTACGGCTATGGCCGCGCTCAAGGTGCCCAATCGAGCACCCGCACAGGCCCTTGACCTACTCATCGCCGCCGCGCAGGAGTCGAAGGCCAAGGAAACGAAGGACGCACGGGCAGCTTTCCTGGCACTTCAGCCGGCGCAGCGTGCCGTCTTCGTACAGCGGATGAGGGTCATCGACGGTTCGCCGTCCATCGACGACCTCGACGCGCAGGTACGGGTGAAGCTCAGAGCCGCGCTCCCCGACGGGCACGCCGACTCCTTCATGCGGCAGCTGTGGGCGTGGTGGTACGAGCAGACCGTGGACATGCTGCAGAAGCGGCACACCAGCGTCTCCGTGACCCGGCTGATGCAACGCATCAGCCGTCTCCGCGACGACTACACCTCCGACAGGCTGCCCACACTGGTGAACCGTGAGGACTTCCCGCAGGAGGCTGAGACCGAGCTGGCCGATGCCTGCTTCGTCCACCAGCTGCGCTGGGTGGGCGCCGGCCGTCAGTTGAACAAGGCGATGGTGGACTATTACCGCGCCTACACCCAGACCGTGGCCTGGCTCGAAGATGACCTGGTGGACCTCGACGAGCTGGCACGGTTCGAGGACAACCTCGCCGACGAGTGGCAGCGGGAGTTCGACTGGATGCTCGACGACCTGGGTGAAGATGCCACCGACCGGGAGCAGGAGCAGGCCGGCAAGGCGCTGCTGCGCAAAACCCTGGACCAGACCCGGTACCGAATCCGTGAAGCGTACGACGAGGCGTTCTTCTCCCGAGGCAAGCACCACGAGCTGGCCGACCGCGGACGGGTCGGATGGCACCCCGACTTCGAGGTACGAGTGAAGAACCTGATCAGGGCCGCCCGTGCCTAGCTGGACACAGCGGCCGCAAGCCAGCGCCGCCTTCCTCAACCCTGCTCTCGTCGCCGCCGTCGCAGCCACTGCGGCACGCGATTACGAGCGGGAGGCCTCCGGCAGGCTGATGCCGTGGCCAATGGCCTTCGTCGTGGCCCCACTGATCCTGCACCGGCCCACGCGGCAAGCGCTGCCCACTTCGACGCGCACCCATCTCACGAACTGGGTGGCGAAACACCCGGCACTCGTCGCAGGCCTTGCCGCGCGCAGCAACTCACTCGCGCCCGCCGTACGGGAAGGCCTGCGCTTTGGGCTCCGCCATCAGATGCTCACCATCGAGCAGGGCTCTCTCAAGGGCCGGATTGCGTCGAAATCCCTTATCGAGGGTGAACTTGCCGACCTGATCAAGGCCGCATCGCTGATAGGCCGCTGGACTGCCAAGTCCGACAACCCTTCCACCGTGTTTACGCTGCTGGGCGTGAGACCCTGAGCCGGTGCAGATCCGGTCGATCATCCTCTACAGCAAGAGCGGCGAGAAGCGCGTCCTGGACTTCCGGCTCGGCGAGCTCAACATCGTCACCGGCACCTCCCAGACAGGCAAGAGCGCGCTGCTCGACATCGTCGATTTCTGCCTCGGCAGGGACGAGGCCACGCTCCCGATCAGCCCGATCTTCAACACTGTCGCGTGGTATGCAGTCATCCTGCAGCTGCCCGACACCCGCATACTCGCCGCACGGCCGGCGCCTCGCCCCGGCGCCAAGTCCGTCACCAACGCCATGCTCGAAGTCGGCAACGACCTCGGCACCCCGGAACTGTCCGACCTCCGCGTCAACACCGACTCCACACAGCTGCGCCAGCAGCTCGGACGCCGGATCGGCATCGGAGACACCCGCAGCGAACCAGCGCCGGGAAGCCTGCTCTCCCCGCTCAGCGCCAACCTCGGCCACGGCGTCCTGCTCTGCCTGCAGAACCAGGATGAAGTCGCTTCCAAACGGGCCCTGTTCCACCGGCAGAACGAGCGCGGCATCCCCGAGAGCCTCAAGGCCACGATCCCCTATTTCCTCGGCGCGGTCCCCGAGGACCAGGCCGCGCTCCAGCATCAGCTCACCCAAGCCAAACGAGCCCTCCGCCGCGCCGAGAACGACCTCAAAGCCGCCCAGGAAGCAAACCAAGGCATCGAGGCCCGCCTTGAGTCCCTCCTCGGCGAGGCCCGCGTCCACGGTCTACTCGCCGACACCAGCGTCGACACCTCCGACAGAGCAGCCGTCATCGAGGCACTGCAGCAGGCTGCTTCCTTCCGGCCCACCCCGGACAACGCAGACGAGGAACAGCGGCGGCACGAACTCCTCCTCACCGAACAGTCAGCGGCTCTCCGGCGGCAGCTTCGCTCCCTCGCAGAAGAACGCCAGCTCCTCAACGACCTGGAGACACAGGCCGCCGGCTACACCGGCGCCGTCGCCCGCGGCATGTCACGCCTGTCGGCGCTCAACCTCGTACCCGACGGTTTCCCCGGCGAACACAGCTGCCCCCTGTGCGGAAACGAGCTCGCCGAGCCCGACCCAACCATCGCCGATATGCACACCACCCTCGCAGACCTCCGAGGACAGCTCGACAGCGTCCAAACCGTCCAGCCCCGCCGCGAGCAGGCCCTGCGCGAGATCGAGCAGACGGCGACGCGCCTACGCCAACAGCTCCGCGGCATCGAAGGCGCCCTGAGCATCATCGCCGAACAGCGCAACCAGCAGGCCGGCCTCCTAGGACAGGCCGAAGCCCAGGCCTACACCCGCGGCAGGATCAGCGCCTACCTGGGCCAGATCAACACCGCATCCGACAGCGGACACCTCCAGCGCCTGGAGTCAGACGTCGCCGTCGCCCAGCGACTCATCCAAGGCCTCGAAGAGCAGCTCGATACCGAGACCATCGACGACAAACTCACCCACGGCCTCAGCTACCTCAGCGGCAAGATGACCAGCCACGCCCGAACCCTGAAACTCGAACACGGCGACCGCCTGGTCCGTCTGGACCTCAAAAAGCTCACCATCGTCGCCGACACCGACGAGGGCATCACCGAACTGCTCCGCATCGGCAGCGGCAAGAACCACGTCGGCTACCACGTGGCCGCCCATCTCGCCCTCCACCAGTACTTCGTCGCCAACAGCCGGCCCGTACCCCGCTTCCTCATGCTCGACCAGCCGACCCAGCCCTACTACCCCTCCGACATGGCCAAACAACGAGGACGGCTGGAGGACATCACCCTGGACGAAGACCGAGTGACCGTCACCCGCCTCTTCGAACTCATGCATCAGGTCGCCAGGGAGCTCTCCCCGAAATTCCAGATGATCGTCAGCGACCACGCGGACCTGCCCCACGACTGGTACCAGGGCTCCGTCCGCTACAACTGGCGCAATGGCGAAAAACTCATCCCCACCACCTGGCTCGAAGACCAGCCCACCCCGTAGCCAGGCACCATGCCCCGCTCTCCACCATCGGCATCCACCCCGGACGGAACCGACAACAGCGGCACTGTCAGAGCCGTGCGGAACAATGCCTCCATGGGCGAATCCCTCGCGACACAGTTCCTCAGCGCGGACTTCGAGACGGCCTGCCCCAGCTGCGGCTACCTGACGTGGGTCCGCTACTCGGAGGTCGTAGCCCAGACGGCCGTGATCTGTCCCTGCTGCTACACCCAGATCTGGCTGGTCGACGAGACCGGCAGTGCGCAGAACGCGGGCGACGTCGTCCAGCAACAGATCACACAAGTTCTGAAAGGCCTCTTGCGGTGAAGTACCAGCAGCGCCTCCAGGTCACCGTACGCGAACGCCTGCGCAAACTCATGACCGCGCCCTTCTCCAGCTCCGGCCACGAAGTCCACCTCGCCGTCACCTGGGTCAAGAATCAGCCAGCCCTCAGATGCCTCCTCGAAGAGGCCTCCAGGTCAGAGCCGGACGTGGACCGGGACCGGTTCCGCACCGGACTGACCCGCAGTGGCCGCTTCGTGTGGCCCAGCCGAACCGAAGAAGGACGAGCCACACTCATCTGGGACCTGATGCAGGAAATTGCAGAAGCCGAAGCAGACAACCCCGAGATCGGGTGGCAGATCGCAAGCGACTACAGCATGCAAAGGAGCGCTCAGGACAACTGGCGGGAGTTCGCCGAAGACATCCTGCAGCCCCTCTTCGACTTCCTCAGCGAGCGCGTCGGGGCCGAGAGCAGCATCCTGCATACTCTCGAGCGCTACCGCACCCGCATCGAGTGGTTCGACCGCGACGAGCTGTACGCACGGTTCACCGCCGACACCGCCAACGGCGAAGAGGTCTACAACCTGGACCTGCAGCGCTTCCTCTTCCTCGAGGGTGACCACATCACCCACGCCAAGCCCCGCTCAGCCTCCGGCGAAGCCGACCTCATCGGCGACCTCGACGCCGGCGACCCCCTCGTCTGCGACGGCAAGATCTTCGACGGCACGAGCCGCGGCAAGAGCTACCTCGTTAAAGGCATGCACCAGATCGTCAAGTACGCCCACGACTATGGGCAACACACCGCCTACCTCGTCATCTACAGCATCAGCGACAAGCTCCTCGAGCTACCGACCAATGGCACCCCCGGCGCCTGGCCCCCGTACACCGAAATCTCCAGCGTCCGCGTCTACTTCATCCACGTCCGCGTCCTGCCACCCACCACCACCGCCAGCAAAGCCGGCAAAGCCACCCGCGTCACCCTCACCCACCACGACCTCACCACCCCCGACACCACCTGACCCGTCCCATCAAGTAGCAGCTCACTGGAACTGCACAACGCTCGATCAACCTGCCACACCCGCGTACGCACAGGTCAGAGCAACACCACCCCGCCCAGCCCCGCACACCGAGCACCCCCAGGCACCGCGAACATCACCCAGAAGAACTGAGAAACCCCAGTTCGCAGCCACAGCGACAACTCAGAAAAACTGGGCGACGACAGCAAGGAGCTGCTGGATGCCCCGGAGGCCGGGATGGTGTGGGAACCGGGCGAAGAGGCGTGGGAGACCAAGCTCGCCGCGCTCCGGTCGTACCACCGGGCCACCGGGCACCTCGCCCCGAGGCAGGACGCTCTCTGGGGCGAGGGAACGAGCCTGGGTACAGGGGACGACTTGATCCCCGTCGGGCAGCACATGGCCAACCTCCGCAGGAAGGGCGGCCTCGGCAAAGATCCCGAGCGTGCTGCAGCCCGCGCTGCCCAGCTCGCTCAGATCGACCCGGATTGGGACTGCCCGTGGCCGCTGGACTGGCAACGCCACTACCGCATCCTCGCCGACCTCGCCGCCGACGAACCCCACGGTTTCCTACCCGACATCCAGCCCGGCGTGCTCTTCGAAGGCGACGACCTCGGACGGTGGCTCCAGCGGCAGGTGAATTTCTGGGCGGAGCTGTCGGAAGAGCAGCAGCGGCGGCTGTCCGAGATCGGTGTGAAACCCGCTGAACGGCCCGCCCCGGCACCGGCCACCAAGAATGGCAAGGCCTCAGGGAAGGCGTCAGCGGCCTTCCAACGCGGCGTGAGGGCCCTCGCCCAGTGGATCGAGCGGGAAGGCGCGGGCAGGCCGGTTCCACGTGCACACAGCGAAGAAATCATCGTCGACAGCGAGGCGGAGCCGGTGGCCGTGAAGCTGGGCGTGTGGATCTCCAACACCAAGGCCCGCCGCGACAAGCTCACTCAGGAGCAGCGCGCGGCCCTCGCGGAGCTGGGGGTTGAGTGGGCATGACACGCCGCCTCGCTCGTCGTTGAGCTGGAAGGTCAGCGACGGCCCCGGGACGTCGTAGCCCCGGGGCCTTTGTCTTGCTTTCTGGCGCCGGACCCGGTGCAACGCGGGCCGCAACACAGGTCCGCTTTTCAGGTCAGGGGTGCAACACGTCTGGGGAGCGAGGCGGTGGATGCTCCACGGTCCAGCGACGTTCAATGTTCTGACTGGGCGGAAATACGCCGTACTCCAAGATGTGCTGAGGAGCAGAGTGCGTCTGCCCGGCCCACGGCTTGGGCTGACCCGGGCTGTTCGGCTCCCAATGCTTCCAGGGATCGTGCTCCGGGTGGTGGATCACGAACTGGTCAGCCACGTCGTACGCCACCTCCACGAGCGCGAAGCCGATGGCGCCCTCCGCGTGTATCAAGTGGTCCTCGTGCTTACGCCGGTCGGTGCCCCGGGTAGCAGGGCCGGGCAGGAGCAGAAAGCGGTGAGGGTCCAGCGGAAGCATGATGTCGCTCAGTGCGGCGGCGCGCAGCTGGTCTTCGTCGTCGGGGCGGTTCCATATGGCGATCGGGGTGTCGCTGGTTAGCAGGCACATGTCGCTGAAGCCGAGCGCCCATGGACGTGCTTCCAGAGTGAGCGTCAACGTGGCGATGTTCTCAACGATGTAGTGCAGATGGGGATTGTTCTGCGCGAGCCTGTGCACTTCCTGCGGGAGCCCGGTGATGTCCGGTGCTTCGGTCTGCTGGTGGGTAAGCCGTTTCCGCTGGCGCGTGGTGCGCAAGATCTGGGCAGCCATCCACCAGGCGAGGACATGGCGCTGGTCCGGGCCCAACGGCCAGTGCGGCGTGAGCGCCCAGTCCGGGTCGTTCAGGAGGACCTTCAGTACTGTATCGGCGCGTCCCTCAAGGGAGGTGAACAGTTCCTCAGCAGCGTGGTGAGGGACCCCTTCGGCACTGATCCCCCAGTAGTAGCCGGTCTCAGCAGCGATGCCGGGAGGCGTCACGGTAAACGGCTCGTCGATCTTGTCGAGCCGTCGCACCTTCAGCTCGTACTTGTGGCGTGCTACGTGCTGAGCGAAGTGCTTCAGGTACATCTGCGGCACTGTGTGATCCCGGGTTCCGCCTGCCTTGGCCGCGCGCTTCCCCGACGACGCCTTACCCACCGGCTGCCCTCCCCCTGTATGGCTGTCCGCGCCAGTCATACACGGAACCAAGTAGAGAGTGTCACCAAATTCCGCGGGTACTGCCGGACAACGGTGCGGCAGCTGGCGAGCGGCCCGGATGTCGTCCCGCCCATGTTTCTGCTCTTCCTGCGTGGACGCTCACGCTACGCATCGTCGTCGATGTGCAGCGTCCAGCGAGACGTAAAGCCGCTGTGTGATCCGAGCCGGGTGGCAAGTCCGCGCAGCGCCGCGTAGCCCTCGTCGCGTTCATCAGTGTTGCCGGCGCTGAGCAGCTGTTCGCAGGGATTAATGAGGTGGGTTTGGACAAGCCCAGGTCCGTCGTGGTCCACCGTGCTCGCCCATCAGTCGCAGCCAGTCCGGGTAAACGTGACGAGCTGAGCTGCGTCTTCTCCTGCGTGCTGGCCGGTGTCGCGGGCGTGATGGATGGCCAAGCCGGCGCGCCGCAGTTCCCGCGCGAGAATGCCGACGCTGTGGGCCGGGGTGTTGGCGAGCCGGTCGCGTGCCGCGCGGGCCAGGTCAGAAAAGGCATAGGACTCGTAGCCGGGAAGGTTGGCGGCGAGGAGGCTCCGGACTTCGTCAGTGCCGAAGAGTTCGGCGATCCGATCAGTGCTCGATCCCATGGTGGTCGTTCTTCTCGGCCCCGCGCCGGTCACCACCGTCCTCCGCGAGTGGCTCTCGCACAACACTGAGTCGTGTGACCGTGGCCACAGCACGGCGGACGAAAGCGTTGACTTGGGCGGGCCCATGGTGGCACCGGTCGCGGGTCACACGGCCTGGATGGGTGCGGCGTCCGAAGGTCCAGGCCTCCATCCGGCGGGACTCTGCCGCCTCACGCCTTGGTGGGACTCGGTACCGAAGGACAGCACCGGGGCGCCAGCGAGGTCCGTCCTGACGCGCGCCGCCAGCTTGTCGCCGGTGCTCCCCAAGTGGAGGGAGACGACCTCGTCGCTGATCTGCCGCATAGCCAGCCGCTACGGGATGGAAGCGAAGGCGCTGCGGGCGTGCTGGAAGTGGCGCAACTACCCGCCCGGGCACGAGGGCGGAGGCGCACGGGCCGACGCCGAGGTGCTGCTGAACGCAGCCGGACGCCAGCTCCTGGCAGGCATGTGCGGCGTCGAGGAAGACGTGCTGGCGCGGGCGTTGCCGTCCTGGGAAGAAGGGGACGCCAAGCTGCGCGCCGAGGATGGCGATCCAGTGGGGCTGTGGCGGATCGGTGGCGCGGTGGCCGGTCCGGTGGCGTTCGGCTGCCGGCTACTGCACGGCCCGGCGCACGGGGACGGCTCTCCGGGTGGTGCGGTACGCGCCGCGGTGGGAGCGGGGGTGTGTGCGGCATGGGCGGTGGCTGCTGGACGCGGACGCCAACCAGCCGCTGGAGCACCTCGATCTGCGTGGCGTGCCGGAGGTGGTGGCGGCGCAGCGGCGGTGGGCCTGGGTGGCGCGGCGAGCGGTGCGGGCCGGTGCGGAGCCGGAGCGGGTGTTCGCGCTGGCTCAGGCGGTGGTGGCCCGGTGGTGGGAGCAGGCCCTGCAGTGGGAGCAGGAAACGATCTGGCCGCGGCGCCTGCACCAGGTCGCGGGCGGGGATGCCGGGGGTGATCTGGAGCGGTGGCGGATCGTGGGGCGGGACGCGGTTGTCTTTCCCGAGGTGGTGGCCGTCGCCGACGCACTGCTGGACCCAGCCATGGCCCAGCTGGTGTGGGTCGACAGTGGTGCCGGGCGGCCGCGGGCGCTGCCCGCCGACGGGATGTTCTGCCGCCGGCTCGGCGAGCGGGTCGGGCGGGAGTGGCTGGGGCCGCTGGCCGCGACCGACTACGGTGGCCCGCTGACCTCCTGGATGGGCAGCGTCATCCGCCTGCGCCGGGGGGCCAGCGGACCCTGCGGATACGACAACGATCCCTGGTGGCTGCGCCAGGAGCACCAGCCCGTGACCATGGCCGGACAGCTGCGGGTGCTGGGCACGGAGAAGAAGGCGCCCGGCTCGGGGACGATGTGGCGGACGGTGGTGCCGCCCGAGCAGCGGGTGCGGATCGGCAGTCTCATCGAGAGTGCCGAGGAGCAGCTGCTGCAGCTGCGCGGAGTGCAGACCGGGCCGACCGCCGAGGTCGCCCAGCTGCTGCTGCGCGGGCTCGGTCACAGTGCCGGTCTGATCGAGAACGCTTGGAAACGGACCGCGGTGGCGGCGGTGAACGGCGGGGTGCCGCTTCAGGAGGTGGCCCAGTGGGTGGACATGCCCGTTGAGGTGCTCAGCCAGATGCTGACGGCGGGCAGGCAGGACGGCTGAGAGCGATGCGTCGACGGGCAGGTCGGCTGTTAGCTGATACGGCACTCGTTCGTGGCAGAAATACTGAAAGCGGCGGCGTCTGCCGGCGGGAGCGGCTTGGCTGGCGAGAGTGACCAGCACAGGAGCGGCCCGGCCCCGGAGCCGGGCAGGGCGAGCGGCCGTGGACCAGGGCAGCGGGTTCGAGGCGGTGTTCCTTGACCCGGTGGGACAGGCGGTCCAGCAGCGGTGGGCGGATGCCGCCATGACCGTGGCGTTCGAGGAACTGCCGCCAGTGTCGGCGTTCCCGGTGATCCCGGGGTGGCGCTGGGGACCGGGCCTGTGGTGGTCAGCAACCACCGGACGGCACGTGGCCGCAGGGTCCAACGCGATGCGTGGCCAGCTGATGGTCCTGGACCGCGACCCGGACGTGACGGGGCTGGCAGGGCGGCCGGTGCGGCTGCTGTGGCGTAACCCCCGCGGCCAGGTGCGCTCCTGGGTGCCGCAGCTTTTCGCCCGTCGTGCCGACGGCACCGTGCTGCTCGCCGACTGTCCCAGCCACGCGGGCGCCGGCGGCGAACGCGCCCGGGGCGCCGCCAAGGCCGTCGCGGAAGCGTGCGCGCACATCGGCTGGAGCTACCGGCGCCTCCCACCGCTCGACGACGTACTGGCCGCCAATCTGAAATGGCTGGCCGGTTACCGCCACCCCCGCAACGCCGGCCAGCCCGGCCTGATGCCCGCTGCCTTGGAGGCGTTCACGCGGCCGCGGCCGCTGATCGAAGGCGCCAGCGCGGCCGGCGACCCCATCGAGGTCCTGCCCGCCGTCTTTCACGCCCTGTGGCACGGACAGCTGACGGCCGGCCTGGACACGCCGCTGCACGAACGCGTCCCCGTCGGCCCGCGGGGCTGGAGCGGCCCCCAGACGGGAGATGCCGGGTGACCGCGCGGCGCAATGCCCGGCCGGCCGTGAAGGTCGGTGCTCACATCCGCTTCCGTGGCATGAAGTGGCAAGTGGTCGCCCTGTCGGGACAGGACATCGAGCTCGTCGGCCCGGAGGGCGGCGGTGAGGCCGTGCTCGCCGGGCACCTGTTCGCCGACCCCGGCTTCACCGTCGTCGGGGCCGATGCGCCTCAGGCGGCCCCGCAGTGGGGGCTGTTCGAGACCGCCCCTGCCGCGGCGCGTGAGAAGGCGCTGGCGTGGCAACGACACGTCAGGGAAGTCGAATGCGGCCTGCCTGGCGGGCCCGGCAGCGAAGGAGCAGTGCGCGAGCAGTACGACCCCGAGCGGTACACGCTGGCCGAACGGGAGCAGGCCAAGGCCCAGGAGCTGACCGCGCTCGGATTCGGCCGGGTCTCGCGCACCACGGTGCAGCGCATGCGGCTCGCCTACCGCAAGCAAGGCCTGTGGGGGGCTGCTCGACCACCGCACCACCCGCGCCTCCAGCCCCACCGGCCGGGCCGACGAGCGGGTCGTCGCCGCCGTCCGTGAGGCGCTGCGCCGTCGGCGCGGCCGTTCCAAGGGCACCATCAACGGCCTGTTCCCGCTGATCAACCAGATCCTCGAGGACCGGCACGGCCCCGGCACGGTGCCCGCGCCGTCCCAGGCCACGCTGTACCGGCTCGTCACCGCCCTGGCCCGGCCCGGCGAACTGCTCTCCGGACCCGTCCGGCAAGTACCGGCGAGCGTCGACGGGCGGGCGTTCACCCCAGCTACGGCGCTGCGGCCCGGCGAGCAGGTCCAGGTCGACACCACCCGCCTGGACGTCCTGGCCCTCTTCGACGACGGGCGTCTGGCCCGGCCCGGGCTGACCATCGCCGTCGACGTCGCCACCCGTGCCATCCTGGCCGCCGTGCTGTGCCCGAGTGCGACCAAGGCCGTGGACGCGGCGCTGCTGCTGGCGGAGATGGCCGTCCCGCACCCCGCCCGCCCCACTTGGCCGGACATCCTGCGCATGGACCACGCCCCCGCACTCCCCCACCAGCGGCTGGCCGCGCTGGATGAGCGACTGGCCGGGGCTGCGGGCCGGCCGGTCGTCCTGCCCGAGACGATCGTCGTCGACCGGGGCAAGGTCTTCGTCTCCCGGGCGTTCACCGCCGCCTGCGAGCACCTCGGCATCAGCGTCCAGCCCGCCCCGCCCCGCGCCCCTACCGCCAAAGGCATCGTCGAGCGGACCTTCGGCACCATCAACGCCCTGTTCTGCCAGCACCTGCCCGGCTACACCGGATCCGACGTCACCCGCCGCGGCCCCGACACCGAGCAAGACACCTGCTACAGCGTCCCCCAGCTCCAGGACCTGCTCGACGAATGGCTGGTGCACTACCACCACCGCCCCCACGAAGGCCTGCGCCACCCGATGATGCCGAAAAAGGCCCTCACCCCGAACCAGATGTGGGCCGCGCTGGTCGCCGTCGCCGGATACGTGCCCGTCCCGCTCACCGGCAGCGACTACCTCGAGCTGCTGCCCGTGCGCTGGCAGGCCAACACCCCCGCCGGCATCACAATCCACCACCGCACCTACGACCACGATCTCCTCGCCCCGTACCGCGGCCAGCCCTCCCCCGTCGCCGGCCGGGGCGGGAAATGGGAGATCCACTACAACCCCCACGACGTCCGCCAGATCTGGATCCGCCTGCCCGACGGCGAGCTCACCGAAATCCCCTGGATCCACCGCGACCACGTCCACCAGCCGTTCAACGACCACACCTGGCAGCACATCCGCACCCACGCCCACCACAACAACCACGACGACAGCCAGCAGCATGAGGCCGGCCTGGCCGACGCCCTCGACCAGCTCATGCGCCGCGTCCACAGCGGCCACGCCACCACCACCGCACAAGCTCTCCTCGCCCGCGCCGCCACGCTGCCGGTTCCCGCCGCACGGCACCCGCATTACGGCACCGGCCCCATAACCGGCGAGCCGGCGCAGCACGGAGAGGACGACAGCATCGACGACCTCGACGACCTCCCCGAGGACGACACCCGCCCCGCCGCGGCCGCCGGGTTCGGGCTCTACGACGCATACGAGGAAGCCGACAAGTGGTGAACACCCGCCCTCACCCCGCAGCGCACCAACCGCCCAGCGCACCCGCCGACGCGGGCAGCGGCAACACGGCCGAACCTTCCTGGCCCCTGACCACCTGGCAGGGCTGGCACCGCTTCGCCACCACCGACCCGCCCGCCCCGCCCCAGCCCGACGACCCGCCCCGCAGCCGCGACGAACGCCTCGCCTACCACTCCGCGTTCGTCACCATCCGCACCCCCGCCATCAGCAAGCTCGCCACCCAGGTCCGCACCCTGATGATCCTCGGCCGCCACCAGCAGACCACCGCACGACCCTCCCTGATCGTCACCGGACCCGCCGCAGCCGGGAAAACCACCGCCCTGCTGAACGTCGGCCGCGCCTGCCACCTCGCCCACACCCGCAAGAACCCGCCCCCGCCCGGGTCAGCCCACGCCACGGCACCCGTGGCGTACGTCCTGGTCCCTCCCGGCGCCACCGCGAAAACCCTCATCACCGAGTTCGCCCGCTACCTCGGCATCCCCACCACCACCCGCATGACCCAGACCCAGATCACCGACGCCATCTGCCACACCTACACCCAAGCGGGCGTCCAACTCGTCCTCATCGACGAAATCCACCGCCTCAACCCCCGCACCACCACCGGCGTCCAAACCGCCGACCTGATCAAAGACCTCACCGAACGCCTCCCCGCGACCTTCGTGTACGCCGGCATCAACGTCACCGACACACCCCTGTTCAGCGGCACCCGCGGCGCCCAACTCGCCGGACGCGCCACCCTCATCGACTGCGGCCCCCTCCCCGCCCGACACGGCACCCGCCAGCCGTTCCGCGACGTCATCACCGACATCGAAAACGCCCTCGACCTCCACCAGCACAAGCCCGGCACCCTCCCGGCCCACGCCGCCTACCTCCACCAACGCACCGCCGGCCGCATCGGATCCCTCACCCGCCTCATCCGCCAAGCCACCATCACCGCCATCACCGCCATCACCGACGGCACCGAACGCATCACCAAAACCGCCCTCGACGCGGTACAACTCGACCACCTCGCCGAACAACACAGACGCCCCACCCGCAACCGCTAACCCCACCCGCCAAACAGGCAAAAAAGCGCTGCGCGATGCCGCGTCGCCGCAGGTAGCCGCGGAAGCCTCGAGAGCTGTAAGCCTTAGACGTCGTTTCAGTTGGTGAGCCGGCGGTAGCCGATAAGGGCTGCGGCTATGCCGACGAAGGCGAGGAAGTGCTCAGCCTTGCGTTCGTAGCGTCGGTGTAAGCGGCGGCATCCGGCCATCCAGGACACCGTCCTTTCGACGACCCAGCGGTGGCGTCCCAGTCGAGTCGATGACTCGATGCCTTTGCGAGCGATGCGGTGGCGGATGCCTCGGTGGCTGAGCCATCGGCGCAGGTGGGCGTAGTCGTAGCCTTTGCCGGCGTGGAGCTTGGCCGGGCGCCGGCGGCGCGGGCCGCGCCGGGAGCGTATGGGCGGTATCCCCCGGACGAGCGGTTGAAGCCCGAGGCTGTCGTGCATGTTGGCGCCGGAGATGCCGAGTGACAGTGGCAGTCCGTTCCGGTCGGTGATCAGGTGGATCTTTGATCCGTTCTTGCCACGGTCGGTCGGATTCGGTCCGGTCAGGGGCCCCCTTTTGTGGCCCGGACGCTGACCGAGTCGATGTCGCACCGCGACCAGTCCAGCTCACCACGAGCACCGAGCTCGTCGAGGATGACCCGGTGGAGCCGGGCCCAGACCCGGCCCCTGCTCCACTGAGCGAAGCGCCGGTAGACCGTGGGCCAGGCCGGACCGAACACCGGTGGGAGCTGCCGCCAGGTGCAGCCCGAGGTGGCCACGAAGATGATCGCGGCCAGGACCTCCCGGTCACCGGCCCGGCGCCGGCCGCCGCCCTGAGGACGCTTGACCTCCGTCGGCGGCACCACTCGCCGAAACAGCACCCATAACTCGTCCGGCACCAGCCGCTGCATCAAGTCCGCCATGCACCGTTCAACGACCGACGCCGTCATAAGAAACGACGTCTTAGAATTGACTCACCTGGGTGCTGGTCTGCGCCACGACCACGCACGCGTACTGGTCGGCCAGACGTGCACCGTGGTGGCGGCGCAGGGCGCCGGTGACGAGCTTGGGGGCGGCGTTGCCGTCGACCATCGAGTGCACGAGGGCGATGCCGCCACGGTCGGTATCCCACCGCAGCACCGCGTAGCGGTCGGTGAACTCCGCCCGGTCGAACACAGCATTGGCTGCTGGCTGTTGGAGCCACCGCTGCTGGCTCTCATGGCCTTTGTCGTCGTCCGGTGCATTCCGTGCGAACAGCGTCATGCCGTCCCCTCCCCGTACATTCCACCCAGGCCGGAACACCGGCCGGAATCGACTGCCGCCCCCACTTTGCCCCAGGCAGCCGAGCACTCGGCATCGCCCTCAGGAAGAGAACTTGGCCCGGATTGACGCGACTTGGAGTCAGCGTCAGCAGATCCTTGGGAGAGGCGCAGGCACTCATCCCAGGCTTCAAGAAAGCTCTCGTAGGTGTTGAGGCGTTCTTGGGGCATCCAGTGACCGTGCTCGACGGCACCTTGGTCCTGTACTTGCCGCCGGACGGCTTCGGCGTTCTTTTCCGTGCCGAACTTAGCTGCCCGCCCGCGCGGAGCAACCTCACCGCTGCTTCATCAATGACGACAGAGGGTGTCGGGTTTACGGCCGACGATGGACGTATGCGCGAAACCCCAGAAGAACTCAACAAGCTCCAGTCCCTCCTCGACTCCTCCCTCTCCGGCTCGACCGCACACCTCCGCTCGATCGTCGAGGGCCGCACCATCACGGCGGCGCAGCTCACCGGGGTCCTCACCGGCATGTGCACGCTCGCCCTCTCCACGGTGACCGCAAAGGGCGAACCGCGGATCAGCGGCGCCGACGGGCACTTCCTGCACGGCCGGTGGCACTTCGGCACGGCGCGCAACGCCGCCAAGGCCCGTCATCTCGCGGCCCGTCCGGCCGCCAGCGTCGCGCACATGCGCGGCGAGGACCTCGGCGTGTTCACCCATGGCACGGTGGAGGAGCTGAACCCCGAGGGCGCCGAGACCACGGCCGACTGGCAGGAACTCCTCGCCTACTTGAAGGACTTCTACAGCGACGACGCCTTCGACTGGAACCGCGAGGTCGTCTACTACCGGCTGAACCCTCACTGGATGACCGTCTACGCCCCCGACCTCGACAAGCTCACCGGCACGTGACGCCGGGCCCGTCGACGAGGGCCTGCACCTGCGCGTACGTGGGTGCGGGGCCGGTCGACGGCGCGCCGTCGCGTACCGCCAGCGCCGTGGCGACGGCCTCGCCCACCGCCCGCCGGTACAGCAGCGACCCGAGGCTGCCCCGCCCCAAGCTCTCAACTCCTTCCCCAAGCTCGCAACTCCGCTTCGCTGCGTTCGAGCAGGGGGCCGCTCGGCGTCTTGCCGGTCCAGGGGGCCAGGAACGGCAAGGTCGCGAGTTGACCCCGAACCCACGGAAGCAACTCCGCAGAGCACGACGACGGACCCTTGAGTTCCCACCGAGAACCCTTCAGTTTGCGTGAACTTACGGGACAACGACGCCACAAACTCACCCAACCCCAACGCGCCGCACTCACCGAACTCGGCATCGAATGGGCATGACGCCACCGATGGGCGCGCATCGTGTATCAGCACCCGCCACACAACCAACCACGGCCAAGAGCCACCAGACCAGGCCGGTGAACTCCCCTTTCACCAAGCCACTGCCCGGACGCATGTGACAGCCGGATACATGTGACCAACTGGAACCCAGGCACCGCTCCCCCCCACCCACACCCCCACTAGTACTCCAGTCAGAAATCGTTGCCTGAGCTGGCTCTTCTTCGGTAGTGGCAGCGCCGGGCGGTGGCCTGGTGGCGTCTTCTCCAGGCCGACCAGTTCAGTGCGTGGGTGACACGGTCGCGGTCGGCGCGGGGGTGGGGCAGGAAAGTGTCCAGGAGTCTGCGGACCTCTGCCACCGTGTATCGGATGGCGCTGGTGTCGTTTCTGCGGCCCCCCTTTCGGTGGTCTGAGCTGCGACGACAGCCAGGAACGCGTGGGCGAGCATGGCCAGGGTGATGTGCCGGTACCAGCCTGGGTAACGGCGGACCTCGTATTGGTCGAGGCCGCATTCGTTCTTGGCTGCCTGGAAGGCTTCCTCGATCGCCAAGCGTGAGCCGGCGATCCGGACCAGGTCCGCGACACTGGTGCCGTTGGGTGCGTAAGCGAGGTAGTAGGCGATCTCGTCAGGCTGGGACAGGCTCCGGCGAGCCAGCACCCACCGCTGATGGGTGGGCGTATCACCGTCGAAGACACCGATCGACGGCAGCCGGGCGGAAGCCCAGTCGTAGAAGCGTGGGCCCTTGGCCCCATCGCCGCATGAGTGGCGTTCCCGTGCCGCTTCGGGGGCGTCGGCGATGGCCTGGTCGATGCGGCCGAAGGGAGCGTGCAGTTGCTGTGACTTCGGCACGGCCAGGACGTAGCCGACTCCGGCCTCTTCCAGCGTGCGGCGCATGCGCCATTCCTGGCCGTAAGCACAGTCGCCGGTCACCCAGGCGACCGGCAGTGGCGAGGCCAGAACCCTCAGGATCATGGCGCGGGCCAGCTGGCCCTTGGTCGCGAACCCGCGGCTGCCCGGAACCTTCGCCGCCTGGCACCGGTCCGCATCACCGGTCCACGACTTCGGCAGATACAGCTCCCGGTCCACCAATGCCCGGCCTCTGGAGGAGGCATAGGCGGCGAAGACCCCGATCTGGCAGTTCTCCGTGCGGCCGGCCGTGCCGGAGTACTGCCGCTGCACACCAGCGGACGTGGTGCCTTTCTTGAGGAAACCGGTGTCGTCGACGATCAGGACGCCGCCCGGAGTGCCGAGCCGCTCGGCGACGTAGTGCTGCAGGTCGTCCCGGACGGCGTCAACGTCCCAGGCCGCACCGTTCAGCAGATGTTGGAAGCCAGCCGGTCCACGGTGACCTGCGTACTCGGCGAGCTGCCAGCCGTTCTTCCGCTCCACCGGAGCCAGCAGCCCCCGCACGTAGTCCCGCATTCGCCACCGCAGATCCACCCTCGAGAACCGGCCCGCGACCCGCGCGAAGACCGACTCCAACTCCCCAGCCCACAAGGCCGCTTCATCTATCCCCACCATGCCCGGAATAACGAGACCGACCAGCTCAGGCAACGATTTCTGACTGGAGTACTAAAAGCTGTCCCGTAAATGATCTTTGAGTCGGCATGGACAAGGCTGTGTGATGTGCGACCTGCTCGCTCAGCTGGCAAGGGTGAGGTTGTGCAGGCGGGCGATGCCCAGCATGGCGTGGTGGACGCCGTCGCCTTTGAGACGGCAGTCTCGGAGGATCTTCCAGCCCTTCATTCGGGCGAAGACGTGCTCGACGCGGGCACGGACCTTGCGGTGGGAGGCGTTGTGTTCTTCCTTCCAGGCGGGGAGTTCGGCCTGGCCTTTCTCCCGGCGGTGCGGGATGACCAGACCAGTGCCCCGGTAGCCGCCGTCCGCGATCACCGTGGTCGTGCCGACGACGGCCTTGGTGCCGGAGAGTTCCCATGCCTTGCAGTCGTTGCGGTTGCCCGGCACCGGTCGGCCGACGGTGACGACGAGCCGGGTGTCGGCGTCGATGACGACCTGGTGGTTGGTGGAGTACCGATAGTTCTTGGACTGCTCGGCGATGGTGTGGTCGTGGGTGGGGACCAGGGTGCCGTCCACGATGAGCACGGAGTCTTTGCGGAACCGCTTGCGTTGCTGGAGCGCGAGTGACGGCCCGAGGTGGTCGATGATGCGGTCGGCGGCTGATTTCGACACCCCGAACAACGGTGCCAGCTGCCGCAGTGTGAGGTTCGTGCGCCAGTATGCGGCGACCAGCAGGACTCGGTCTTCCAGCGGCAGGCTCCAGGGCCGACCCTTGCGGACCGGGTCCGCACCCTCGCGCCGCAGCGCGGTGATCAGCTTGGCGAACTGACGTCGGCTCAGTCCGCTGAACGGAGCTATCCAGGACGACTCGAATGCCGTGATCACACCAGCCACGGCGAGATCATCTCACTGAGGTGTGGCGGGCTCCCCGTCTGCCCGTCGCTGGCCCGGCCACATGTCGCCATACGCGGCGTCCATGAATTGGACCTGCGGCCCACGCAGCGCGGAAGCGTCGGCTATCTCGTCTCGGGCCGCCTCAGCAAGGCGGAACGCGTAGCGATAGGCAGCTCCCCGCAGTGGCTCGCTTCTGGCTGCCAGGTCGATCTCCGCCTGGGCGAGCCAAAGGTCGTCGAGAAGTTGGCCGAGCGCGGGATCGGCCGCGGTGCCGCCACCGTCCGATCGCGTGAGCGCCGCCTTCTCCACCCGCAGCGCAATGCTCACGAACTTCAGAACCGCGTCCTTGAGCTCCGCCCGGTGGGCAGCTGATTCCTGCACTTCGAGCTGCCGGGCGCTCACGCGCGAGACGAGATACTGCCCAAACAACGATCCGCCCGCGCCGAGCGCAACACCCGCGAGAGACAACAACGCCGGCCCCAAGGTTCCCCAAGATCCCATAGCTGGAGTCTCTCAACATCGGTCCGCCCCTTACAGAGGGCGGGGATGCCCGTCCACCGGTCACGCAAGGCAGTTACGGGACAGCCCTTAGACAGCAAGACTCCCGTGAGTGACACCCACCCCCACGCACAAACGGACGACAGATCCGCCCCCACCGCCACCACAGCCTCCACAGCCTCCACAGCCGGAACAGAGTCACGCGGCCGGAACGGGGTACGCGGTCACGGGCCCTGGACACCGCAACAGCCAGGTGGGGTGGCCGCAACAAGTGGGGGGGCCGTGGCCGCGCCGCCTGGGGCGGACGGATAGCCTGGGCCCGTCAGCGAAGATCACAGAAAGGGCAGACCACATGGCAGACATCATGGAAACAGCGGCGCGGAAGGTCTTCGAGCGCTACGACATCGACGGAGATGGCCTCGTCACCGCGGACGAATACCGCAAAGTCGTAGCAGAACTGGAAGGCACGCAGATCACCCAGACACAAGCCCAGGAACTGATCGACGCACTCGACACCAACGGCGACCGTCAGATGTCCTTCGACGAGTTCTGGACAGCCATGAAGAGCTGACACCGCCCCGGGGGCCCAACACACCAACTCGGGCGCAGCGCGCTTCCCGCCACCGCGTCGAGCGCCTGATGACCGTAACGGTCACGGTCCTTCACGGCGCGGGACGTTCTACCGGATAGTCGCCCGCAACCCGGTCCGGGGCGCACATCGGCGCCTGCCGACTGCGCTCCTTCCGGTCCATCTGCCCACCCGGACCATGACCAGCCTGCAGCGCTCCCGCCCCTCCACGAACCTCAGCATCTCGTTCAAGAGCCGCACGGAAGGCTTACACCGAAGGTTCGCGCGAAGACCAAGCGGAACACCGACCGACGTCGCGGCGCACGGCATAGCGGCCGCCACGCGCGACCCACCCGCCGACCACCTGACACCGCTGGACCCACCCGGAGTCACATCAGCTGACAGCCGCGGCCTGTACGTGACAATCCCACACAGCCACCAGAGCCAGGCCCAGGATCCAGGCGAGGCCATGGCGATGGCCACGTCGTCGGAGCGGCCACGTCGGCCGAGCACGCCGATCGATCAGCGCAGCGAACACGACGGGCGCCGCGAACAGTCCCCGTTGCAGGTCACAGCCGAGCGACGAGCGCCGCCAGCGCGCCGGTGAACGCGACGTGGCCGAGCGCGTCCCCGCCCGGACTGCCCGCGAGCTGAGCTTTACCGTGCTCGACAGCGGCCCCTGCGGAGCGCCCGCCACGGGACGGGGTTCCCTCATCTACGGGTTCAGCATTCCGGGTTCTGTGCCGTGGTGCCGAGCAACGGCCCAGTGGTCGGCGCCGAGGGCCAGTTCGCGGTCGCCGAGCACAGCGTCCAGCGCCGCCCGCAGGCAGTCCTCGTCCAGCCCGGCGCCGGTGAGCAGAATCTCGTCGCGGCGCTCGGCGTAGTAGTCGTCCCAGTACCACGAGGCCAGCGTCCGACGCCGCGGCGAGGCGGCGCGCCAGCCTTGCGTATCGCCGCCCTCCAACCAGCCTCCGGCCTCTCCCAGGACGAGGAGGCAGCCGGCCGAGCACCAAGAGACGACCGTCTTCCAGGTCGGCAGCCACCCACAGGTGCCCTCAGCCGCGCATCGCCGCAGCCCCTCACCCCGTCCCCCGTCCGATGGCGGTGACGAGCCCATACGCGCTCCTGCGTACCCGCAACATCACCAACGGCACTTTCCCTCCCGCACGACGGCCTCACAGTAACCAGAACCCTAGATGAAAACGGACCCCATTTTCATGTAGGGGAAGCAACACCCGCCACCGCCGCGCACAGTGGAAGGCAACCGCACCGGACCTGGTGACCATCACCATCAACGGCCGCGAACACCAGGTGCCACGACGACTCGCCCCCGCCTACCGACGCGGCCTGCTCCACCCCGAGGACTGAGCCTCCTACCCGCCACACATAGCCACCGGGTCGCACCCACGGACGTCCTCGACACCAGCCGCTTCAACCCCGAACCCGCCCAGCAAACACCCGGCTACATTCCAGAAACCAAGGACTACATCTCCAACATCCTCTTCCACACCAGCACGACGCTCCGCAGGAGACCCACGTGACCGATTCCGCACGTCACGCCTACGCCGTGCGCCCCGCCACCACCGCCGACGCCGACGGAGCGCGCCGCGTCATGCTCGACACGTTCTACCGGGAGTTCGGCTACGGCTACGTCCCCGCGTGGCACCGCGACGTCGTGGACATCACGGGGACCTACCTCGAAGACCCCCGGCACCTGCTGCTGGTGGCCGTGCACGGCGACGAGGTCGTGGGAACGACCTGCGTTCGCTCGGCGGGGCCGACCCACCCGCCGCATCCCGGGCGGCTCGCCGAGCGCTACCCGTCCGGAACCACCGCGCAGCTGCTCCGCGTGTACGTGCGACCGGAGCACCGACGGCACGGCCTGGCGCGGACGATGGTGCACCAGGCGTGCGAGTTCGCCGCCGCGACCGACGGCTACGAGAGCATCTACCTGCACACCAACGCCGACATCGCGGGCGCCCTCCCGTTCTGGCACAGCGTGGCGAAAGAAATCTTCGACGCCCGCACCACAGGAGAGCACGGCCCGGGCTTCGCTACGGTGCACTTCGAGATCCCGATGCCACGCTGACACAATCCGGAGACAGGCACCGCGGACGGCGGGGGCGATACGCCGTACCCGGCGAACGTGGCGCAGCCTATTTCGCGTACCACAGCCCCAGGTCGTTCGATTCGGCATCTGCCGCACGCCGCAGAGCGTCCAAAGAGCCCAGCATGGTGTGCGGCAGATAGCCGGACCGGATGCTCAGCTCCCACCCGTGCACCTGGACCGCGAGGGCGGCCACGGCAACGGCGCCGACCGGCAGCAACGTCCTGGGGGCGGGGTCGGGGCCCGCACTGTCCCGGTGCTCGGTGAGCCGGGCCATAAGAGCCTGTTCGAAGGTGTGCTGGTCGTCGTCGAGGAGCGCGCGAAGGAGACACCGGTCCGGTGTCAGGCGGCCGACGGCGTCCAGTCGCCTGGCCGCTTCGGCCCGCTCGCCCGGGTCCGGCTTGCGCAGGGGCACGGTGGGCCAGTCGCGGGGCAGGTGGCCGCTCGCCCGGGTCAGGTAGCCGCACAGCGCGTCCATCGCAGCGACGTCCGCCGAATCCGATGTCGAGGTGAGCTTCGAGTACGGCACCCCGTTGCGGATAGCGGGCGCGTAGTCGTCTTCGAGCAGGAGCCCGATCACCCGCCGCCATTCCCACACCACGCCGCTGACCAGGCACATCGCAAACGCATCGAGCCATGTCCCGGCCGTGGGTGCTTCCTCGATGACATCGCCGAAGGTGACGTCATCGCTGCTGAGCTCCTCGCCGATGAGCGGGAAGGCGATTTCCTGGTCACCGTTGGGGAAACAGCCCACGCTCAACACCCCCAGGGAGCACTCCGCCGCGGTCCGCAGTGCCAGGCGCGACTGCTCGTCGCCGAGGACGGAGTCCTCGACGGTACGGGCAGCGACATGGTCCAGGAGTTCGTCCCGCATCTCCATGAGCTTCTCCGGGGACGGACAGTCGTAGCGCAACCCGTGCCACCGCCGCCGGGTCCGTCCGGTGACGTCGTCGAGTGCCTGGGCTACGCGTCCTCCGCTGACCGGGTGGCGCGCCACGTCCTGCATCGAAAGCCCTCTCCTCATGATCGCCTTGACAGAGTGGGCACGCTAACAGCGGGCGGGGGTGTGCGACTCGGAGAGCCGCGCGCGGACACGCATGCGACAGTTGTAGATCATTTGATTGTCGGACCAGTACGGTGGATCGGCGCCTCCCCCGGCTTCCGCATGGTCGATATGAGGCAACGTCAGGAACCCAGGAGTGACATGACCGCGGCCAGCAGTGCCCCCAACTCCGCGTGGATACGGCGGTACTCGCCCGCACCCGACGCGCCGGTTCGCTTGGTGTGCCTTCCGCACGCGGGTGGTTCGGCGTCCTTCTACGCCGGGCTGGGCAAAGCGCTCGGGCCGCGGGTCGACACTCTCGCCGTGCAGTATCCGGGGCGGATGGACCGTCTGCATGAGCGGCTGCTGACGCGGATCGACGATCTGGCCGAGGGGCTGGTCGCCGAGCTGGCGCCGTGGAGCGATCGGGGGATCGCCGTGTTCGGGCACAGTCTGGGAGCGGTGCTGGGGTTCGAGGTGGCGCGGCGCCTCCAGGCCATGGGCCGTCCGCCGGTCGCGCTGTTCGTGTCCGGGCGGGGCGCTCCGTCCCGCCATCGGCGGGAGTTCAGCGAGCGCCCGGATGACCGGACGCTCATCGAGCAGGTGCGGGAGCTGGGCGGCACCGATCCGCGCGTCTTCGACAACGAGGAACTGGTCCAGCTCGCGCTGCCGGTGATCCGCGCCGACTACGAGGTCGTGGAGAGCTATCAGTACCGTCCGGGCCCGCCACTGAGTTGCCCCGTGATCGCGCTGAACGGCGAGGACGACCCCAAGGTGCCGGACGGGGGCGCCGCCGCGTGGGCCGAGCACACCACGGGCGCGTTCGAGGAGTTCGCCATGCCGGGCGGCCACTTCTATCTCGTGGACCGGCGGGCCGAGGTGGCCGGCATCGTCGCCGACCGGCTGGCGCGGCTGACTCACACCCAGCCTGTCTGAGCAACATCTTCGGGCGACCCTCGCTACGTCACCCGGGACGGTTTAGGTAGTGTGCGGTACAGCATGGGCGCGAGTTACCCATGCGACGGGGGAGGAATTCGCGTGACTGTTCAGTGCTTGGTGTCTGGCCGATCCGTGCCGCCGATGACGGGCCGTGTGCCCGCCCGGCCGCCCAGACAGCCCTAACGCGACTTCGGCAGTCGTCCTCACCATACGACCACACATCAGCGCCGGGTTCTGACGCGCGTTCGGCCACTCCCCCGTCGAGGGTCCGATCGTGACAACGGCCGAAGCCACCCACTGACCGGCAACGCACCCAAGAGACACGGGGGTTCGAATGTGATGACCTTAAGATCGCAACCCGAGCAGGGGCTGGACGACGGTACGAAACGGTCCCTGCTGCACCACATGCTGGTGGCGCGGGGCGTCGACGAGGAGGCCCAGCAGCTCCAGAAACAAGGAGCGCTCGACCTCTGGCTGTCCTGTCAGGGCCAGGAGGCCGCGCAGGTGGGCTCCGCTCTGGCCGTGGGAACGGAACCCGCCATCTTTCCCAGCTACCGTGAACACGCGGTGGCTCTCCTGCGGGGTGTGGCCCCGGTCGAATTGCTGGCGCAGTGGGCCGGGCGCACGTTCTGCGGCTGGGAACCGTGGCAGCGGCGCTTCTTCCCCTACACGCTGGTGCTGGCGGCGCAGACCCTGCACGCCGTCGGCTACTCGCTGGGGCAACGGCTGCAGGGGCGGGAGGACTTCGTCGTCGTCTACGTCGGTGACGGAGCCACCAGCGAGGGCGACATGTCCGAGGCGATGAACCTGGCCGCCGTCGAGTCCGCCGCCGTGCTGTTCGTCTGCCAGAACAACGGCTGGGCCATCTCCAAACCCGCCGGCGAGCAGATGCGCACCTCCGTCGCCGAACGCGCCCGGGGCTTCGGCATCGAGTCCGCCGCGTTGTCCGGCCGGGATCCGGAGGCCGTCTTCACCGCCTGCTCCCGGGCCGCCCGGCACATACGTGAGTCCAAGTCGCCGTATCTGGTGGAGATCTCGGTGGGACGCGTCCACGGCCATTCGACGTCCGACGCCCAGGAGCTGTACCGCAGCCGGGACGACATCGCGAGGACCCGGGAGTCGGACCCCGTGACCGCCTACGCGGACCGGCTGACGGCCGAGGGCGTGGTGGACGCCGCCTGGCGGGAGTCCGTCGACGCGGAGGTGCGGGAGCTGCGGAGCCAGCTGATGAAGGGGTACGCGTGATGGCTCTGGAACGGCCCGCCAGCATGGCGGAGACGATCAACGCGACCCTCGCCGACCTGATGGAGCGGGACCCGAGGGTACTGCTGCTCGGCGAGGACATCGGACGGCTGGGCGGGGTTTTCCGGGTCACCCGGGGGCTCCAGCAGCGGTTCGGCGGGGACCGGGTGCGGGACTCGCTGCTGGCGGAGTCCACCATTGTCGGCCAGGCCGTCGGGATGGCGATCAGCGGGCTGATACCGGTGTGCGAGATCCAGTTCGGCGGGTTCGTCTATCCCGCGGTGAACCAGCTGATCACGCAGGCGGCCCGGATCGGCCACCGCTGGAACGGGCAGATCAGCCCGAGTCTGGTGGTGCGTATCCCGTCCGGTGGCGGCATTCGCGGCGTCGAGCACCACAGCGAGTCCAACGAGGCGCTGTTCGCGCCCGCCTCCGGTATCTCGGTGGCGTATCCGTCCACGGGCGAGGATGCCGACCAGGTCCTGCGGTACGCGGTGGGGCTGGGGTCGCCCGTGGTGATGTACGAGCCGGTCCGGCTCTACTGGCGCCGGACCGCGCCCCCGCGCAGCGACGCGCCGGCGACGTCGCCGACGGCCGCCCGGATCGTCCGGCCGGGCACGGACGTGACCGTGGTGACCTTCGGCGCGGTCACGAACGAGGTCCTGGAGGCGGCGCACGCGCTCAGCCCGACGGTGGACGTCGAGGTGGTGGACCTGCGCTGGGTGGCGCCGGTGGATATGGACACGGTCCTTCGGTCCGTGGCCCGGACCGGGCGGCTGCTGATCGTGCACGAGGCGACGAAGTACGCGGGCATCGGTGCGGAGGTCGCCGCCGCGGTGGCCGAGCAGGGCTTCGAATCGCTGCGCTGCCCGATCCGGCGACTGGCCCCCGACCGCCGCGCGTATCCGCCGGCGGACTTCGAGAACGACTACCTGATAGGCGTGCGGGAGATCACGGATGAGGTTCTGGTGATGATGAAGTGAGCGTGGAGCACATTGACTTCCGGGTCCCCGGCTTCGGGCACGGCCTCGGCGAGGCGCTGCTGGTCGAGTGGGTCGCCGCCGTCGGCGACCGCGTCGAGCGGGGGGACGTGGTCGCGGTGATGGAGACCGACAAGGCGAGCACCGAGATCGTGGCGGAGCGCGGCGGCCGTGTCGCCGCGCTCTCCGCGACGGTCGGCACCGTTCTCCAATCCGGTGACGTGCTTTACCAGTTGGCGGCCGAGTAGCCACCGCCCCAGGGCTTTCAAGGAGAGAAAATGAACGACATCGAACGCCGGATAGCGGACATCATGCTCACCAAGCTGAGGGAGCGGGACCCGTCCCTGGGTTACGACGACCTGGAGCGGCCGGTGGGCGACCTCGACCTGGACTCGCTCGACATCGTCGAGCTGACCCAGTTGATGGAGCGGGAGTTGCAGGTCAAGGCCGATCTGCGGGAGACGGCGGGCTTCGGTCTGCTCCAGGACTTCACCGCCTACTTCGTGAAGCTGGCCGACCAGTGACGAGCGCGGGCATCGTCGATCTCGCCACGGCGAAACCGGGCCGGACCGTCGACAACGCGCACTTCGACGCGATCGGCCTCACCGACGAGTGGATCAGGCGCCGCAGCGGGATCGCGTCCCGCGGCTGGCTCGACGACGACATCCCGCTGGCGGAGGTGGCGGCGGAGGCCTGCGCGCCGATCGTGGGCCGGATGGCCGATCCGTCGTCCGTCGGCGCCCTCGTCCTGGTCTCCACGTCCGTACGCCAACGCGTCCCGGGTATCGCGCAGAAGGTGGCCGAGCTGGCCGGGCTGCCCTCGTCGGTGCTGGGCTTCGATATGAACGCGGCCTGCTGCGGCTTCGTGTACGGGCTGGTCACCGGGCTGTCGCTCTGTGACGCCGGGCAGGCGTCGTCGGTCCTGGTGTGCTCGGTGGAGGCCATGTCCCGGCTGGTGGACCGGACCGACCGGCAGACCGCCTGCCTCTTCGCCGACGGGGCCGCCGCCGTCCTGCTGGAGCGGCGCGAGGAGTTCGCGCGCTTCCACCATGTCGCCGGGAGCGACGGCTCCGGCGAGGGGCTCATGCGGGAGACCGACGCCGGCGGCATCCATCTCGACGGGATGCAGGTGTACGACCGTGCGGTGCGCCGGATGTCGGAGTCGGCCCGGTATCTCGCCGAACGGGAACCCGCGCCGACGGTGCTGGTCGGCCACCAGGCCAACGGCCGCATCCTGGAGCAGGTCCGTACGTTCACCGCCGACCTCGGCGTGCCCTTCGTGAACCGTATCGCGCACTTCGGCAACACCTCCTCGGCGTCGGTCCCGCTCGCGTTCGCCGACGAGCTGGCCTCGGGCTCCCTGCCCGCCGAGGGCCGTCTCGGGGCCGTCGCCTACGGCGCGGGCGAGGCCTGGGGCGGGGTGTCGGTGAACTACCGGGTACCGGTGGCCCGGTAGCCGGGCACGGGGAAGTCCTGATCTTAGGAGGTTGTCATCTATTCGCCAGAAGCCTGGGTGCTTCGCTCTGGTTCGCTGGTCGGCACGCCCGACGGCGGCCCGGGCGGCGCCCTGCGACGTGATCTGTTCACCTTCGGTCCGCTGGAGGAGGGTGAGGCACTGGTGGAGCCGATCCTCGGTTCCTGGGAGGCCAACGTCGATCACGCGCTGGCCCGTTCGCCGATCGATGTGTGCAGCAGCCGCGGGGAGGACGCCGTGGTCCTGGGCAACCTGGGGGTGGTACGCGTCCTCAAGGTGAACGCGGCCGACCGGGATGTCCGGGTCCGCGAGGGGGACCTGTGTCTGCTGCTGCCGTTCGGCAAGTGCGACCGGTACGGCTACGCCGAACTCGCCTACGCCTACGACGCCCCGAACACCATCGGTCTGCTGACCAAGCGGTCGAAGATGGACACCCGGGTGCTGCTGCCCATCCCGGCCGACACCGCCTACTCCCTGCCCCAGTGGGCCACCTACGGCCGGTATTTCACGGCGTGGGACAACTGGCAGAAGGCGTACGGCTGCTGGCGGACGCAGATCGCCGACGACGACCCGTCCAGCCATCTGGTCTTCGGCTGGGGCGGCGGGGTCGCGTTCGCCGAGCTGATGCTGGCCCGGCGCGCCGGTTTCCGGGTGGCGATGACGGCGGGCTCGGACGAGCGGATCGCCTTCCTGCGCGAACACGGCATCGTCCCGGTGGATCGCCGGCTCTACCCCGATCTCTCTCTTCCGCCCCGCCAGGCCAGGGCGGACCGGGAGCGTCAGGCCCGCCGGCGGCAGTCGGTGTCCGACTTCCTCGGAGTGGTCGACGAGCTGAGCGACGGCCGGGGAGCCGCGATCTTCGTGGACAACATCGGCGAACCGCTGTACGACGTCACCGTGAAGGCCCTCGCCCGGGAGGGCGTCGTCACCACCTGCGGCTGGAAGGCGGGCATGCGGCTGTCCCATCTGCGGGGCGCCGAGTGCATCAGCAGGCACATCCATGTGAATACGCATGTGTGGCGGCTGCCGGACTCGCCGGTCATCCGGGACTTCCAGGAGGCGGGTGGCTGGATGGCTCCCGAGGGGTCGACCGTCACCTACGGCTTCGACGAGGTGCCGACGCTGGCCGACGACTACGCCGCGGGCCGGATCGCGTCGTACTTCCCGCTGTACAGCGTGAACCCGCTCTCGTGAGCTGAGCCGGGCTCCACGACAAGGCTCCGCCCCGACGTCCGTACGGCGTCGGGGCGGAGCCTTGTCGTGGTGCCCGTGGCCGTCAGTCCGGGGCCCGGTCGAGCCAGTCCATGACCGGCCGGGCCGTGGCGGCGGACTGTTCCTCCATCATGCTCCAGTGGTTCCCCGGCACCTCGACCGCGGTGTGCGGCAGCTGCCAGAAGGCCTGCGGGGCAGGGGCACCGGACCCCTCGCCCGGGGCGATCCGCTCCCCGGCGCGGACGAAGAGGGTGGGGGCCGCGATCTCGGCCGGTTCCCAGTCCGCGAAGAGCCGGAAGTAGCCGCCCATCGCGGTCAGCCGGGTGAAGTTCACGCCGTCCACCAGCCCCTCCCGGTCGAACATGCTGTCCATGAAGACCGAGGCGAAGCCGTCGACGACGTCGTTGCCGGGCAGATAGGTGTCCAGCAGCACCACTCCGGCGGGCACCACGCCGACGCTCTCCAGGTGTGCGGCCACGGCGTGGGCGAGCCATCCGCCGGAGGAGTGCCCGACCAGTACCACCGGCGCCCCGTCGGCACAGGCCAGTGCCGCGTCCGCGTGGGCGGCGACGGCCGCCTCGACCGACCGCGGCAGTGCCTGGCCGTCGGAGAAGCCGGTCGGCACCAGCACCGACACGTCCCTGACGTCGTGGAAGGCCGTCGCGAACCGCGCGTACTGGTGGGCGCTGGACAGCGCCACCGGGGCGGCGAAACAGACCAGCGACGGCCGCCGCGGTCCGTGGGAGAGCCGCACCGGCTTCGGCGCGTGCCGGGCCGCGTCCGCCGCGTCGAAGGCGGGACGGACCCGGGAGGCCGCCATCAGCAGGTCCACGCCGTCCTTGTACTGGCCGCTCTCGCACGCCTGCCGGAACAGCGCCTCCACGGAACCGGCCGGTGAGGGCGCGGCGGCGGGCGGCGCGGTCTGCGGTACGGCGTCCTCGGCGGCGGCCGTCGCCAGCAGCCCGCGCAGATGCGCGGCGACCGCGGCCGGTGTCGGATGGTCGAAGATCAGCGTGGCGGGCAGCGGGACGCCGCCCGCGGCGGTGAGCCGGTTGCGCAGTTCGATGGCGCCGAGCGAGTCGAAGCCCATGTCCGTGAACGGCTGGTCGGCGTCGATCACCGCTCCGGAGGAGTGGCCGAGCACCGCCGCGACCTGGTCGCGCACCGCCGTGTCGAGGAACTGCTCCCACGCGTCCTGCGGCACCTGAGCGAGTGCCCGCCGCAGACCGCCGGTCTCGGTGGCGGGCCGCGCCCGGCGTGCCGGGGTTTGGACGAGGTCCCGCAGCAGCGGAGGCAGCAGATCACCCGACGACTCTCCGCCGAGGCCGCTGGGGTCGAGCCGCATGGGGACGAGTGTGGCGTCCTCGCCGGTGCTCGCCGCGTCGAACAGCGCCAGACCCTCCTGGTCCGACAGCGCGCCCAGGCCCGCCCGGTGCAGCCGCTGCAACTCCGCCTCGCCCAGTCCCCCGGTCATTCCGCTGAGCCGCGCCCACATGCCCCACGCCAGGGAGACCGCGGAGCGGCCGCTCGCCCGCCGGTGCACGGCCAGCGCGTCCAGGAAGGCGTTCGCCGCGGCGTAGTTGCCCTGCCCGGCGCCGCCCAGCGTGCCGGCCAGCGACGAGAACAGCACGAACAGGGAGAGGTCCGCCTCTGCGGTAAGCTCGTGCAGATGCCAGGCGCCGTCCACCTTGGGCCGGAGCACCGAGGCCAGCCGCTCCGGGGTCTGCGAGCCGATCACGCCGTCCGCGACCACACCGGCCGTATGCACCACGCCGGTCAGGGGATGTTCCCGCGGTACGGCTGCCAGTACCTCGCGCAGCGCCTCCCGGTCGGCGACGTCGACCGCGGCGACAGTCACGGACGCGCCCAGTTCGCGCAGCTCCGCGACCAGATCGGCGGCTCCCGGGGCGGCCTCGCCCTGCCTGCTGGTGAGCAGGAGCCGCCGTACGCCACGTTCGGCCACCAGATGTCGCGCCACCAGGGCGCCCAACGCTCCGGTGCCTCCGGTGACGAGGACCGTGCCGTGCGCCCGGGGCGCGGCCTCAACTGGGCCGGTGACCGCCGCCCGCGCGAACCGGGCCGCCGACACCGTGCCCTGACGGATGATCAGCTGTGGTTCGTCCGTGCCGAGGGCGGCGAGCGCTGCGGCGCCGGGCTCCTCGGCGCCGTCGAGGTCCAGCAGGACGAATCGGCCGGGGTGCTCGGCCTGCGCGGAGCGCACCAGTCCCCAGACGGTCGCCGCCGCCGGATCCGCGAGGGGCGGTGCCGCCGCGCCCCGGGTGACCACCACCAGCCGGGCTGAGGCGAACCGCTCGTCCGCCAGCCACGACTGGAGCAGGCCGAGGATGTCCCGCGCCAGCCGGTGCGCGCGCTCCACCGGGCTCTCGTCTCCCGCAGGCTCCGGTACGACGGCCAGGACCAAGTCCGGAACCACGGCACCGGGCTCCCGCAGCCGGGCCCCGAGCGCCGTGAGGTCCGGGTGCGCCTCCACGGCACCGCCCGCGTCCGTGAGCGCGCGGCGCAACCCGGTGTCGCCGGTGCCCAGCAGGGCGCAGCGGGCTGCGCGGGCGTCCCCCACCGCGAGCGGCGTCCACTCCAGCCGGAACAGCGACCTCCGGTAGGCCCCGGCCCGCAGCTGCTCGGCGCTGACCGGCCGCAGTACCAAGGCGTCCACGGACGCCACCGGGGCGCCCGAGGCTTCGACGGCCGCGAACGACACCGTGTCCGGCCCCGCCGGGGCCAGCCGTACCCGCAGTGTGGTCGCGCTCGCGCGGTGCAGCCGCACCCCGTTCCAGGAGAACGGCAGCCGCCCCCGGCCGTCGTCCGCCAGCAGTCCTCCGAGGTTCAGTCCGTGCATCGCCGTGTCCAGCAGCGCCGGATGAAGCCCGAAGCCCTCGGCGGAGTCCGCCACCGGCTGTGGCGCCTCCACCTCCGCGTACACCTCGTCGCCGAGCCGCCAGGCGGCCCGCAGCCCCTGGAAGGCGGGCCCGTACTCCAGTCCGCCGTCGGCCAGCCGCTCGTAGAGCCCGTCCACCCGCAGCGGCTCGGCCCCGGGCGGCGGCCACTCCCCCGGTGTCCACGGGAACGCGGTGTCGGGGGAGGCGGCATCGGGGGAGGCGGAGAGCAGGCCCTCCGCGTTGAGCGTCCACTCGGCCTCACCGTCGGCGCCCGCCGCACGCGAGTACACCCTGACGAGTCGGGAGCCGCGCTCGTCCGGTGCGCCCACGACCAGCTGGAGGGTGACCGCGCCCTGCTCAGCGGGGAGGGCCAGTGGCACGCGCAGCGTCAGCTCGCTCAGCTCGCCACAGCCCAGGCTCTCCCCGGCCCGCAGCGCCATATCCACCAGAGCCGTACCGGGCAGCAGTACGACACCGGCCACGGTGTGGTCGGCCAGCCAGGGGTGGACCTCGGCCGAGAGCCGGCCGGTGAACAACAGCCCACCGGTATCCGGCAGTTCCACCGCCGCGCCCAGCAACGGATGGTCCGCTGTGCCCAGACCGGCGAATTCCACGTCCCCGGTCAGGTGTCCGTTGTCCAGCCAGTAGCGTTCGCGCTGGAAGGCGTAGGTGGGCAGCTCGACCCTCCTGGCGCCGCGCCCGGCGAAGAACGCCGCCCAGTCGACGGGGACTCCACGGACATACGCCTGGGCGACGGCGGATGTGAGGGCCTGCGCCTCCGGGCGGTCCCTGCGCAGCGCGGGCACGAAGACGGCTTCGGTGCTCTCCTGGCCCATCGCGGACAGGACGCCGTCCGGGCCCAGCTCGATCAGGGTCCGTACACCCAGCTCGTCCAGGGACCTGAGCCCGTCCGCGAACCGGACCGCCTCACGGACATGCCGCACCCAGTACTCCGGAGTACACAACTCCTCGGCAGCGGCCATCCCACCGGTCAGGTTCGAGACCACAGGGATGCGCGGCGCATCGTAGGACAGCTTCTCGGCCACGTGACGGAACTCGTCCAGCATGGGGTCCATGCGCGGGGAGTGGAAAGCGTGCGAGACCGTCAGGCGCTTGGTCTTGCGCCCCTGCTCGGCGAACCGCTCGGCTATCCCCTGTACGGCGTCCTCGTCACCGGAGACAACGACAGACGCCGGTCCGTTGACAGCGGCGATCGAGACCGTGGCCAGACCGGTCAGCGCCTCGGCGACCTCGGCCTCGCTCGCCTGCACCGCCACCATCGCACCACCAGCGGGCAGCGCCTGCATCAACCGACCACGCGCCGCCACCAGCACACACGCGTCCTCCAGCGACCACACACCCGCCACATACGCGGCGGCCAGCTCACCGATGGAGTGTCCGAGCAGGACATCCGGTGCCAGACCCCACGACTCCAGCAGCCGGAACAGCGCCACTTCCACGGCGAACAGACCGGTTTGTGTGTAGACGGTTCGGCCCAGTGCGGCAGCGTCCTCGAAGACCACCTCCTTCAGCGGCCGGTCCAACTCCCCCTGGAATCCATCGCACACGGCGTCGAAGGCCTCGGCGAACACGGGGAACGCCGCGTACAGCTCACGGCCCATTCCGGCGCGCTGCGCCCCCTGCCCCGTGAACAGGAACGCGGACTTGCCCCGGCGGGAGACCACGCCTCGCACCACGCCCGGCGCCTCCCCGCCCTCGGCGAGTGCGGTCAGAGCGGCGGCGAAGGTGTCCCGGTCCGCGGCCACGACGGCGGCGCGGTGGTCCATGGGCGTGCGGGAGGTGACCAGGGACAGGCCGATGTCCTGGGGTGTGCTCTCCGGGTGGGTGTCGAGGTGGGTGCGCAGGCGGGTGGCCTGGGTGCGCAGCGCTTCCTCGGACTTGGCGGTCAGTACCCAGGGCACCGTGGTGGTGCGGACGGTGGGCTGGGGGAGGTCGGCGGGGTCAGCGGCGGGTGCCTGCTCGACGACGGCGTGCGCGTTGGTGCCGCTGATGCCGAAGGAGGACACGGCGAAGCGATGCGGTCGCCCGGTCTCCGGCCACTCCCGCGCCTCGGTCAGCAGTTCCACCGCGCCCTCGGACCAGTCCACCTGCTGTGAGGGCTCGTCCACGTGCAGGGTGCGCGGCAGCACACCGTGCCGCATCGCCATCACCATCTTGATGACGCCGGCGACACCGGCGGCCGACTGGGTGTGGCCGATGTTGGACTTCACCGAGCCCAGCCACAGCGGCCGGTCCTCGGGCCGGTCCTGGCCATAGGTGGCCAGCAGGGCCTGGGCCTCTATGGGGTCGCCCAGCCGGGTGCCGGTGCCGTGGGCCTCCACCGCGTCGATCTCGTCGGTGGAGAGCCGGGCGTCGGCGAGAGCCTGGCGGATGACGCGCTGCTGGGAGGGGCCGTTGGGGGCCGTCATGCCGTTGGAGGCGCCGTCCTGGTTGACGGCGGTGCCGCGTACGACGGCCAGGATGGGGCGGCCGTTGCGCCGGGCGTCGGAGAGCCGTTCCAGCAGCAGCATGCCGACGCCCTCGCCGAGTCCGGTGCCGTCGGCGGCGGCGGCGAATGCCTTCACCCGGCCGTCCGGTGCGAGGCCGCGCTGCCGGGAGAACTCCAGCAGGGTCACCGGAGAGGACATCACGCAGACACCGCCGGCCAGGGCCATGGTGCACTCCCCGGAACGCAGTGCCTGCACGGCGAGGTGGAGGGCGACCAGCGAGGACGAGCAGGCGGTGTCGAGGGTGACCGCGGGGCCTTCCAGCCCGTAGGTGTACGCCAGCCGTCCCGAGGCGATGCTGCCCGAGTTGCCGTTGCCGATGTAGCCGGCGACGTCGTCGGGTACGGAGCGCAGCCGGGCGGCGTAGTCGTGGTACATCACTCCGGCGAATACGCCGGTGCGGCTGCCCTTCAGTGCGGAGGGGGCGATTCCGGCCCGTTCGAACGCCTCCCATGAGGTCTCCAGCAGCAGGCGGTGCTGGGGGTCGGTGGCCAGCGCCTCGCGCGGGGAGATGCCGAACGGGGCGGGGTCGAAGTCCGCGGCGTCGTACAGGAAGGCGCCTTCGCGGGCGTACGCGGTGCCGATGTGGTCCGGGTCGGGGTCGTAGAGGTTGTCCACGTCCCAGCCACGGTCCTCGGGAAGGCCGGACACGGTGTCGGTGCCCTCGGAGACCAGCCGCCACAGGCCCTCCGGGGACGTGACGCCGCCGGGGTAGCGGCAGGCCATGCCCACGATGGCGATCGGTTCCCGGCTGCCGGCCTCCAGCTCGCGCACGCGCAGCTTCGCCTCCTGCAGGTCGGCGGTCACACGGCGGAGATATCCGAGGAGCTTTTCCTCATTCATCACGTACTCGTCGCTCCTCGCGAATCGTCGTCAGGGGTGCAGGGCATCGGTCACAGCTCCCCGAGCTCGCCGTCGATGAAGTCGAACAGCTCGTCGGCGGTGGCCGTCTCCAGGCTGCGCGTGGTCTGCGCGGGCTCCGGCTCGGTGCGGAAGCGGCTCCACTTGGCGAGCAGTGTCTGAAGCCGCACGGTGACCTCCTCGTAGGCGGTGTCGTCCGGGGCGGCCTCGGCGAAGGTGTCCGGGGTGATCGTGGAGAGGGCTGACTCCATCCGGGCGAGCTCGGCGAGCAGCGGTGCCGTCGCCGTGGGCTCTTCCAGGTCCAGGTCGGCGAGGAGCTGGTCCGCGAGCCGGTGGGGGCTGGGATGGTCGAAGACCACGGTCGGGGTGAGCCGCAGCCCGGTGACCTGGTTGAGCCGGTTGCGCAGTTCGACGGCGGTCAGCGAGTCGAAGCCGAGTTCGCTGAAGGCCTGGTCGGGCTCGACGGCGTCCGCGGAGGTGTGTCCGAGGACGTCGGCGACCTGGCCGCGGACCACGTCGAGCAGTACCCGGGCACGGTCCTCGGCGGGTACGCCCAGCAGCCGGTCGCGCAACGCGGTGCCGTCCGTGTCGGCCTGTTCCTGTGGGGTGGGCCGGGCCCGGCCGCGGACCAGGTCGCGCAGCAGTGGCGGTACGGCGCCCGGGCCGCCCGGTGCACGGTCGAGGCGGGTCGGCACCAGCAGGGCCTCGTCCAGGGTGTCGGCGAGGTCCAGCAGGGCCAGGCCCTCCGGCGCGGACAGGCCGGTCATACCGGAGCGGGTCATACGGCGTATGTCGACGTCTCCGATGGTGTCGGCCATACCGCTGTTGACGCCGGTCTCGTCGGCCCACAGGCCCCAGGCGAGGGAGGTGGCCGCCAGCCCGAGGGCCCGGCGGTGGTGGGCCAGGGCGTCCAGGTAGGCGTTGGCCGCCGCGTAGTTGCCCTGGCCGGGGCCGCCGAAGACGCCGGCCGCGGAGGAGAAGAGGACGAACGCCGACAGCTCCAGGTCCCGGGTGAGGGTGTGGAGGTGCCAGGCGGCGTCCACCTTGGGGCGCAGCACCCGGTCCACCCGCTCGGGGGTGAGGGAGCCGATCACGCCGTCGTCGAGCACACCGGCGGCGTGTACCACGGCGGTCAGCGGATGCTCCTCGGGAATGCCGGCCAGCAGTGCGGCCAGCGCCTCCGGGTCGGCGGTGTCGCAGGCCGCGATCGTCACGCGGGCGCCCAGCTCGGTGAGTTCCGCCGCCAGTTCGGCGGCGCCGTCGGCGTTCGGGCCGCGCCTGCTGGTGAGCAGCAGGTCGCGGACGCCGTGGGCGGTGACCAGGTGGCGGGCGACCAGGCTGCCGAGGGCGCCGGTGCCGCCGGTGATCAGGACGGTGCCGTCGCGGCGGGCGGCGAGGCCGGTTTCGGTGCCGTCCGCCGGGGTGTGCGACCCGGCCTGGTCCGGCGGCGGGGCGGTGACCCGGGTGAGGCGGGCGGCGTGCGCGGTGCCGTCCCGCAGGGCGAGTTGGGGTTCGCCGGTCGCGACGGCGGCGGGCAGGGCTCGCCAGGAGGGTTCCCGGTCGTCGAGGTCGACGAGGACGAACCGGTCCGGGTTCTCGGTCTGTGCCGACCGGATGAGTCCCCACACGGCGGCTCCGGCGAGGTCCGGCACGCTGTCGCCGGGGTGGGCGGCGACCGCGCCGCGGGTCACCACGACCAGCCGGGCGGTGGCCAGGCGCGGGTCGGCGAGCCAGGACTGGGCGAGGTCCAGCGCGTCGTGCGCGGCGCTGTGCACCGTGTCCGGCTGCTGGGCCTCCCGCTCGTCCGCCTGTTGCGGTGTCCGTGCACCGCCGGCGCCTACCAGGATCACCTCCGGCACCGGGGCGCCCGCGCCGATGGCTTCGGCGAGCGCGGCCAGGTCGGGGTAGGCGCCGGGCGGGGTGCCCACGGCCTTGAGGTTCTCGGCGAGGCGCAGCTCGTCCGTACCGAGGACCGCCCAGGCGCCCGGCGTCACGGCGGGGAGGGCGGTCGGTTCGGGTACGGCCGCCCAGCCGAGCCGGAACAGGTTGTCGTGGTGCCTGGCGCGTGCACCCGCGAACGTCTCGGCCGTCACCGGGCGCAGCACCAGCGACTCAACCGAGGCGACGGGTGCGCCGGAGGCGTCGGCGACGGTGAGGGACACGGTGTCCGGGCCGGCCGGTGACAGCCGGACGCGCAGCGCTCCCGCGCCGGTCCTGTGCAGGGACACGCCGGCCCAGGAGAACGGCAGCCGGATGCTGTCCTGGTCGGTGAGGAGTCCGCCGGGGCCGATCGCGTGCAGGGCGGCGTCCAGCAGTGCCGGGTGCAGCCCGAAGTGTGCCGCGTCGGCGCTGGTCGGCTGGTCGAGGGCGACTTCGGCGAGTACGTCCGTACCGTCCTGCCAGACGGCCCGCAGGCCCTGGAACGCCGGGCCGTAGTCGACGCCGTCGACCGCCAGCCGCTCGTACAGGCCGTCCACGGGGACGGGCACGGCGCCGGCGGGCGGCCAGATTCCCGTCCCTGCGGGGGCGAGCGCGCCGTCTGCGGCGAGCAGACCGGTGGCGTGGCGGGTCCAGGGTTCGCCGGTCGCGGTGTCCTGGGTGCCCGCCGCGCGGGAGTGGACGGTCAGCGGGCGGCGGCCGGTGGGGTCGGTCTCGCCGACGGTCAGCCGGACCTGGACGGCGCCGTGTTCGGGCAGCACCAGCGGGGCTTCGATGGTGAGTTCGTCCAGCCGGTCGCAGCCCACGTGGTGTCCTGCGCGGACGGCCAGTTCGACGAAGGCGGTGCCGGGTACCAGCACCACTCCGGCGACGGCGTGGTCGGCGAGCCACGGGTGGGTGTCGAGTGACAGCCGTCCGGTGAAAAGCAGGCCGCCGGAGTCGGGCAGTTCCACGGTGGCGCCGAGCAGCGGATGGTCGGCGGCGGCCAGCCCGGCCGCGGTGACGTCACCGGCGGTCTGCCGGGGCAGCCGGGGCCAGTAGGACTGGTGCTGGAAGGCGTAGGTGGGCAGGGGCACCCGGCGGGCGTCCCTGCCCGCGAAGACCGGCTGCCAGTCGACGGGCAGGGCCGCGACATGCGCCTCGCCCAGGGAGGCGAGGAAGCGGTCCAGGCCGCCCTCCCGGCGGCGGATCGTGCCGATCACGGTCGCGTCGCCGTCGATCTGCTGGACCGCGATCGTCAGCATCGGGTGCGGGGAGCTCTCCAGGAACGTGCCGTACCCGTCCGCCAGGAGGCGGCGGACGACGGGCTCGAACAGCACCGTGCCGCGCATGTTGCGGTACCAGTACTCGGCGGTCAGCTCGGCGGTGTCGACGATCCCGCCGGTCACCGTCGAGTAGAACGGGATGTCCGTCGACCGGGCGGTCACCGGGGCGAGCTGTTGCAGCAGGGGTTCGCGCAGTGGCTCGACCTGCGGGCAGTGGCTGGGCACCGAGGCGGGGATGGACCGCACCCGGATGCCGTCCGCCTCGCATTCGGCGACCAGCTCGGCCAGCGCCTGCTCGTCTCCGGCGATGGTGACCGCCTTGGGGCCGTTGACACCGGCCACGGACAGGGCCCGGCCCCAGCGGGCGACGCGACGGTCCGCCTCCTCGCTGGAGATCATCACGGAGGCGACACCGCCCCGGCCTGCCAGGTTCTCGGCCAGCATGCGGCTGCGCAGCGCGACCACGCGGGCCGCGTCCGTCAAGGACAGCGCGCCCACGAAGCAGGCGGCGGCGATCTCGCCCTGCGAGTAGCCGACCACGGCCGAGGGCCGCACGCCGTGCGCGCGCCACAGTTCTGCCAGCGACACCATCACCGCGAACAGCACCGGCTGGACCACGTCCACCCGGTCGAGGTCCGGTGCCCCGGGCACGCCGCGCAGGACGTCCATCAGGGACCAGTCGAGGAACGGGGCGAACGCGGCGGCGCACTCCGCCATCCGCTCGGCGAACACCGGGGAGGCGTCGAGCAGTTCGAGCCCCATGCCCGGCCACTGGGTGCCCTGGCCGGGGAAGACGAACACCGGGCCGTTGCGGGTTCCGGCGCCGGGCCCGCCCCGGACCACGCCGAGCGGCTCCCGGCCGTCGGCGAGGGCGGCCAGCCGCTCCAGGAACTCGGCGGGTTCCGTGCCCACCACGACCGCGCGGTGGTCGAACACGGTACGCCCGGTGAGCAGCGAGTGGCCCACGTCCAGCGGGCGCAGCCGCGGGTTCCGCTCCAGGTGGGCCCGCAGCCGGGCGGCCTGGGCGCGTACTCCCGCAGCGGTCCTGGCCGACAGCGGCCAGGGCACGAGCGGTGCCGTGTCCTCGGCGGGCCCGTGGTCGGCGGGGTGCAGGGCCGCAGGGGCCGGTTCCTCCAGGATGATGTGGGCGTTGGTGCCGCTGACGCCGAAGGACGACACGGCCGCCCGGCGCGGCCGGTCCATGGCGGGCCAGTCGCGGGCCTCGGTGAGCAGCTCCACCGCCCCGGATTCCCAGTCGACCTGCGAGGTCGGCGCGCCGACGTGCAGGGTGCGCGGGAGCGCTCCGTGGCGCAGCGCCATCACCATCTTGATGATCCCGGCGGCGCCCGCGGCGGCCTGGGCGTGGCCGATGTTGGACTTGATGGAGCCGAGGTACAGCGGTTCGGCGTCCGCCTCGCGCCGCCCGTAGGTGGCGAGCAGCGCCTGTGCCTCGATGGGGTCGCCCAGCTTGGTGCCGGTGCCGTGCGCCTCCACGGCGTCGACGTCCGCCACGGACAGACCGGCGCTGTCCAGTGCCTGACGGATCACCCGCTGCTGGGCCGGTCCGTTCGGTGCGGTGAGCCCGTTGGACGCGCCGTCCTGGTTGACGGCGCTGCCGCGCACGATCGCCAGGACCGGGTGTCCGTTGCGGCGGGCGTCGGAGAGCCGCTCCACGAGCAGCATGCCGACGCCCTCGCCCCAGCCGGTGCCGTCGGCGTCGTCCGAGAAGGACTTGCTGCGCCCGTCCGGGGAGAGCGCGCGCTGCCGGGAGAATTCGACGAAGGTGCGCGGGGTGGACATGACGGTCACGCCACCGGCGAGGGCCATCGAGCACTCCCCCGACCGCAGCGCCTGCGCGGCCAGGTGCAGGGTGACCAGCGACGAGGAGCAGGCGGTGTCGATGGTGACCGCCGGGCCTTCGAGGCCGAGGGTGTACGACACCCGGCCGGAGGCGACGCTTCCGGAGCTTCCTGCGCCGCCGACGTCGCCTTCGGTGTCTTCGTCTGAGCCCTGTGCCAGGAGCACGCCGTAGTCGTGGTACATCACCCCGGCGAACACCCCGGTACGGCTGCCCTTGAGGGATGTCGGGTCGATGCCCGCGTGTTCGATGGCTTCCCACGAGGTTTCCAGCAGCAGCCGCTGGTGCGGGTCCATCATCAGGGCCTCGCGCGGGCTGATGCCGAAGAAGGCCGGGTCGAACTCGGCGGCGCCGTAGAGGAATCCGCCCTCGTTGGTGTACGAGGTGGCGGGGCGGGACAGCTCCGGGTCGTACAGCGACTCGACGTCCCAGCCTCGGTCGGCGGGGAAGACGTCCACGCCGTCGGCGCCGGTGGCCACCAGTTGCCACAGTTCGTCCGGGGAGGTCACCCCGCCCGGGTAGCGGCAGGCCATGCCGACGATCGCGATGGGCTCGTCGGCGGCCGGCGCGGCGCCGCTGGTGGGCGGCGCGGTCTCGGTCCGCGCGCCGACGAGTTCGTCGCGCAGCATTCGGGCCAGCGCCAGGGGCGTCGGGTAGTCGAAGACGAGGGTGGCGGGCAGGCGTACTCCGGCGGCCTTGGTGAGCCGGTTGCGCAGCTCCACCGCGGTCAGCGAGTCGAACCCCGCGTCCCGGAAGGCCTGTTCGGCTTCGACGGCGGCCGCCGATTCGTGGCCCAGTACCGCGGCCACCTGGGTGCGGACCAGTTCCAGCAGCCGGTGCTCCTGCTCCGCCGGGTCGAGTCCGGCGAGCCCCTGGGCCAGCGCCGAGCCGGTGGCGGACTCCTCCGCGGCGAGCCGCCGCCGGGCGGGCCCGCGCACCAGGCCCCGCAGCAGGGCGGGTACGTCGGCGGTTTCCGCGGCGGTGCCCGGGTCGCCGAGGCCGAGGTGCATGGGCACCAGGACGGGCTCGTCGACGGCGGCCGCGCGGTCGAACAGGGTGGTGCCCTGCCGGGCGGACAGCGGGTGCAGTCCCGAGCGGGCCATCCGCTGCCGGTCGCTGTCGGTCAGCGCGTCGGCCATGCCGCCGGTCTCGTCCCACGGTCCCCAGGCCAGGGACCGGCCGGGCAGGCCGGAGGCGGTACGGAGCTGGGCGAGCGCGTCCAGGAAGGCATTCGCCGCCGCGTAGTTGGCCTGTCCGGCGCCGCCCATGACGCCCGCCACGGACGAGAACAGCACGAAGGAGGTGAGGTGTGCGTCGCGGGTCAGCTCGTGCAGGTTCCACGCGCCGTCCACCTTGGGGCGCAGCACGGCCGCCATCCGCTGCGGGGTCAGCGCGCCGACCACTCCGTCGTCGGTGACACCTGCGGCGTGCACCACTGCGGTCAGCGGGTGCTCGGCGGGTATCCCGGCCAGCACCTGGGCCAGCGCCTCGCGGTCCGCCACGTCCACGGCGGCGACCCGTACGGAGGCGCCCAGCCCGGCCAGTTCGGCCACCAGCTCGGCCACGCCCGGCGCGGCCTCGCCGCGCCGGCTGGTCAGCAGCAGCCGGCGTACGCCGCGCTCGGTCACCAGATGCCGTGCGAGCACCGCGCCGAGGGCGCCCGTACCACCGGTCACCAGCACCGTGCCGTCGCTGTCGGCGGGGGCCGGGGCGGTGTCGGCGGGGGCCGTCACCCGGGCCAGCCTCGGCACCACGACCCTGCCCTCACGGACGGCCAGCTGGGGTTCGTCCCCATCGAGCGCCCCGCTCAGGGACCCGGTGGGGACGGCGTCCTCGCCCAGGTCGAGGAGAACGAGACGGCCGGGGTTCTCGGACTGTGCCGAGCGCACCAGGCCCCATACGGCCGCGCCCGCCAGGTCGGACAGTTGGTCCCCGACGGCGCCCCGGGTCACCAGGACCAGCCGCGAGGACGCGAACCGCTCCTCGGCCAGCCACGACTGGACCAGCGTCAGGGCGACGGCGGCGGCCTCGTGCACGCCACCGGCCGTGGCCTCGCCGCCGGTGACGCAGGCGAACACCACGTCGGGCACCGGCCTGTCGAGCGCGCCCAGATCCGGACGGACATCGAGACCGGGCCCGTCCGGATCGAACGCGGCGGCGAGACCGTACGCGTCGTCGCCCACGACGGCCCAGGAGCGGGCCGCGTCCTCCACCGGCTGCCGCCGCTCGGGCAGCGGCACCCACTCGACCCGGAACAGGGACTCCCGGCCACCGCCCCGGGCCGTCTCCAGCTGACCGGCCCGCACCGGGCGCAGGGACAGCGTGTCGACGCTCGCCACGGGGACACCGGCCCGGTCGGTGACCGTCAGGGCCACCGTGTCGGCGCCGACCCGGGACAGCCGTACCCGAACCGCCCGCGCGCCCTCGGCGTGCAGGCTCACACCCGACCAGGCGAAGGGCAGCCGGGCCTGGCCGGCCGCCTCGACCAGGTCGCCCAGCCCGACCGCGTGCAGCGCCGCGTCCAGCAGAGCCGGATGCAGCCCGAACTCACCGGCCGCGTCCGCGACCCCGTCGTCCAGGGCGACCTCGGCGAACACCTCGCCGGGTCGCGTCCACACCGCGCGCACGCCCTGGAACGCGGGCCCGTACTCCAGCCCCGCGGCGGCGAACGCGTCGTACAGTCCCTCGATCGCCACGGGAACGGCGTCCGCCGGTGGCCACACGCCCGGCTCGGCCGATGGCACCGGCCCGGCCGGCGCCAGCCGTCCACTGGCGTGCCGCGTCCAGGCCCGGCCCTCGTGACGGGAGTGGATGCTCAAGCCCCGGGCGCCGGAGCCATCCGGCCCACCGACAGCCAACTGCACCTGCACCGCGCCGCGTTCGGGCAGCAGCAGCGGCGCCTCGAGGGTCAGCTCCTCCAGACGGCCGCAGTCGACCTGGTCACCGGCCCGGATGGCCAGCTCCACGAAGGCGGTGCCGGGCAGCAGCACCGAGCCCATGACGGAGTGGTCCGCGAGCCACGGATGGGTGTCCAGCGACAGCCGGCCGGTGAACAGCAGCCCACCGGTGGCGGGCGTCTCCACGGCGGCACCCAGCAGCGGATGGTCCGCGGCGCTCAGGCCCGCCAGCTCGACGTTGCTCGCCAAGACCCCGGCCTCCAGCCAGTACCGCTGGTGCTGGAAGGCGTAGGCCGGCAGCTCCACCTGCCTGGCCCCCCGGCCCGCGAAGAGCGCCGCCCAGTCCACGGCGGCGCCCCCGACGTGTGCCCGCGCGACGGCCGAGGTCAGCGTGTGCGCCTCGGGGCGGTCGGCGCGGAGGGCGGGAACGAAGAGAGCGTCGGCGGTGTCCTGCCCCATCGCCGAGAGGACACCGTCCGGCCCCAGCTCGACCAGGGTGCGGATGCCCTGCTCGGCGAGCGTCCCGAGGCCGTCCGCGAAACGGACGGCCTCACGGACGTGCCGCACCCAGTACTCCGGGGCGCACAGCTCCTCGGCGGTGGCCGGACGACCGGTCACGTTCGAGACCACCGCGATACGCGGCGCGCTGTACGACAGCCCCTCCGCGACCCGGCGGAACTCCGCCAGCATCGGCTCCATGCGAGGCGAGTGGAAGGCGTGGGAGACCGTGAGCCGCTTGGTCTTACGGCCCTGCTGAGCGAAGTGCGCGGCGACCTCCAGTACCCCGGTTTCGTCACCCGAGATCACCACCGACTCGGGCCCGTTGACGGCAGCGATCGACACGGCGCCGGTCACCGTCTCGGCGACCTCGGCCTCGGTCGCCCGCACGGCCACCATCGCGCCGCCGGGCGGCAGCGCCCGCATCAGACGGCCGCGCGCGGCAACCAGCGTGCACGCGTCCTCAAGCGACCAGACACCCGCCACATGCGCGGCAGCCAGCTCACCGATCGAATGCCCCAGCAGAACGTCAGGCGTGACGCCCCACGACTCCAGCAGTCGGAAGAGGGACACCTCCAACGCGAACAGACCAGCCTGCGTGTAGACGGTCTCGTCCAGCGCGGCCGCGTCCCCGAAGACGACCTCCCGCAGCGGACGGTCCAGCTCCGCGTCGAACCGCGCACACACCGCGTCGAACGCCTCCGCGAACACCGGGAACGCCGCGTACAGCTCACGGCCCATCCCGGCCCGCTGCGAGCCCTGACCCGTGAACAGGAACCCGACGCGCCCGTCCTCACCGGCGACGCCCTCGAACAGCGTCGCCGAACTCCCCTCCTTGGCCAGCGCGTTCAGGGCGGCGAGAAGTTCGTCCCGGTCCGTGGCGACCACGGCGGCCCGGTGTTCCAGGGCCATCCGGGAGGTGGCCAGGGTCAGCGCCACGTCGAGCTGCCGCAGCTCGGGCCGGTCCACCAGGTGCGTGTGCAGGCGAGCGGCCTGGGCGCGCAGGGCCGTGGCGGTCTTGCCGGACAGGACCCAGGGGATCACCGGGGAGCTGACAGTGACCGTGTCCGGCTCGTCGGCGGGCTCGCTCGGCGGCGCCTGTTCCAGAACGACGTGGGCGTTGGTACCGCTGATACCGAAGGAGGAGACCCCGGCCCGCCGCGCGTGCCCGGTCTCCGGCCACTCCCGCGCCTCGGTCAGCAACTCCACGGCGCCCGCGGACCAGTCGACCTGGTGGGACGGCTCGTCCACGTGCAGGGTGCGCGGCAGCACACCGTGCCGCATCGCCATCACCATCTTGATCACACCGGCCACACCGGCGGCGGCCTGGGCGTGTCCGATGTTGGACTTCACCGAGCCCAGCCACAGCGGCTGTTCCCGCTCCTGGCCGTAGGTCGCGAGCAGCGCCTGCGCCTCGATCGGGTCGCCGAGGGTGGTTCCGGTGCCGTGTGCCTCGACGGCGTCGACATCGGCGGTCGTAAGCCGCGCGTTGGCGAGCGCCTGTCGGATCACCCGCTGCTGGGACGGGCCGTTCGGGGCCGTGAGGCCGTTGGACGCGCCGTCCTGGTTGACCGCGCTGCCCCGTACGACCGCCAGCACCCGGTGGCCGTTGCGCTCGGCGTCCGACAGCCGCTCGACCAGCACGACGCCGACGCCTTCGCCCCAGCCGGTGCCGTCGGCGGTGTCCGCGAAGGACTTGCACCGGCCGTCGGTGGCGAGGCCGCGCTGCCGGGAGAACTGGACGAAGGTACCCGCGGTCGGCATGACCGTGACACCGCCCGCGAGGGCGAGGGAGCACTCCCCCGAGCGCAGTGCCTGCACCGCCAGGTGCAGGGCGACGAGGGAGGAGGAGCAGGCGGTGTCGACGGTGACCGCCGGGCCCTCCAGACCGAAGGTGTACGCCACGCGGCCGGACACCACGCTGGCCGAGGCGCCGGTCATGGCGTAGCCCTCGACGCTCTCCGCGGCGGTGTCGAATCCGGCGCCGTATCCCTGGTAGCCGCATCCGGCGAACACTCCGGTCCGGCTGCCGCGCAGGCCGACGGCGTTGATCCCGGCATTCTCGAAGACCTCCCAGGAGGCCTCCAGCAGCAGCCGCTGCTGCGGGTCCATCGCCAGCGCCTCACGCGGGCTGATGCCGAACAGACCGGGGTCGAAGTCGCCCGCCTGGTAGAGGAAGCCGCCTTCGCGGACGTACGAGGCCCCGGGCCGGTCGGGGTCCGGGTCGTACAGCTTCTCCAGGTCCCAGCCACGGTCGGCGGGGAACTCCCCGATGCCGTCCATGCCGTCGGCGACCAGCCGCCACAGTTCCTCCGGGGAGGACACGCCGCCGGGGTAGCGGCAGGCCATGCCGACGATCGCGATCGGATCGTCGGTGGTCCCGACCGTGGCTGCGGGGGTGTCGGAGGCGGACTCCGCGCCCACGCCGCGCAGTTCGCGGCCCAGGTGTTCGGCCAGGACCGCCGCGGTGGGGAAGTCGTACACGAGTGTCGAGGGCAGGGTGAGCCCGGTCGCGGCATTCAGCCGGTTGCGGAACTCGACGGCGGTCAGCGAGTCGAAGCCCAGCTCCTTGAACGGGCGTTCGGCCGCCACATCGTCCGGCGAGGCGTGGCCCAGTACCCCCGCCACCTCGGTACGGACCAGTTCCAGCAGCGCCCGCCCGCGCTCCGCCTCGGAGAGGCCGCGCAGTCGGCGCGCGAGCGCGGAGTCCGCGAGGTCCACGTCGTGCGGGCGTTCCTCGTCCAGCACCGCTCGGACGGCCGGCAGGTCGCCGATGAGCGGGCGGGACCGGGCGACGGCGAAGCCGGGCAGGAACTGCTCCCACTCCACGTCGGCGATGGTCAGGGCGGTGTCGTCGGCGTCCATGGCCTGCTGGAGGGCGGCGATGGCCGACTCCGGCGCCAGCGGCAGCAGACCGCCCCGGCGCAGTTGTGCCTCACCCGTGGCGTCCGCTGCTGCCAGGCCGACCTCGGCCCAGGGCCCCCAGGCGAGCGCGGTCGCGGGCAGTCCGGCGTCCCGGCGCTGCTGGGCGAGGGCGTCGAGGTAGGCGTTGGCCGCGGCGTAGGCCCCCTGACCGCCGCTGCCCCAGATGCCGGAGACGGACGAGAACAGGACGAACGCGTCCAGGGGCGTGTCGAGGAGCAGTTCGTGCAGATGGCGGGCGCCGACGACCTTGCCGGTCACCACGCGCGTGAACTCCTCTGCGTCCATGTCGGCGAGCGGGGTGTACTGGCCGACGCCGGCGGCGTGCACCACCGCCCGGAGCGGCTGCTCCGGGGGCAGGGTCGCCAGCAGGTCCGCCAGCGCCTCCCGGTCCGCGATATCGCAGGCCGCCACCGTCACCTCGGCGCCGAGTCCGGTCAGCTCCTGGCGCAGTGCCTCGGCGCCGGGAGCCTCGAGGCCCCGGCGGCTGGTGAGGATGAGATGCTCGGCGCCGTTACGGGCGAGCCAGCGGGCGACCTCACCGCCCAGCGCGCCCGTACCGCCGGTCACCAGCACGGTGCCGCGCGGGCGCCACGGGGCGCTGTCCCCCGTACGGCGAGGAGCGTGGGCGAGCCGTCGGACGAACACGCCCGAGGCGCGCACCGCGATCTGGTCCTCGTCGCCGCTCCCGGCCAGTACCGCGAGCAGCCGCCGCAGCGCCTGCTCGTCGGCCGTCTCCGGTACGTCGACCAGACCGCCCCACCGGTCGGGGTGCTCCAGCCCCACCACCCGGCCAAGGCCCCAGGCCTGCGCCTGGGCGGGGCTCGCCAGCCGGTCGGACCGGCCCACCGACACCGCGCCCCGCGTCAGACACCACAGCGGTGCCGTGACCTCCGCGTCGCCGAGGGCCCGTACGAGTTCCAGGGTGGCCCACAGGCCCTCGGTCACTCCGGGGTGCTGAGAGCGAACGGTCTCGTCCAGCGCGAGGAAGGACAGCACTCCGTTGACGGGCCCCTCCTCCTCGGCCAGGTCGGACAGCCGCCGGGCCAGCCGCGCGCGGTTGTCCTTGTTCGCGCCGACGGTCAGGAGGACGGTCCGCGCCCCCCGTCCGTCCATCGCGGGCAGGACGGCCTCGGCCCATTCGTCGCCGTGCCGCCCCTCGGGCAGGACCACGAGCCAGGTCCCGGTCGGAGCGGCGGCGCCGCTCTCCGGCACCGGCTTCCACGTCACCCGGTAGCGCCACGAGTCGGCGACCGACTCCGTGTGGTGCCGCTTGCGCCAGGCCGACAGCACCGGCAGCGCCGCGCTCAGCGAATCACGCTCGGCCGCACCGACCCGCAAGGTCTCGGCGACTCGCGCCACATCGGCCCGCTCCACGGCCTCCCAGAACGCCCGGTCCACCGGATCGGCCCTGTCCGTGGCCCCGACCGGTTCCGACACCGTCCAGTAGCGCTCCCGCTGGAAGGCATACGTCGGCAACTCCACCGGGCGAGTGCCCCAGCCCGCGAAGAACGCCGCCCAGTCGACAGTGGCTCCGCGGACGTGGGCCTGGGTGACAGCCGTGGTCACGGTCTGCGCCTCGGGCCGGTCGGCACGGAGGGTGGTCACGAAGAGGGCGTCGGTGCTGTCCTGACCCATCGCGGAGAGCACACCGTCCGGGCCCAGCTCGATCAGGGTCCGTACACCCTGCTCGTCCAGGGCCTTGACCCCCTCCGCGAAGCGCACCGCCTCACGGACGTGCCGCACCCAGTAGCCCGGGTCGCACAACTCTTCGGCGGTCGCGAGCTGTCCGGTCACATTCGAGACGACCGCGATACGCGGCGCCTCATACGACAGGCCTTCCGCGACCCTGCGGAACTCCGCCAGCGTCGGCTCCATACGCGGCGAATGGAAAGCATGCGAAACCGTGAGCCGCTTGGTCTTACGGCCCTGCTGAGCGAACCGCTCGGCTATCTCCTGTACGGCGTCCTCGTCGCCGGAAACAACGACGGAGGTGGGTCCGTTGACGGCGGCGATCGAGATCGTGTCCAGGCCGGTCAGGGCCTCGGCGACCTCGGCCTCGCTCGCCTGCACCGCCACCATCGCACCGCCCTCGGGCAGCGCCTGCATCAAACGCCCGCGCGCCGCCACCAGCGTGCACGCGTCCTCCAGCGACCACACACCCGCCACATACGCGGCGGCCAGCTCACCGATGGAGTGTCCGAGCAGGACATCCGGTGCCAGACCCCACGATTCCAGAAGCCGGAACAGCGCCACTTCGAGAGCGAACAAACCCGCCTGCGCATAGACGGTCCGGTCCAGCGCGACCGCGTCCTCGAAGACGACCTCCCGCAGCGGGCGGTCCAACTCCGCGTCAAACCGTGCGCATACGGCGTCGAATGCCTCCGCGAACACCGGGAACGCCGCATACAGCTCGCGGCCCATACCGACCCGCTGCGAGCCCTGACCGGTGAACAAGAATCCGACCCTGCCACCGTCTCCGGCCGACCCGCGCACGAGCCCCGGCAGGCGCTCACCCTCGGCCAAAGCCGCCAGTACGGCCAGGAATTCGTCCCGGTCTCCGGCCACGAGTCCGGCACGGTCCTCCAGCGCCGCTCGCGAGGTGGCCAGCGCGTGGCCGACATCGACGAGGGAGGACTCGGGGTGCGCTTCCAGCCAGTCCCTCAGTCGCCGTGCCTGGCCGCGCAGGGCGGCTTCGGTGCGTCCGGACAGCACCCAGGGCACGACCGGCGATGCCACGACCGGTGTCCGCGGCGTGGTCGTCGGGGTGTCGGGGGCCTGCTCGATGATGGTGTGGACGTTGGTGCCGCTGATGCCGAAGGAGGACACGGCGGCCCGACGCGGTCGCCCCGACTCCGGCCACTCCCGCGCCTCGGTCAGCAGCTCCACCGCGCCCTCGGACCAGTCCACCTGCTGCGACGGCTGATCCACATGCAGGGTCCGCGGCAGCACACCGTGCCGCATCGCCATCACCATCTTGACCACACCGGCCACACCGGCAGCCGCCTGGGTATGCCCGATGTTCGACTTCACCGAACCCAGCCACAGGGGCTGTTCGCGGTCCTGCCCGTAGGTGGCGAGGAGGGCCTGCGCTTCGATCGGGTCGCCCAACGTCGTCCCCGTACCGTGCGCCTCCACCGCGTCCACCTCGGCCGCCGTCAGCCGCGCGTTCGCCAGCGCCTGACGGATCACCCGCTGCTGCGACGGACCATTCGGCGCCGTCAACCCATTCGACGCACCGTCCTGATTCACCGCACTGCCGCGCACCACCGCCAACACCCGGTGACCGTTGCGCTCCGCGTCCGACAGCCGCTCCACCAGCAGCACACCGACGCCCTCGCCCCAGCCGGTGCCGTCCGCCGCGTCCGCGAAGGACTTGCAGCGACCGTCGGCGGCGAGCCCGCGCTGCCGGGAGAACTCCACGAACGTACTGGCGGTCGGCATCACGGAGACGCCACCGGCCAGCGCGAGCGAGCACTCCCCCGAGCGCAACGCCTGCGCGGCGAGATGCAGGGCGACGAGGGAAGACGAGCAGGCGGTGTCGACGGTCACCGCCGGGCCCTCCAGACCGAGGGCGTAGGCGATACGGCCGGAGGCGACGCTGGTGGAGATGTCGGTGAGGGAGTATTCGGCCGGGTCGTCGCCCTGGCCGCCGCCGACGCCGTAGCCCTGGTAGCTGGAGCCGACGAACACTCCGCAGGGGTGGCCCCGGAGTGCGGTCGGGTCGATGCCCGCCCGCTCCACGGCCTCCCAGGAGGCCTCGAGGAGGAGTCGCTGCTGCGGGTCCATCGTGAGGGCCTCACGCGGCGAGATGCCGAACATCCCGGCGTCGAAGTGGCCGGCGTCGTAGAGGAATCCGCCTTCTCGGGTGTACGAGGTCCCGGGGTGCTCGGGGTCGGGGTGGTAGACCGCGTCCGGGTCCCAGCCACGGTCGGTGGGGAACTCCCCGATGCCGTCACCGTCGGCGGCCACCAGCCGCCACAGTTCCTCCGGCGACGAGACACCTCCGGGGTAGCGGCAGGCCATGCCGACGATCGCGATCGGATCGTCGGTGGGCGCGGTGCTCGCGGGGAGCGCCGTGTGGACCCGGCCCGCGGCGCCGACCAGTGCGTCGCGGAGGTGTCCGGCCAGGTCGACGGGGGTGGGGTGGTCGAAGACGAGGGTGGCCGGGAGGACCAGCCCGGTGCGGGTGTTGAGCCGGTTGCGGAGTTCCACCGCGGTGAGCGAGTCGAAGCCGAGTTCCCGGAAGGCACGGCCCGCTTCCACCACGTCCTGGGAGGCGTGGCCCAGTACGGCGGCGGTCTCGGTGCGTACCAGGTCCAGGAGCAGGCGCTGCTGCTCGGCTTCGGAGAGCGCGGCGAGGCGGCGCGGCAGTTCCGCGTCGGCGTCGTCGTCGGGCGCCTCGGTGACCAGGGCGCTGCGCACCTCGGGCAGGTCGCCGAGGAGCGGGCTGGGGCGTACGGCGGTGAAGCCCGCGACGAAGCGGTCCCAGTCGACGTCGGCGACGGACACGGCCACGTCGTCGTGCTCGACGGCCTGCCGGAGTGCGACGACGCCCAGTTCGGGGGCGAGCGGGCTCAGGCCGCGGCGGCGCAGATGCCCCTCGGCCTCGCCGTCGGCCATACCGCCGCCGCTCCACGGGCCCCAGGCCACCGAGGTGGCGGCCAGTCCCCGGTCGCGGCGCTGTTCGGCGAGGGCGTCGAGGTAGGCGTTGGCGGCCGCGTAGGCGCCCTGGCCGCCGCTGCCCCAGACGGCGGAGATGGAGGAGTAGAGGACGAAGGCGTCCAGAGGGGTGTCGCCCAGCAGTTCGTCCAGGTCGCGGGCTCCGGCCACCTTGGCGCGCAGCACGTCGGCGAGTTCGGCCGGGGCGGTGTCGGCGACGGGCGTGAACTGGCCGGCGCCCGCGGCGTGCAGCACCGCGCTGAGCGGCGTCTCGGCGGGTATCTCGGCGAGCAGCCTGGCCAGTGCGTCCCGGTCGGCCATGTCACAGGCCGCGACGGTGACCGTCGCGCCCAGCTCGGTCAGTTCCCGGCGCAGTTCCTCGGCGCCGGGAGCGTCAAGACCCCGGCGGCTGGTGAGGATCAGGTGCTCGGCACCGTTGCGGGCGAGCCAGCGGGCGGCTTCGGCACCCAGAGCGCCGGTGCCGCCGGTGACCAGGACGGTGCCGCGCGGGCGCCAGGGGGTGACCGGCGACTCGGATCGGGGAGCGCGGGCAAGTCGTCGTACGAACGCTCCGGAGGCGCGCACCGCGATCTGGTCTTCGGTACCGTCCTCGGCCAGCACGCGCAGCACCCGGGCCAGCGAGCGGTCGTCCAGGGTTTCGGGCAGGTCGAGCAGTCCGCCCCATCGGTCGGAGTGCTCCAGGGCCACGGTCCGGCCGAGCCCCCAGGTCTGCGCCTGTGCCGGGCTCGCCGGGCGGTCGGACCGGCCGACCGAGACGGCGCCCCGGGTCAGACACCACAGCGGCGCCGCGATGTCCGCTTCTCCGAGGGCCCGCACCAGTTCGAGCGTGGCGGCGAGTCCGGAGGTCACCTCGGGGTGCTCCCGGAGCGGGGTCTCGTCCAGCGCGAGGAAGGACAGCACACCGGCGACCGGCGCCGAGTCGGCGACCGCGTCCCGCAGTCGGGGCAGCAGCGCGGCCACGGTGCAGTCGGCCGCGTCGACCTCGACGGTGACCGGCTCGGCGTCGGAGCCGACGAGCGCGTCGAGAACCGCGGCAGCCCCCGCCGACCGGCCCTGTGGCAGCAGTACGATCCAACGGCCCGTCAGCGGCCGCCCCGGCTCGGTGGCATGCGACACCGGCTTCCAGGCGATCCGGTAGCGCCATGAGTCCACCGCGGACTGCGTGCGGTGCCGTGTGCGCCACGAGGCCAGCATCGGAAGCACCGTGCCAAGCGAGGACCGCTCCTCCTCGCCGACCTCCAGCGTGCCCGCGAACGCCGCCACGTCCCCGCGCTCCACGGCCTCCCAGAAAGCGGCGTCCACCGGGTCGGCGGAACCGGCGCCCTCGCTGATCTCGGGCCAGTAACGCTCGCGCTGGAAGGCGTAGGTGGGCAGGTCGACCGTCCTGGCGCCGCGCCCGGCGAAGAACGCCGCCCAGTCGACGGCGACTCCCTCGACGTGGACTCGGGCGACAGCGGTGGTCAGGGCCTGGGTTTCGGGCCGGTCGGCGCGGAGGGTGGGCACGAAGAGGGCGTCGGTGCTGTCCTGGCCCATCGCGGAGAGCACACCGTCCGGGCCCAGCTCGATGAGCGTCCGTATGCCCTGTTCGGCCAGCGCTCGCATTCCGTCCGCGAAACGCACCGCCTCACGGACGTGCCGCACCCAGTACTCCGGGCTGCACAGCTCGTCGGCGGTGGCCGGACGACCGGTCACATTCGAGACGACCGCGATACGCGGCGCCTCGTACGACAGCCCCTCCGCGACCCTGCGGAACTCCGCCAGCATCGGCTCCATGCGTGGCGAATGGAAAGCGTGCGAGACCACCAGACGCTTGGTCTTACGGCCCTGCTGAGCGAACCGCTCCGCGATCTCCAGTACGACGTCCTCGTCACCGGACACCACAACGGACGCGGGCCCGTTGACGGCAGCGATCGACACCGTGTCCAGACCCGTCAGGGCCTCGGCGACCTCGGCCTCGCTCGCCTGCACCGCCACCATCGCACCACCAGCGGGCAGCGCCTGCATCAACCGACCACGCGCCGCCACCAGCGCACACGCGTCCTCCAGCGACCACACACCCGCCACATACGCGGCGGCCAACTCACCGATCGAGTGGCCCAGCAGTACATCCGGCGTGACGCCCCAGGACTCCAGAAGCCGGAACAACGCCACTTCCACAACGAACAGTGCCGCCTGCGTGTAAACCGTCTGGTCCAGAGCGGCCGCGTCCTCGAAGACGACCTCCCGCAGCGACCGGTCCAACTCCGCGTCAAACCGCGCACACACCGCGTCGAACGCCGCCGCGAACACCGGGAACGCCGCATACAGCTCCCGGCCCATGCCGACCCGCTGCGAGCCCTGACCCGTGAACAGGTACCCGACCCGACCAGCCTCACCGGCCGAGCCTCGTACGAGCCCCGGCGCGCCCTCGGCCAACGCGGCCAGCCCAGCCAGGAGTTCGTCCCGGTCCCCCGAGACGACGGCAGCCCGGTGTTCCAGGGCCGACCGGGAGGTAGCCAGGGAAAAGCCTGTGTCGACGGGTCGCAGGTCCGGTGTGTCCAGTAGGCGGGTGTGCAGGCGGGCGGCCTGGGCGCGCAGGGCGGTGTCGGTTCGGCCGGAGAGCAGCAGGGGTACCGTCGGCGAGTCGACCGTCACGGTCTCCGGTTCACCGGCCGGTTCCTCCTGGGGTTCTTCCTCCAGCACTACGTGGGCGTTGGTGCCGCTGATGCCGAAGGAGGAGACGCCCGCGCGGCGGGGTCGCCCGCTCTCCGGCCACTCCCGCGCCCCGGTCAGCAGCTCCACAGCGCCCTCGGACCAGTCCACCTGCGCGGTGCGCTCTGCGGCGTGCAGGGTCTGTGGCAGTACGCCCTGCCGCATCGCCATGACCATCTTGATCACACCAGCCACACCCGCGGCGGCCTGCGTGTGCCCGATGTTCGACTTGACGGACCCCAGCCACAGAGGCTGTTCGCGTTCCTGCCCGTAGGTGGCGAGGAGCGCCTGCGCCTCGATCGGGTCGCCCAACGTCGTCCCCGTACCGTGCGCCTCCACCGCGTCCACTTCGCCCGCCGTCAGCCGCGCGTTCGCCAGTGCCTGACGGATCACCCGCTGCTGGGACGGGCCGTTCGGCGCCGTCAACCCATTCGACGCACCGTCCTGGTTCACCGCGGTGCCGCGTACGACCGCCAGCACCGGATGACCGTTGCGACGGGCGTCCGACAACCGCTCCACCAGCAGTACGCCCACACCCTCGGCCATGCCCATACCGTCCGCGTCCGCCGAGAACGCCTTGGAACGGCCGTCGGCGGCGACGCCACGCTGGCGGGAGAACTCCACCAGCGGGCCAGGGGTCGCCATGACCGTGACGCCGCCCGCGAGGGCGAGGGTGCAGTCGCCCTTGCGCAGGGCGTGGGCGGCGAGGTGGAGGGCGACGAGGGAGGACGAGCAGGCGGTGTCGACCGTCACCGCCGGGCCTTCAAGGCCCAGGGTGTAGGCGACGCGACCGGAGAGGACGCTGCCGGAGTTGCCGGTGCCGACATAGCCTTCGGCCTCGCCGGGGGCGGTGCCGAAGAGGGCCGCGTAGTCCTGGCCGCTGATGCCCGCGAAGACGGCGGTTTTGCTGCCCTTGACGGAGGCCGGGTCGATGCCCGCCCGTTCCAGGGCTTCCCAGGAGGTCTCCAGCAGCAGCCGCTGCTGCGGGTCCATGGCCAGGGCCTCGCGCGGGGATATGCCGAAGAATCCGGCGTCGAACTCGGCGGCCTCGTGCAGGAATCCGCCGCCGCGGACGTAGGACCTGCCCATGGCGTCGGGGTCCGGGTCGTACAGGCTCTCCAGGTCCCAGCCGCGGTCGGCGGGCAGGGGCGTGATGGCGTCGGTGCCGGATGCGAGGAGCCGCCACAGTTCCTCGGGGGAGCTGACACCTCCGGGGAAGCGGCAGCTCATCGCCACGATCGCGATCGGCTCCTGCTCCTTGTCGGTGACCTCCCGCAGGCGGTCGTGCGCCTCGTCGAGTTCGGCGGTCACTCGGCGGAGATATGTGCGAAGTTTGTCTTCATTCGCCATGGGAGCAGCATCCATTCAGACTTGCGGGAAAACGGCGGGCACGTGGCAGGGCGGGATGTCCGGTGACGTGGTCACCCTTTTCCGAATTTCTTGTCGATGTAGTCGAAGATGTCGTCGTCCGCGACCGAGTCGACTGTGTGCGGGACGGTGTCGCCCAGCACCTCGGCACGGGTCTCCCGCCAGGTGGAGAGCAGGGACTGCAGTCGTTCCGTGATGCCGTCCAGCGCGGCGTCGTCCATGTCCGTCCCGGCGATCGCGTCGGGGGTGAAGGCGGACAGGGCGGACTCCAGTTTCCCGATGTCGGCCAGGAGAGGGACGGCCGGTGCCGCGAGCGCGGGTGCGAGTTCCGCGAGCAGGTGGCGGGCCACGGCGGCCGGGGTCGGAAAGTCGAATACCAGGGTGGCGGGGAGCCGTTGGCCGGTGGCGGCGTTCAGGCGGTTGCGCAGTTCGACGGCGGTCAGGGAGTCGAAGCCGGACTCCTTGAAGCTCTGGCCGGGGCCGACCTCCTCCGGTCCGCTGTGGCCGAGGACGGTGGCGACATGGGTCCGTACCACGTCCAGGACCAGGCGCTCGCGCTCCTTGTCGGGCGTTGCCTCAAGGCGTTCGCGGAGGGTGCCGGTGCCGGTCGGGGTCTGCTCGGGCAGCGGCAGGGCGGGGCCGCGGACCAGGTCGCGCAGGATCGCGGGGATCGGGGTTCCGGCGGCCTGGGCCTGGCGGCGCAGGGTGCCCGGTTCGAGTCGGGTCGGCACCAGTGCGGCTTCGGTCCGCTGGAGGGCGGTGTCGAACAGGGCGAGGCCGAACTCGGCGGGCATCGGGGCGACTCCGCCACGTGCCATGCGGGTGCGGTCCACTTCGTCCAGGCGTCCGCCCATGCCGTCGCTCTGCGCCCACAGACCCCAGGCCAGTGAGGTCGCGGGCAGCCCTTGGGCCGCGCGGTGCCGGGCGAAGGCGTCCAGGAAGGCGTTGGCGGCGGCGTAGTTGGCCATGCCGGGGCTGCCGAGCGTGCCGGAGAAGGATGAGTAGAGGACGAAAGCCGCCAGGTGCAGATCGCGGGTCAGCTCGTGCAGGTTGAGCACCGCGTCGACCTTCGGGCGCAGCACCCGGTCCAGCCCGTCCGGGGTCAGCGTGTCGATCACGCCGTCCTCGGTGACACCGGCCGTGTGGATCACGGCGGTGAGCGGGTGGGCGGTGGGGATGCCGCTGAGCAGGCGTCCGAGTGCGTCGCGGTCGGCGATGTCGCAGGCGGTCAGGGTGACCTGGGCGCCGAGTTCGCCCAGCTCGGCGCTCAGTTCGGGCATGCCGTCGCCGGCCGGGCCGCGTCGGCTGGCCAGGACCAGGTGGCGGACTTTGTGCTCGCTCACCAAGTGGCGGGCGAGCAGCTTCCCGAGGCCCCCCGTGGCGCCGGTGATCAGGACGGTGCCGTCCGGGTCGAGCGGGGCGGGCGTGGCGGTTCCGGCCGGGGTTCCCGCTTCGGCGGTGTTCGCCCGGCTCAGCCTGGGCACCAGCGTCCTGCCCGCGCGCAGGGCGAGTTGGGTCTCGTCCTGGGCCGGGTCGAGAGCGACCGCGAGGGCGCGCGGGAGGGCCCGGTGGGAGTCCGGGTGGCCGTCGGTGTCGATCAGCACGAACCGGTCGGGGTGCTCCGACTGCGCCGAGCGCGCCAGGCCCCACACGGGCGCTCCCACCAGCCCGGGCACGTCGTCGCCCGGGGCGGTGGAGACGGCCGCGCTGGTCAGCAGCACCAGCCGGGAGTCGGCGAGGCGGGGGTCGGCCAGCCAGGTCTGCAGCAGTTCCAGGGCCCGGCGGGTGGTCGTACGGGCCGCTTCGGCTCGGTCCGTGACGCCGGCCGGGTGGGCCGGGATCGCGGCGACGACGACCGGGGGGACCGGGGTGCCGGTCTCGTGAGCCGCGGTGAGGGCGGCCAGGTCGGGGTGGGTGGCGAGGGTCGTGCCGGTCGTGCGGAGCGCGTCGGTCAGGGCGGCGTCGGGCTCGCCGAGGAGGGCCAGGGTGTGCGGGCCCGTGCCTGGTCGCGGGTGCGCGGGTAGTGCCTTCCAGTCGAGCCGGAGGAGCGCGTCGCCGGTCGCGGCGTCCGGAAGCTCGGCCTGGGAGACGGGCCGGGAGATCACCGCGTCGACCTCGGCCACCGGGGTTCCGTCGGCGTCCGCCACGCGCACCGACAGGGTGTCGGGGCCGTCCGTGCCGAGGGTGACCCGCAGCGGGCCGGTCGTGCCGGGCGTGTGCACGCGGATGCCGCGCCAGGAGAACGGGCGGCTCGCCCGCAGCTCGCCCTCCGGGGCGCCGGTGAGCGCGACGGCGGCGGCTGCCTGGAGGGCCGCGTCGAGCAGGACGGGGTGCAGGGTGAAGCCGTCGGGCCGGATGGCGTCGGGCAGTTCGACCTCGGCGTGGATCTCCGCGCGGGCCGCTGGGTCGGACGTGTCAGCGGGGGTGCTTCGCCAGACGGCGCGCAGGCCTTGGAAGGCGGACCCGTAGACCACGCCGGTGTCGGCCAGTCGCTCGTGGAAGCCGTCGAGAGCCACCGGTTCGGCCCCGGCCGGTGGCCAGACGCCGCCCGCGGTGCCGGGCCGTGGCCCGGAACCGGTGGTGAGCAGGGTGCCTTCGGCGTGCCGGGCCCACGGGGTGTGGGGGTCGGCTCCGTCGGGCCGGGAGTGCAGCGCCAGGGCCCGACGTCCGGACTCGTCCGGGGCGGCCACGGTCAGCCGCAGCACGACGGCGCCCTGCTCGGGCACCAACAGTGGCGCCTCCAGGGTGAGTTCCTCCACCAGTTCGCAGTCGGCCTGGCGGCCGGCGCGCAGCGCCAGTTCCACGAACGCCGTGCCGGGCAGCAGCACGGAGCCCAGCACCAGGTGGTCCGCCAGCCAGGGATGCGTGTCCAGGGAGAGCCGACCGGTGAACACCAGCCCGTCGGAGTCGGGCAGTTCGAGGGCGGCGCCCAGCAGCGGGTGGCCAGTGGCGCCGAGACCGACCCCGGCCACGTCGCCCGAGGTGGCCGGGGCGGCCTGCGGCCAGTAGCGCCGACGCCGGAACGCGTAGGTCGGCAGGTCGACGCGCCGGCCGGGCCGCCCCGCGAACACCGCGTCCCAGTCCGGGGTGGCGCCCTGCACCTGGGCCTCGGCCAGCGACCGCAGGAAACGGTCGGTGCCGCCCTCGTCCCGGCGCAGGGAGCCGACCGCGCGGGCGTCGCAGCCAAGCGCGTCGAAGCTGTCCTGGAGTCCGACCGTCAGCACGGGATGCGGGCTGGCCTCGACGAACAGGGCGAAGTCCGCGTCCACGAGCCGCCTGGTGGCCTCGTCGAGGCGAACCGGCTGCCGCAGGTTGGTGTACCAGTACTCGGCGTCGAGCCGTTCGGTGTCCAGCCAGTCGCCGGTGACCGTCGACAGGAAGGGCACCTCCCCGGAGCGCGGGCTGATCGGGGCCAGCTCGGCGAGCAGTTCCTCGCGGATGGCCTCGACCTGGGCGGAGTGGGAGGCGTAGTCCACGGGTATCCGGCGGGCCCGGATCTCCTCGGCGGCGCAGTCGGCCATCAGCCGGTCCAGCGCGTCCGGTTCGCCGGAGACGACGACCGAGCCGGGGCCGTTGACCGCGGCGATGGACACCCGGCCGCCGAATGGCTCCAGGCGTGCGGTCAGCTCGTCCAGCGGCAGCGCGACGGAGACCATGCCGCCTCGGCCGGTCAGCGCGCCGAGCGCCTTGCTGCGCAGCGTCACGACCCGGGCCGCGTCCGGCAGGGACAGGGCGCCCGCGACGCAGGCGGCGGCGATCTCGCCCTGGGAGTGGCCGACGACCGCGGCGGGGTGTACGCCATGGGCCCGCCACAGCTCGGCCAGCGAGACCATGACGGCGAACAGCAGTGGCTGCACGACGTCCACCCGCTCCAGCGGGGGCGCGCCGGGCGCGCCGCGCAGCACGTCGTACGGCGACCAGTCGACGTACGCCTCGACGGCGCGGGCGCAGGCGGCGAACCGCTCTTCGAACAGCGGGGAGGCGTCGAGGAGTTCCGTCGCCATGCGGGCCCACTGGGAGCCCTGGCCGGGGAACACGAACACGGTCCGGCCCTCGGCGGCGACGGTTCCCTCGACGACGGCGGGGTCGCTGTCGCCCTGGGCCAGGGCGGTCAGGGCCCGGCGGAAGCCGTCCCGGTCGGCGGCGAGCAGCACCGCCCGGTGCGCGAACGCGGCGCGGGAGGTGGCCAGGGCGTACCCGATGTCGGCGGGGTCGGCCTCCGGGTGGGCGTCCAGGTGGGCGCGCAGCCGGGCGGCCTGCTCGCGCAGCGCGTCGGGGGTCTTCGCCGACAGGGGCCACGGCAGGGCCGTGCCGTCGGGCCGTACGTCGGGGTCGGGCACCGCGGGCTCGGGGCCTGTGGGCGCCTGCTCGACGATGACGTGGGCGTTGGTGCCACTGACACCGAAGGAGGAGACACCCGCGCGGCGAGGCCGCTCGCCCTCGGGCCACGGCACACTCTGCCTCAGCAGCGCCACCCCGCCAGACGACCACTCCACATGCGCGGACGGCTCATCGACATGCAACGTACGCGGCAGCTCACCATGGAGCATCGCCATCACCATCTTGATCACACCGGCCACACCGGCGGCCGCCTGCGTGTGCCCGATGTTCGACTTCACCGAACCCAGCCACAGGGGCTGTTCGCGGTCCTGCCCGTAGGTGGCGAGGAGGGCCTGCGCTTCGATCGGGTCACCCAACGTCGTCCCCGTACCGTGCGCCTCCACCGCATCCACCTCGGCCGCCGTCAGCCGGGCGTTCGCCAGCGCCTGCCGGATCACCCGCTGCTGCGACGGACCATTCGGCGCCGTCAACCCATTCGACGCACCATCCTGATTCACCGCACTCCCCCGCAGCACGGCCAACACCGGATGCCCATGGCGCTCCGCGTCGGACAGCCGCTCCACGAGGAGCACACCGACGCCCTCGCCCCAGCCGGTGCCGTCCGCCGCGTCCGCGAAGGCCTTGCAACGGCCGTCCGGAGCCAAACCGCGCTGCCGGGAGAACTCGATGAAGGCCCCGGGGGTGCTCATCACGGAGACGCCGCCGGCCAGCGCCAGGGAGCACTCCCCCGAACGCAGGGCCTGGGCCGCCAGGTGCAGCGCCACCAGCGAGGAGGAGCACGCGGTATCGACGGTCACCGCCGGGCCCTCGAAGCCGAAGGTGTAGGCGAGCCGTCCGGACACCACGCTGGCCGAGTTGCCGGTGGCGAGGTATCCCGCCAGGTCCTCGGCGGAGTTCAGCAGCAGGGAGGCGTAGTCCTGGCCGTTGGTTCCGACATAGACGCCGGTCCGGCTGCCGTGGAGGGCGTCGGGGTCGATGCCCGCCCGTTCGAAGACCTCCCAGGAGGTCTCCATCAGCAGCCGCTGCTGCGGGTCCATGGCGAGGGCCTCACGCGGACTGATGCCGAAGAACCCGGCGTCGAAGTCGGCCGCGTCGTGCAAGAATCCGCCTTCGCGGACGTACGAGGTCCCGGGCCGGTCGGGGTCCGGGTCGTACAGCTTGGCCAGGTCCCAGCCTCGGTCGGCGGGGAAGTCCCCGATCGCGTCGGCGCCGTCTCGCAGCAGGCCCCACAGCTGCTCCGGCGAGTTCGCGCCGCCGGGGAACCGGCAGCTCATCGCCACGATGGCCAGCGGTTCGTCGTGCGCTCCCGGGGCGCCCGCCCCGGTCTCTTCCGTCCGCACGTCGCCGAGGAGTTCGGCGGTCAGGTGGACGGCCAGGTCGCGCGGGGTGGGGTGGTCGAAGACCAGGGTCGCGGGCAGGGGCAGTCCGGTGGCGGCGGTCAGCGCGTTGCGCAGTTCGAGCGCGCTCAGCGAGTCGAAGCCCAGCTCGCGGAAGGCGGTGCGCGCCGGTACGGCGCCCTGGGCCCGGTGTCCGAGCACGGCGGCCACCTGGTCGAGGACCAGTTCCCGTACGAGGCGCGGCCGTTCGTCGGTGGGCAGGGCCATCAGCCGCCGTACGAGGTCGTCGGTGCCTCCGGCCGGGGTCCGGGCCGTCGCCCCGCCATCCCGGCGCATCTCGGGGAGGTCGGCCAGCAGCGTGTGCTGCCGGGGGTGGGCCAGATGGGCCGTGAACCGGTCCCAGTCGATGTCCGCGACGACGCTCCCGGCCGTGTCCTGCTGCCAGCAGCGGGCCAGGGCGGCGAGCGCGGCCTCGGGGTCCATGGGGGTCACGCCGCCACGGGCGAGGTGGTGGGCGGTGTCCTCGGACTCGGCCATTCCGGCGTCCGCCCAGGCGCCCCAGGCGATGGATACGGCGGGCAGTCCGTCGGCCCGGCGCTGCTCGGCGAGAGCGTCCAGACAGGCGTTGGCGGCCGCGTAGTTGGCCTGGCCAGCGCTGCCGACGACACCGGCCAGGGAGGAGAACAGCACGAACGCCGACAGGTCCATGTCGCGGGTCAGGCGGTGCAGGTTCCGGGCGCCGTCGGCCTTGGCGCGCAGTACGGCGGTGAACCGGTCGGGCGTGAGCCCGTCGAGGACCCCGTCGTCGAGGACGCCGGCCGCGTGGACGACGGCGGTCAGCGGCCGGTCGGCCGGGATGGCCGCCAGGACCTCGGCGAGTTCGTCGGGGGCGGCGACGTCGCAGGCCGCGATGGTGGCCTCGGTGCCGAGTCCGGCCAGTTCGTCGCGGAGTGCGGCCGCGCCCTCGGCCGTCGGGCCTCGGCGGCCGATGAGGAGCAGGTGTTCGGCGCCGTGGCGGGCCAGCCAGCGGGCGGTCCGGGCGCCCAGCGCGCCGGTGCCGCCGGTGACCAGGACGGTGCCGGACAGGCGTGGCGCCGTCGCGGGCCCGGCCGGGCGGGGCTCGCGGACCAGGCGTCGTACGAACACGCCCGCGGCCCGCACGGCCAGTTCGCTCTCGTCGCCGGTGCCCGCGAGCAGGCCGGTGAGGCGGGAGGCGGATCGTTCGTCGAGGTGTTCCGGAAGGTCGACGAGGCCGCCCCAGCGGTCCGGGTGCTCCAGCGCCGCGACGCGGCCCAGGCCCCAGATCCGGGCCTGGGCCGGGTGCGCGGGGCGATCGGAGCGGTTCACGGAGACCGCGCCGCTCGTCAGGCACCACAGGGGTGCGGGCACGCCCGCGTCGCCCAGTGCCTGGATCAGTTCGACGGTGAGCAGAGCGCCGCGCTCGTCGTCGGCGGCGAGCAGCGAGAGCACGCCGTCGACCGGCTCGCGGTGGCCGGCCAGCCGTCCGGCGAGTTCGGTACGGCCGCCCGCGCCCGCCTCGACGACGTCCACGCGAGCGCCGTGAGCGCGCAGGGCGTCCGTGGCGGCGGTGGCCCACTGCCGCGCGGGCACGGTCTCGGTGTCGGTCTGGGTCTGGGTCTGGGTCTGGGTCTGGGTCTCGGGGACGATCGCCAGCCAGCGTCCGGTGAGCGGCGGGGCGGCGGGGTGGGTGGTGGGCCGCCAGGTGACGCGGTAGCGCCAGGAGTCCGCGGTGGAGCGCGCACGGTGGCGCTGCCGCCAGGAGGACAGGGCGGGCAGCACGTCGCTGAGCGAGGTCCGCCGGTCCTCGCCGACCTCGAGGGCGTCGGCCACCGCCGTCACGTCGGTGCGCTCGACGGCGTCCCAGAACGCGGCGTCCGCCGGGTCCGCGGCGGGCTCCGGGGTGGAGGGCGCCGGGGCCTGCGGCCAGTACCGTTCGTGCTGGAAGGCGTAGGTGGGCAGTACCACCTCTCGTGCGTCCCGGCCGGTGAAGAAGCGGGCCCAGTCCACGGGCACGCCCCGGGTGTGCGCGCCGGACAGCGCGGCGACCAGGGTGTGGGCCTCTGGGCGGCCCTCCCGCAGGAGGGGCAGGGTCACGGTCTCGGGGCGGTCGGCCGGGGCGTCCTCGTCCAGCGTCTCCCGCGCCATGGCGGACAGCACGCCGTCGGGGCCCAGCTCGATCAGGGTGGTGACGCCCTGCCCGGCCAGGGCGCGGACCGTGTCGGCGAATCGGACCGGCCTGCGCACCTGGCGTACCCAGTAGTCGGGCGAGCACAGGTCCTCGGCCGTGGCGGGCTCGCCCGTCACGGCGGACATCAGCCCGATCCTCGGCGGGTGGAACGTCAGGCCCGCCGCGACCTCGCGGTACTCGGCCAGCATGGGTTCCATGCGCGGGGAGTGGAAGGCGTGCGACACCGCCAGCCGCCGGGTCTTGCGGCCCTGCCGGGCGAGATCGGCGGCGATCTCCAGGACGACGTCCTCGTCGCCCGAGACGACCGTGGCGGCCGGACCGTTGACGGCGGCGACCGACGCCCGGTCGGTCCGCCCGGCCAGCGCGGCGGCGACCTCGTCCTCGGTGGCCTGGACGGCGACCATCGCACCGCCGGCGGGCAGCGCCTGCATCAGGCGGCCGCGGGCGGCGACCAGCGCGCAGGCGTCGTCCAGGGACAGCACACCCGCCACGTGGGCGGCGGACAGTTCGCCGATGGAGTGGCCCACCAGCCGGTCCGGGGTGACGCCCCAGGACTCCAGCAGCCGGTACAGGGCGACTTCCAGCGCGAACAGGGCCGCCTGGGTGTAGTAGGTCTGGTCGAGGGCGGTCGCGTCGGCGAACAGGACCTCCTTCAGCGGACGCTCCAGCAGCCCCTCGAAGCGCGCGCACACCGCGTCGAGGGCCTGCGCGAACACCGGGAAGACGGCGTACAGTTCACGCCCCGTTCCGACGCGCTGGGCTCCCTGCCCGGTGAACAGGAAGCCCACCCGGCCGCGACCGCCCGCCACGCCCCGCAGCAGGCCGGGCCCGGTGCGTCCGGCGGCCAGCGCGGCGAGCCCGGCGATCAGGTCGTCGCGGTCGTCGCCGACGATCGCCGCCCGGTGCTCCAGGGCCGTGCGCGTCACCGCCAGGGACAGGCCGATGTCGGCGGGGCGGGCGTCGGGGTGGGTCCGCAGATGGGCGTGGAGCTTCTGTGCCTGGGCGCCGAGCGCCGTCTCGGTACGGGCCGAGAGCAGCCACGGCAGCGGCGCCGCCGGGCCGTCCGCGTCCGCGGCGACGGCGGGCGCGGAGGCCGGGTCGTCGGGGGCCTGCTCCAGGACCAGGTGGGCGTTGGTGCCGCTGATACCGAAGGAGGAGACGCCCGTGCGGCGCGGCCGGTCGAGGGCCGGCCATTCCCGGGCCTCGGTCAGGATCTCCACGGCCCCGGCGGACCAGTCCACCTGCCGCGTCGGCTCGTCCACGTGCAGAGTGGGCGGCAGCACGCCGTGCCGCATCGCCAGCACCATCTTGATGACCCCGGCGACACCGGCGGCGGCCTGGGTGTGCCCGATGTTGGACTTGACGGTTCCCAGCCACAACGGCCGGTCCTCCGGCCGGTCCTGGCCGTACGCCGCGAGCAGGGCCTGCGCCTCGATGGGGTCGCCGAGAGTGGTGCCGGTGCCGTGCGCCTCCACCGCGTCCACGTCGGCCGACGTCAGGCGTGCGCTGCTCAGGGCTTGGCGGATGACGCGCTGCTGCGCGGGGCCGTTGGGCGCGGTCAGCCCGTTGGACGCGCCGTCCTGGTTGACGGCGCTGCCCTTGACGATGGCCAGCACCTGGTGGCCGTTGCGCCGGGCGTCGGACAGCCGCTCCACGAGCAGCAGGCCCACGCCCTCCGCGAGGCCGGTGCCGTCGGCGCCGTCCGCGAACGCCTTGACGCGTCCGTCGGGGGCGAGGCCGCGCTGCCGGGAGAACTCCACGAAGGTGGAGGGCGTGGCCATCACGGTGACACCGCCGGCCAGCGCCAGTTCGCACTCGCCCTGCCGCAGCGCCTGGGCGGCCAGATGCAACGCCACCAGCGAGGACGAACAGGCCGTGTCGACGGTCACCGCCGGGCCCTCAAGACCGAAGGTGTAGGCGACCCGGCCGGAGGCCACGCTGATCGAGTTGCCGGTGCCGAGATAGCCCTCGTCGCCGTCGACGGCGGCGGCGATCTGCGTGTCGTAGCCCTGGTGCATGGCGCCGGCGAAGACGCCGGTCCGGCTGCCCTTCAGGGTGGCCGTGTCGATGCCGGCGCGTTCGAAGGTCTCCCAGGCGGTTTCCAGGAGGAGCCGCTGCTGCGGGTCCATGATGCCCGCCTCGCGCGGCGAGATGCCGAACAGCGCGGAGTCGAAGTCCCCGGCGTCGTAGAGGAATCCGCCACCGGAGGTGGAAGAGGTGCCGGGCGTGTCGGGGTCGGCGTCGCGCAGGAGCCGCTCCAGGTCCCAGCCGCGGTCGGCTGGGAATTCGCCGGTGCCCTCCGCGCCGCTGGCGACCAGCTGCCACAGGTCCTCCGGGGACCGCACGCCGCCGGGGAAACGGCAGGCCATGGCCACGATGGCGATCGGCTCGCCGGAGCCCGTCACGGCCACCGGCCCGGTGGTCTCCTCGGCGGCGCCGAGCAGTTCGGCGTCCAGGTGCCGTGCCAGGCCGCGCGGGCTGGGGTGGTCGAAGGCCAGCGTGGGAGGCAGCCGCAGGCCGGTGGCGGTGCTGAGCCGGTTGCGGAGTTCCACCGCGGTCAGCGAGTCGAAGCCGAGGTCCTTGAACGCCTGGTCGGGCTCGATGGCCGCCGGAGAGACATGGCCGAGGACCGCCGCCACATGGGTGTGGACCACGTCCTCCAGGGCGCGTGCGCGTTCGGCCGGGGACAGTCCGGCCAGCCGCCGGACGGCCTCCGGCAAGGTGCCGTCCGGCTGGGCGGCGCGGGCCGAGAGGGGGCGGACCGGACGGGGCAGCAGTGCGCGCAGCAGATGCGGCGGTTCCCCGGCGGCGGGCAGGCGGGCCGGGTCCAGGTGCATCGGCGCGAGGACGGGGTCGCCCCACGCGCCGGCCATATCGAACAGCGCCATGCCCTCAGCGGCGGTGAGCGGGGCCATGCCCCGGCGCCGGATGCGGGCGAGGTCGGCGTCGTCGAGGCGGCCGGCCATGTCGGAGCCGTCTTCGTCCCACAGGCCCCAGGCCAGCGACCGGGCCGGAAGTCCGGCCGCCCGGCGGTGCTCGGCGAGCGCGTCCAGGGCGCTGTTCGCGGCGGCGTAGCCCGCCTGACCGGCGGCGCCCAGCAGGCCTGCGGCGGAGGAGAACAGCACGAACGCCGACAGGTCCAGGTCGCGGGTCAGCTCGTGCAGATGCCAGGCCCCGTCCGTCTTGGGACGCAGGACGCCGGTCAGCCGCTCGGGGGTGAGGGAGGACAGGACGCCGTCGTCGAGGACGCCCGCGGCGTGCACCACGCCGGTCAGCGGTCGCTCGGCCGGTATCCCGGCCAGCACCTCGGCCAGCGCCTCCCGGTCCGCCACGTCCACGGCGGCGACCTGCACGGAGGCGCCCAGCGCGGTCAGTTCGGCCATCAGTTCCGCCGCCCCCGGCGCGGCCTCGCCCCGCCGGCTCGTCAGCAGCAGTCCGCGTACGCCGTGCTCGGCCACCAGGTGCCGGGCCACCAACTTGCCGAGTGCGCCGGTGCCGCCGGTGATGAGGACGGTGCCGTCGGCGGGGAAGGCGGGGCGGGTGGTGGGGGCTGCCGGTGCGGTGGCGCGGGTGAGGCGGGCGGCGAAGGCGGTGCCGGTGCGTACGGCGAGCTGCGGCTCACCGGTGGCGATCGCGGCCGGGACCGCGCCGGGCGACGCGGCGTGCTCGTCGAGGTCCAGCAGGACGAACCGGTCCGGGTGCTCGGCCTGCGCGGAGCGCGCCAGGCCCCACACGGCGGCGGCCGCCGCATCCGGCACGGTGTCCCCGGGTCCGGCGTTCACCGCGCCACGGGTCACGATGACCAGCCGCGACGCCGCCGTACGCGCGTCCTCGGTCCAGGACCGCAGCAGGGCGAGGGCCCACTGCGCGGCCCGGTGGACGGCTTCGGCACCCGTGCCGCAGTCCGGCACCGGCGCCAGCACCACATCCGGAGCGGGGTCGGCGGCGCCCGTACCGTCGTAGGACCGTACGGGGACGCCCAGTTGCTCCGTCAGCCCGAAGCGGTCGTCCAGCACCGCGTACGAGGCGGCCTCCCGCTCGTTCGACGGAGGCCGGGCCGGTGCCCACTCCACGCGGAACATGGAGCCCCGCAGCGGGTCGTGGGCGGCGCCCAGCGTCTCCGGGGCCACCGGGCGCAGCGTCAGCGACTCCACCGTGGCCACGGGCGCGCCGGTGAGATCGCTGGCCGTGAGCGAGACGGTGTCCGCGCCGATCCGGGTCAGCCGTACCCGCAGCGCCGACGCCCCGCCGGTGTGCAGGCTCACACCCGTCCAGGAGAACGGCAGCCGCACCCCGGCGGCGGCGGGGTCGTCGTGGTCCGTCAGGAGGCCGGCGGCGCCGATGGCGTGCAGGGCGGCGTCCAGGAGTGCGGGGTGCAGCCCGTAGCGCTCGGCGTCGGCCTCGGTGTGCTCGGGCAGTGCCACGTCGGCGGCCAGGCCGTCGCCGTCCCGCCAGAGAGCGCGCAGCCCCTGGAAGAGCGGGCCGTACTCCAGGCCGGTGTCTGCCAGGCGCGGGTACAGGTCTTCGAGGGGTATCGGTCGTGCGCCCGCCGGGGGCCAGGTGGCCGGGCCGTCTTGGACCGGTGCCGCGCTGTCGGCGAGGACGCCGTCCGCGTGCAGGGTCCACGGCTCGTCGGTGGCGGCGCCCGCGCGACGGGCGTGCACGCTCAGCCGTCGGTGTCCGTCCGCGTCGGGTGCGCCGACCAGCAGCTGGAGGTCGACCGGGGCGGATTCGGCGAGCGGCAGCGGGGCGTGCAGCGTCAGTTCCGCCACCCGGCCGCAGCCGACCTGGTCGCCCGCGTTGACCGCCAGTTCCACGAAGGCGGTACCGGGCAGCAGGACCGCGCCCGCGACGGCGTGGTGGGCGAGCCAGGGGTGGGTGGACAGCGACAGCCGCCCGGTCAGCAGGAAGCCGTTGCCGTCGGCCAGGGTGACCGCCGCGCCCAGCAGCGGGTGGTCGGCCGAGCCGAGACCGAGACCGGCGGTGTCGCCCGGACGGCCGGACCCCCGGAGCCAGAAGTGCTCCCGCTGGAAGGCGTAGGTGGGCAGTTCCACTCGCCGCGGGTCACGGCCGGCGAACACCGGCCGCCAGTCGACGCCGACGCCCTGAGTGTGGGCCTCCGCGAGGGAGACGAGGAAGCGTTCGAGGCCGCCCTCGCCTCGGCGCAGGGTGCCCAGAGCGAAGGCCGCGCCGTCGATGCCGGACAGCACTTCCTGCATCCCCATGGTCAGCACGGGGTGCGGGCTCACCTCGATGAACACGGCGCGGCGGCGCTGCGACAGGGTGCGTACCGCTTCCTCGAAGCGGACCGTGCGGCGCAGGTTGCGGTACCAGTAGGCGGCGTCGAGTGCGGCGGTGTCGATGGGTTCGCCGGTCACCGTGGAGCACAGCGTCACCTCGGCGGTGCGCGGCGCGATCGGCGCCAGGGCCGCGAGCAGCCGCTCCTCGATGGCCTCCACGTGGGCGGAGTGGGAGGCGTAGTCGACGGAGACACGGCGGGCCCGGATCTCCTGGGCCGCGCACTCGGCGAGCAGTTCGTCAAGGGCCTGGGTGTCGCCGGAGACGACGACGGAGGCGGGGCCGTTGATCGCGGCGACGGACAGCCGGTCCGCCCAGCGGGTGAGCCGCTGTTCCAGTTCGGCGACGGGCAGCGCCACGGACACCATGCCGCCCTTGCCGGAGAGTTCGGTCAGAGCCTGGCTGCGCAGGGTGACCACCCGGGCGGCGTCCTCCAGGGTGAGCGCACCGGCCACCACGGCGGCGGCGATCTCGCCCTGGGAGTGGCCGACCACCGCGGTGGGCTTGACCCAGTGGGCCTCCCAGAGGGCGGCCAGGGACACCATCACCGCGAACAGCACCGGCTGGACCACGTCGACCCGGTCCAGGGACGGTGCGCCGGGCACGTCGCGCACGACGTCGAGCGGCGACCAGTCGGTGAAGGGTTCCAGGGCGGCCGCGCACTCGCGCATCCGTGCCGCGAACACCTCGGAGGTGTCGAGCAGTTCGATGGCCATACCGGCCCATTGGGAACCCTGTCCGGGGAAGACGAAGACGATGTCGTCGGCGCCGCCGGTGGCCGCACCGCGCACCACCCCGGCCGGCTCGGTGCCCGCGGCGAGGCTGTCGAGTCCGGCGAGCAGCCGTTCGCGGTCGCTGCCGACGACGACGGCTCGATGCTCGAAGAGGGCACGGGTGGTGGCGAGGGAGTGGCCGATGTCGGCCGGGCGCAGCGCGGGGTGGTCCCGTAGATGTGCCGCGAGCCGGGTGGCCTGCTCGGACAGGGCAGCCGGGGTGCGGGCGGACAGGACCCAGGGCAGCGCGCCGTCTGAGTCACCCTCGGGAGCGGAGCCCTCGGGAGCGGTGTGATCGGGAGCGGCGTGTTCGGGAGCGGCGTGCTCGGGAGCGGCGTGCTCGGGAGCGGCGTGCTCGGGAGCGGCGTGCTCGGCGGGCTCCGGCTGCTCCAGGATCACATGGGCGTTGGTGCCGCTCACTCCGAAGGAGGACACGGCGGCACGGCGCGGGGCGCCGGTGCGAGGCCAGGGCGTGTTCTCGGTGAGGAGTTCGACGGCCCCGGCCGTCCAGTCCACCTGGGGGGTGGGTTCGTCCACGTGCAGGGTGCGCGGCAGCACGCCGTGCCGCATCGCCAGCACCATCTTGATGACCCCGGCGACACCGGCGGCCGCCTGGGTGTGCCCGATGTTGGACTTGACGGAGCCCAGCCACAGCGGCTGCCCGTCCCGCCGCTGCCCGCCGTAGGTGGCGAGCAGGGCCTGCGCTTCGATCGGGTCGCCCAGCGTCGTTCCGGTGCCGTGCGCCTCGACGGCGTCCACGTCGGCGGGGGTCAGCCGGGCGTTGCTCAGCGCCTGCTGGATGGCCCGCTGCTGGGCGGGCCCGTTGGGTGCGGTGAGCCTGCTGCTGGCGCCGTCCTGGTTGACGGCGCTGCCGCGCACGACGGCGAGCACCGGGTGTCCGTTGCGCCGGGCGTCGGAGAGCCGCTCCAGCAGGAGCATGCCGACGCCCTCGCCCCAGCCGGTGCCGTCGGCGGCGGCGGCGAACGGTTTGCACCGTCCGTCGGGCGCCAGTCCGCGCTGCCGGGAGAACTCCAGGAAGGTGGCCGGTGAGGACATCACGGTGACGCCGCTGGCCAGGGCGAGGGAGCATTCGCCCTCGCGCAGCGCCTGGGCGGCCAGGTGCAGGGCCACCAGCGACGAGGAGCAGGCGGTGTCGACGGTGACGGCCGGCCCTTCCAGGCCGAGCGTGTAGGCGACGCGGCCGGAGGCGATGCTGCCCGCGCTGCCCTGGCTGAGGTAGCCCTCGAACTCCTCGGGAACGTCGTGCAGCCGGGCGAGGTAGTCGTGGTACATGACGCCCGCGAAGATGCCGGTGCGGCTGCCGCGCATGGTCTTCGGGTCGATGCCGGCGTGTTCGAACGCCTCCCAGGAACTTTCCAGCAGCAGCCGCTGCTGCGGGTCCATGGCCACCGCCTCGCGCGGCGAGATGCCGAAGAACGCGGCGTCGAAGCGGGCGGCGTCGTGCAGGAAGCCGGCCTCGCGGACGTAGGAGGTGCCGGGGTGGTCCGGGTCGGGGTCGAACAGTCCGTCCAGGTCCCAGCCACGGTCGTCCGGGAAGCCGGAGACGGCGTCCGTGCCGGAGTCGACGAGACGCCACAGGTCCTCCGGAGACCGCACGCCTCCGGGGTACCGGCAGCTCATTCCCACGATCGCGATGAGCTCCGGCTCGTGGGACTCGGCCTCGCGCAGCCGCTGCCGCGTCTCGTGCAGCTCGGCGATGGCTCGCTTGAGGTAGTCCCGAAGCTTCTGCTCATTCTCCACTTGACGTTGGCTCCTCATGGCGTGCGGAAAGCGTGGGGTTTCGTTCACCTGGCGACTCATGAGAGGCCGAGGTCTTTGTCGACCAAGTCGAAGAGTTCGTCGTCGGTCGACGATGCGAGCCGGTCGGCCAGGCTGACGGCACCGGCCGCCGGTCCGGGGTCCGGATGCGCGTCGCTACGGCCGCCGCCCAACTTGGCCAGCAGGCTCTCCAGCCGCAGCGCGACCCGGGCGCGCTGGTCCTGGTCGTCGGCGAGCCCGGCGAGGGCCGCTTCGATGTGGTCGAGTTCCGCGTCGACCGACGGCGCGGCGGCCGGGGCCGGCGCGAGCAGGGCCCGCAGGTGGCGGGCCAGTTCGAGCGGTGCCGGATAGTCGAAGAGCAGCGTGGCGGGCAGGTGGAGCCCGGTGAGCGAGGCGAGCCGGGTGCGCAGTTCCACGGCGGTCAGCGAGTCGAAGCCGGACTCCATGAATCCGCGTTCGGGGTCGAAGACGCCGGGGGCGCGGTGACCGAGGACCGTCTCGGTCTCCTCGCGCACCCACTGGAGCACGGCGCGCTCCTGCTCACTCTCCGACAGCCCGGCCAGCTGCTCGACAAGTCCACTCGGTGCCGCCGGACCGTCGTGCGTGGCCGGGCGGGCGGGCGCGGGCAGCAGGCCCCGCAGCAGGGCTGGTACGGCGCCGCCCCGGGCAGCCTGGTTCCGCATTCCGGTCAGGTCCAGCCGGGCCGGTACGGGCACGGGCTCGTCGGCGGCGTGCGCGAGGTCGAACAGGGCCAGGCCCTCCGCCGGGGACAGCGGGGACATGCCCAGCCGTTGGACCCGCGCGAGGTCCGCCTCGTCGAGGCCACCGGCCATGCCGGTGTCGTCCTGCTCCCACAGTCCCCAGGCCAGCGAGGTCGCGGGCAGGCCCTGGTGGCGCCGGTGGTGGGCGAGCGCGTCCAGGAAGGAGTTGGCCGCGGCGTATCCGGCCTGGCCCGCGCCGCCGAAGACCCCGGCGGAGGAGGAGAACAGGACGAACGCCGACAGGTCCAGGTCACGGGTCAGCTCGTGCAGATGCCACGCCGCGTCCGCCTTGGGCCGCGACACTTCGGCCAGCCGGTCCGGTGTCAGCGAGGCCACCACGCCGTCGTCCAGCACGCCAGCGGTGTGCACTACGGCGGTCAGCGGACGCTCGGCGGGGATCTCCGCGAGAAGGCGTGCGAGGGCGTCCCGGTCCGCGGTGTCCGCCGCGGCAATCCGCACCGACGCACCGGCGGCGGCGAGTTCGGTCACCAGCTCCGCCGCACCGGGCGCGGCCTCGCCCCGCCGACTGGCCAACAGCAGGCTGCGGACGCCGTGTTCGGCCACCAGATGCCGGGCCACCAGCTTCCCCAGCGCCCCGGTCCCGCCAGTGATCAGCACGGTTCCGGCTCCGTCCCAGCCCCGACCGCCCGGCTCCGCGCCGGTCATACGCTCCAGCCTCGGCACATACGCGGTCCCGGCACGCAGTGCGACCTGCGGCTCACCGCTGACGGCACAGGCCGTCAACTGCCGCCGGGAAGCCTCGTCCTCATCGATGTCCAGCAGCACGAACCGGTCCGGATGCTCCGACTGCGCGGAGCGCACCAGCCCCCAGACCGCCGCCTGCACCGGGTCCGGCGCCCCCTCGCCCGGCACCCCCGTGCCCACCGCGCCCCGCGTCACCAGCACCAGCCGCGCCCCGGTCGTGCGCTCTTCGGCCAGCCATCGCTGTACGACGGCCAGCGCGCTGCTGGTGGCCGCGGCGACCGCGCCCGGGGTGTCCTGCCCCTCGCTCCCCGGGCCCGAGCTGTCGAAGAACACCAGCTCGGCCCCTTCCTCGAGGGCGTCCCGCAGGCTCTCCGGGTGGGCGGACACGGCGACACCGCCCGCTCGCAGCCCGTCGGCGAGTCCCAGGCTGTCCGGGCCCACCACGGCGCACGCGGCCGGTCGTACGGTGCTCACGGGGGCCGCCACGGTCCAGTCGAGCCGGAACAGCGCGTCCCGGTGGCCGCCGCGGGCCGCCCTGAGCTGTTCCCCGGTCACCGGGCGCAGCGTCAGCGACGCCACGCTCGCCACCGGAAGCCCGTTGCGGTCGGCGACGTCCAGTGCCAGCACGTCGTTCTCCGCGACCGACAGCCGCACCCTCAGGGCGCTGGCGCCAGCGGAATGCAGCCGGATCCCGGACCAGGCGTACGGCAGCCGCGCGCGGTCCACGCCATCTGCGTCGTCCGCGCCGTCCGCGCCGTCCGCAGTCAGCCCGAGCGTGTGCAGGGCCGCGTCCAGCAGGGCCGGATGCAACGCGAACGCCTCGGCACCTGCCGTGGCATCGTCCGCCGACTCGATCTCCGCGAACAACTGGTCGCCCAGCCGCCAGGCGGCCCGCAGCCCCTGGAACGCCGGACCGTATCCGAACCCGGCTCGCGCGGCACGGTCGTAGAAGGTGTCGGCCGCCAGCGGCGTCGCCCCCGCCGGAGGCCATACGCGCAGCTCGGCGGGCGGGACCGCGCTGCCGGTGACGGGAACCAGCACGCCGGTCGCGTGCCGGGTCCACACCTGCTCGTCCGTCGCCCGCTCCGGCGTCGCGTGGACGCTGAACTCGCGCCGTCCGTCCTCGCCCGGCCCGCTCACCAGCAGCTGGAACCGTACGCCGCCCCGCTCCGGCAGGATCAGCGGCGCTTGGAGGGTCAGTTCCGCGACCTCGTCACAACCGCAGGCGTCGGCCGCCCGTACGGCCAGCTCCACGAACGCCGTGCCCGGCAGCAGCACTGAGCCCATCACTGCGTGTTCCGCGAGCCACGGATGCGTCTCAAGCGACAGTCGGCCGGTGAACAACAGCTGGCCTGTGTCCGGCAGTTCCACCGCCGCACCCAGCAGCGGATGGTCCGCTGTGCCCAGACCGGCAAGTTCCACGTCCGGCGCGGGTCGGCCACGGCCAAGCCAGTAGCGTTCGCGCTGGAAGGCGTAGGTGGGCAGCTCGACCGCCCTGGCGCCGCGCCCGGCGAAGAACGCCGCCCAGTCGACGGGAACTCCACGGACATACGCCTGGGCGACAGCGGATGTCAGGGCCTGCGTCTCCGGGCGGTCCTTGCGCAGGGCGGGCACGAAAGCGGCGTCGGTGCTCTCCCGGCCCATCGCGGACAGGACGCCGTCCGGGCCCAGCTCGATCAGGGTCCGTACGCCCAGCTCGTCCAGGGACCTGAGCCCGTCCGCGAAACGGACCGCCTCACGGACATGCCGCACCCAGTACTCCGGAGAACACAACTCCTCGGCGGTGGCCATCCCACCGGTCAAGTTCGAGACAAGAGGGATGCGCGGCGCATCGTAGGACAGCTTCTCGGCCACCTGACGGAACTCCGCCAGCATCGGCTCCATACGCGGGGAATGGAAGGCGTGCGAGACCGTCAGACGCTTGGTCTTGCGCCCCTGCTCGGCGAACCGCTCGGCCATCTCACGTACGACGTCCTCGTCGCCGGACATCACCACGGAGGTGGGCCCGTTGACGGCGGCGATCGATACCGTGTCCAGGCCGGTCAGCGCCTCGGCGACCTCGGCCTCGCTCGCCTGCACCGCTACCATCGCGCCCCCGGAGGGCAGCGCCTGCATCAAACGACCACGCGCCGCCACCAACGTGCACGCGTCCTCCAGCGACCACACCCCCGCCACATACGCGGCAGCCAACTCACCGATCGAATGCCCCAACAGGACATCCGGCGTCACACCCCAGGACTCCAGAAGCCGGAACAACGCCACTTCCACAGCGAACAAACCCGCCTGCGTGTAAACCGTCTGATCGAGCGCGGCCGCGTCCTCGAAGACGACCTCCCGCAACGACCGGTTCAACTCCGCGTCCGACCGCGCACACACCGCGTCGAACGCCTCCGCGAACACTGGGAACGCCGCATACAGCTCCCGGCCCATCCCGACCCGCTGCGCCCCCTGCCCCGTGAACAGGAACCCGACCCGACCAGCCTCACCGGCCGAGCCACGTACGAGCCCCGGCGCGCCCTCGGCCAACGCGGCCAGCCCAGCGAGGAGTTCGTCCCGGTCCCCGGAGACGACGGCCGCCCGGTGTTCCAGCGCCGCCCGCGTCGTGGCCAGCGACAGGGCGATGTCGGCCGGTGCCGCCTCCGGGCGGGAACGCACATGCTCGGCCAGGCGCCGGGCCTGGGCCCGCAGGGCCGCATCCGTGCGTCCGGACAGCACGCAGGGCACGACCGGGGAGTCGACGTTCACCGTCTCCGCCGAGTCGACCGGTTCGTCCTGCGGGACCTGTTCCAGGACCACGTGCGCGTTGGTGCCGCTGAGCCCGAAGGAGGACACCCCGGCCCGCCGCGCGTGCCCGGTCACCGGCCACTCCCGCGCCTCGGCCAGCAGCTCCACCTCACCCGCAGACCAGTCCACCTGCTGTGAGGGCTGATCCACGTGCAGGGTCCGCGGCAGCACACCGTGCCGCATCGCCATCACCATCTTGATCACACCGGCCACACCCGCGGCCGCCTGCGTATGCCCGAGATTCGACTTCACCGAACCCAGCCACAGGGGCTGTTCGCGTTCCTGCCCGTAGGTGGCGAGGAGCGCCTGCGCCTCGATCGGGTCACCCAGCCGGGTCCCCGTACCGTGCGCCTCCACCGCGTCCACCTCGGCCGAGGTGAGCCCGGCGCTGGCGAGCGCCTGACGGATCACCCGCTGCTGCGACGGACCATTCGGCGCCGTCAACCCATTCGACGCGCCATCCTGGTTCACGGCACTCCCTCGCACCACCGCCAACACCCGGTGACCGTTGCGACGGGCATCCGACAGCCGCTCCAGCAGCAGCATGCCCGCGCCCTCGCCCCAGGCAGTGCCGTCCGCCGCGTCCGCGAAGGACTTGCAACGGCCGTCGGCGGCGAGCCCGCGCTGGCGCGAGAACTCCACGAAGGTGTTCGGCGTGGACATCACGGAGACGCCACCGGCCAGCGCGAGCGTGCACTCCCCCTGTCGGAGGGCCTGCGCGGCGAGGTGCAGGGCGACCAGCGAGGACGAGCAGGCGGTGTCCACGGTCATGGCCGCGCCTTCCAGCCCGAAGGAGTAGGCGACACGCCCCGAAGCGATGCTGCCCGCGTTGCCCGAGCCCAGGTAGCCGTCGACGCCCTCGGGGACGGTGCCGGTCTGGGAGGCGTAGTCCTGGTACATGATTCCGGCGAAGACACCGGTACGGCTGCCCTTGAGGGTGCCGGGGTCGATGCCCGCCCGCTCGAACGCCTCCCAGGAAGTCTCCAGGAGCAGCCGGTGCTGCGGGTCCATCGCCAGCGCCTCGCTGGGGACGATGCCGAAGAAGCCGGGGTCGAACAGGGCCGCGTCGTAAAGGAAGCCGCCGTCGCGCGCATACGAGGTACCGGGATTGTCCGGGCTGGGGTCGTACAGGTTCTCCAGGTCCCAGCCCCGGTCCGTGGGGAACCCACCGATGCCGTCACCGCCAGCGGCCACCAGCCGCCACAGGTCTTCCGGTGACAGGACGCCGCCGGGGTAGCGGCAGGCCATGCCGACGATCGCGATCGGCTCGTCGGCCCCGGCCACCGTCGTCGCCGAGGTGTCCTGCGCGTCGTCCTCGCCCAGCAGCTCGGCCCGGAGGCGGTCGGCGAGCGCGGCCGGGGTCGGGTGGTCGAAGATCAGGGTCGCGGGCAGCTGGAGGCCCGTGGCCGTGTTGAGGCGGTTGCGGAGTTCCACGGCGGTCAGCGAGTCGAAACCCAGCTCGCCGAAGGCCCGCGAGGCGTCGACCTGTTCCCCGGAGGCGTGGCCGAGCACGGCCGCGACCTCGGTACGGACCAGCTCCAGCAGCGTACGGGTGCGGTCGGCCTCCGCCAGGGCACGCAGCCGTGCCTGCGGGGAGAGCGCGCCACCGCCGGTTCCCGCCCGCCTCCTGACCGGCCTGCGGACCAGGCCGCGCAGCGGCGCGGGGACCGCCGCGGCCGGTTCCGCGGGCAGCGCGGAGGTGTCCAGGAGCAGCGGTACGAGGACGGGCTCACCGGTCTGGCACGCGGCGTCGAACAGGGCCATGCCCTGCTCGGCGGACAACGGGTTCAGCCCCGAGCGCCGCAGCCGCTCCAGGTCCTCGGCGCCGAGCGTTCCCGCCATACCGTCCGGCTGCTCCCACAGGCCCCAGGCCAGGGACCGGGCGGGCAGCCCGGCGGCGTGGCGGTGCGCGGCCAGCGCGTCCAGGAAGGCGTTCGCGGCGGCGTAGTTGGCCTGTCCGGGGCCGCCGAGCACTCCTGCGGCGGAGGAGAACAGCACGAACGCGGACAGGTCGAGGTGCCGGGTCAGCGTGTGCAGATGCCACGCGCCGTCGGCCTTCGCGCGCAGGACGCGTGAGACGCGCTCCGGCGTCAGCGCCTCCAGCACGCCGTCGTCGAGGACACCGGCTGTGTGCACCACGGCGCGCAGCGGATGCTCCGCCGCCACCTCCGCCAGGGTCGTCGCGAGCGCGTCCCGGTCGGCGACGTCGCAGGCGGCCACGGTCACCCGTGCGCCCCGCCCGGTCAGCTCGTCGCGCAGCTCGGCGGCGCCTGGCGCCGCCAGCCCCCGGCGGCTGGTCAGCAGCAGGTGCCGTACGCCGTGTTCGGCCACGAGATGCCGGGCCACCAGGGCGCCGAGCGCGCCCGTACCCCCGGTGACGAGCACCGTGCCCTCGGCGTCCCACACCGGTGTGGTGGCCGGGGCCGAGGAGACCTCTCGGGTGAGCCGTGGCACGCGTACGACACCGGACCGCACCGCGACCTGCGGCTCACCGGCGGCGAGCACCGCCGCCAGCGCTGTCGCCGTACCGGAGGCCGGGGCCGCGTCGAGGTCGGCCAGGAAGAACCGCTCCGGCTGCTCGGACTGCGCCGAACGCACCAGTCCCCACGCGGCGGCAGCGGCAGGGTCGGGCACGTCCTCGCCCGCCTCGACGGCCACCGCGCCACGGGTGACCAGGACCAGACGGGAGCTGGCGAACCGCTCCCGCGACAGCCACTCCCGCACCAGCTCCAGCGTCCATCGAGCAGTCTGGTGCACCGGCTCGGTGAGGCCGTCGCCGCCCGCTCCGCCGGACAGCGCGCCCGAGCGGTCGGGCACGGCCGCCACGACCACATCCGGTACTCGCCCGTCCACCGCCGCCAGTTCGGCGAGGTCCCGGTACGACGGCACCGCGACGCCCTCGTCACCCTCGCCGCCCAGCAGCGTTGCCAGGCCGGTGGGGGCGGTGGGGTCGGTGGGGTCGTCCAGCACGGCCCAGGCGCCCTCCACGGCGCCCGACGGTGCCATGGGCAGAGCCGTCCACTCCACTCGGAACAGCGACCCGTCGTGGCCCGTACCACGGGCGGCGTCGAGCTGCTCGCCGCTCACCGGCCGTGCGGTCAGCGCGTCCACGGTGGCGACCGTCTCGCCCGAGGGGTCTGTGAGCGTCAGCGAGAAGACGTCGGTGCCCACGGGATTCAGCCGTACCCGCAGCTCGGTGGCGCCGGTCGCGTGCAGGCTCACCCCGGCCCAGGAGAACGGCAGCCGCGCCGCACCGGCCTCCTCGGCCGGTGAGACCAGTCCGACCGTGTGCAGCGCCGCGTCCAGCAATGCCGGATGCAGGCCGTACCGTCCGGCCTCGTCCGCCATGGCCTCCGGCAGCGCGACCTCGGCGAACACCTCCGCGCCGCGACGCCACGCGGCCCGGAGCCCCTGGAACACCGGCCCGTAGGCCAGGCCCAGGCCCGCAAGGTCCTCGTACAGGCCGTCGACCGGCACCGGCTCGGTGTTCACGGGCGGCCAGACCGCCGCCTCTGCCGTGGGGACCGTGTTCTCCGGGGCCAGCAGACCACCGGCGTGCCGTGTCCAGGTGCCCCCTTCGGAGGCGTCCGCCGGACGCGCGTACACGCTCAGCGCACGCCGACCCGCCTCGTCCGCGTCCCCGACCGCCACCTGGAGCTGTACGGCGCCCAGCTCCGGGAGGACCAGCGGACTGTCGGCCGTCAGCTCCACGGCCCGCCCGCAGCCGACCTGATCACCCGCCCACACGGCCAGGTCCACCAGAGCGGCACCGGGCAGCAGGACCGAGCCCAGGACGGCGTGGTCCGCCAGCCACGGCTGCTCCTCCAGCGACAGCCGACCGGTGAACAGCACGCCACCGGTGTCCGGCAGTTCCACCGCCGCGCTGAGCAGCGGGTGACCGGCAGGACCGAGGCCGCCGAGTTCCATGCCACCCGCGAAACGGCCGCCAGCCAGCCAGTACCGCTGGTGCTGGAAGGCGTAGGTGGGCAGGTCAACCGTCCTGGCGCCGCGCCCGGCGAAGAACGCCGCCCAGTCGACGGTGGCTCCGCGGACGTGGGCCTGGGTGACGGCCGTGGTCACGGTCTGCGCTTCGGGCCGGTCGGCGCGGAGGGTGGTCACGAAGAGGGCGTCGGCGCTGTCCTGGCCCATCGCGGAGAGAACACCGTCCGGGCCCAGCTCGATCAGGGTGCGCACACCTTGTTCGCTCAACGCCCGCATGCCATCGGCGAATCGCACCGACTCGCGCACATGTCGTACCCAGTACTCCGGGTCGCGCAATTCCTCGACGCCCGCCGGTGCACCGGTGACATTGGATACGACGGCGATACGCGGCGCCTCGTACGACAGCCCTTCCGCGACCCTGCGGAACTCCGCCAGCATCGGCTCCATACGCGGCGAATGGAAAGCATGCGAAACCGTGAGCCGCTTGGTCTTACGGCCCTGCTCCGTGAACCTGGCCGCGATCTCCAGCACAGTGTTCTCGTCGCCGGAAACAACGACGGACATGGGCCCGTTGACGGCGGCGATCGACACCGTGTCCAGGCCGGTCAGCGCCTCGGCGACCTCGGCCTCGCTCGCCTGCACCGCCACCATCGCGCCCCCGGAGGGCAGCGCCTGCATCAAGCGACCACGCGCCGCCACCAGCGCACACGCGTCCTCCAGCGACCACACACCCGCCACATACGCGGCAGCCAACTCACCGATCGAGTGGCCCAGCAGGACATCCGGTGTGACGCCCCAGGACTCCAGGAGCCGGAACAACGCCACTTCGAGGGCGAACAAACCCGCCTGCGTGTAAACGGTCTGATCGAGCGCGGCCGCGTCCTCGAAGACGACCTCCCGTAGCGGCCGGTCCAACTCCACATCGAACCGCGCGCACACCGCGTCGAACGCCTCCGCGAACACCGGAAACGCCGCATACAACTCCCGGCCCATCCCAACCCGCTGCGCGCCCTGACCGGTGAACAGGAATCCGACCCTGCCACCGTCACCGGCCGATCCGCGCACGAGCCCCGGCAGGCGCTCACCCTCGGCCAAAGCCGCCAGTCCCGCGCGGAGTTCGACCCTATCCGCGGAGACGACCGCGGCCCGATGCTCCAGCGCCATCCGCGCAGTGGTCAGCGACAGTGCCACATCGCCAGGTTCGACCTCCGGGTGACGGTCCAGGTGGGCAAGGAGGCGCGCTGCCTGGGCGCGCAGGGCGGGTTCGGCCGAGCCGGAGAGCACCCACGGCACGACCGGCGAGGTCACGGTCCGTACCGGCTCCTCGGCAGGAACGGTGTCGGGGGCCTGCTCGATGATGGTGTGGACGTTGGTGCCGCTGATGCCGAAGGAGGACACGGCAGCCCGACGCGGTCGCCCCGACTCCGGCCACTCCCGCGCCTCGGTCAGCAGCTCCACCGCGCCCCCGGACCAGTCCACCTGCTGCGACGGCTCATCCACGTGCAAGGTCCGCGGCAGCACACCGTGGCGCATCGCCATCACCATCTTGACCACACCGGCCACACCGGCAGCCGCCTGGGTATGTCCGATGTTCGACTTGATGGACCCCAGCCACAGGGGCTCTTCCCGACCCTGTCCATAGGTGGCGAGCAGGGCCTGCGCCTCGATCGGGTCACCCAACGTCGTCCCCGTACCGTGCGCCTCCACCGCATCCACCTCGGCCGCCGTCAGCCGCGCGCTCGCCAGCGCCTGACGGATCACCCGCTGCTGCGACGGGCCGTTCGGCGCCGTCAATCCATTCGACGCACCGTCCTGGTTCACCGCACTGCCGCGCACCACCGCCAGTACCGAATGCCCGTTGCGCAGGGCATCCGACAACCGCTCCACGAGGAGCACACCGACGCCCTCGCCCCAGCCGGTGCCGTCCGCCGCGTCCGCGAAGGACTTGCAGCGACCGTCGCGTGCCAGGCCGCGCTGCCGGGAGAACTCCACGAAGGTACCGGGCGTGAACATCACCGTGACACCACCCGCGAGGGCGAGCGAGCACTCCCCCGAGCGCAACGCCTGCACGGCCATGTGCAGGGCGACCAGGGAGGAGGAGCAGGCGGTGTCGACGGTGACGGCCGGGCCCTCCAGGCCGAAGGTGTAGGCGATCCGGCCGGACACCACGCTGCTCGACGTGCCCGTGCCGATGAAGCCTTCGACCTCGTCCGGGACGGTGCTCAGCCGGGCGCCGTAGTCGTGGTACATGACCCCGGCGAACACACCGGTGCGGCTGCCCTTCAGAGAACCGGCGTCGATGCCCGCCCGTTCGAAGACCTCCCAGGAGGCCTCCAGCAGCAGCCGCTGCTGCGGGTCCATCGCCAGCGCCTCACGCGGGCTGATCCCGAACAGACCGGGGTCGAAGTCGCCCGCCTGGTGGAGGAAGCCGCCTTCACGGGCATACGACGTCCCGACGCGGGCTGGGTCCGGGTCGTACAGGTTCTCCAGGTCCCAGCCCCGGTCCGTGGGGAACTCCCCGATGCCGTCACCGCCACCGGCCACCAGCCGCCACAGGTCTTCCGGCGACAGGACGCCGCCGGGGTAGCGGCAGGCCATGCCGACGATCGCGATCGGCTCGTCGGCCCCGGCCACCGTCGTCGCCGAGGTGTCCTCCGCGTCGTCCTCGCCCAGCAGCTCGGCCCGGAGGCGGTCGGCGAGCGCGGCCGGGGTCGGGTGGTCGAAGATCAGGGTCGCGGGCAGCTGGAGGCCCGTGGCCGCGTTGAGGCGGTTGCGGAGTTCCACGGCGGTCAGCGAGTCGAAACCGAGGTCCTTGAACGCCTTGGCGGGCGGCACCTCGTCGAGTCCGGCGAAGGCGAGCGCCGCGGCGGTCTCCGTGCGGACCAGGTCGAGTATGAGCCGTGCCTGTTCGGCTGCGGGCAACCGGGCCAGACGGTCGGCGAACGCTCCGGCGGCGGTGTCGGGGCCGAGAGTGTCCACCGCGCGCCGGGCGGGACCACGGACCAAACCGCGCAGCAACGGGGACGGGGTTCCGGTGTGGCGCAGGGCGGCCGGGGCGAGGCGGACCGGCACGGGCGCGGCGTCGGCCCCGGCGCAGGCCGCGTCGAACAGGGCGAGCCCTTCCTCGGCGGTGAGCCCGACCATTCCGGCGCGGCGCATCCGGGCGAGATCGCCCTCGTCGAGGCTGCCGGTCATACCCGTGTCGCCCTCCCACAGGCCCCAGGCCAGGGAGGTCGCGGGGAGCCCCTGGGCGCGGCGGTGCCGGGCCAGGGCGTCGAGGAAGGCGTTGGCGGCGGCGTAGTTGGCCTGACCGGGGCTGCCCACGACGCCCGAGACGGAGGAGAACAGCACGAACGCGGACAGGTTCAGGTCGCGGGTCAGTTCGTGCAGGTGGACCGCGCCGTGCGCCTTGGGCCGGAACACCCGGTCGAGTCGCTGCGGGGTGAGTGTGTCGACCAGGGCGTCGTCGAGTACGCCTGCCGCGTGCACCACGGCGGTCAGCGGGTGTGGGGCGGGGATTCCGGCCAGCAGCGCGGCGACGGCGTCACGGTCGGCCACGTCGCAGGCCACCAGGGTCACCGTGGCGCCCAGCGCGGTGAGTTCCGCCTCCAGCTCCGGGGCGCCCTCGGCCTGGGCGCCGCTGCGGCTGGTCAGCAGCAGGTGTCGTACGCCGTGCCGGGTGACCAGGTGCCGGGCGAACCGGCCGCCCAGGGCGCCGGTGGCACCGGTGAGCAGGACCGTCCCGGCGGGGTCGGGTATCAGGCCCGTGACGGCCTCGTTCTGCGGCGCCCTGGCCAGTCGGGGTATCAGCAGGTCGCCACCGCGGACGGCGAGCTGCGGTTCGGCGGACCGCACGGCCTCGGTCGGCAGTGGGGCGCCGGGCGTCGCCGGGTCGGCGTCCAGCAGCACCAGTCGGCCGGGGTGTTCCGACTGCGCCGAGCGCACCAGGCCCCACACCGCCGCCGCCTCGGGGGCGCGCACGTCCCCGTCGCCGGTCGCGGCGACGGCGCCGGTGGTGATCAGCACCAGCCGGGACGCGGTGAACCGGCTGTCGGAGAGCCATGCCTGGAGCAGGTCCAGTACGGCACGGGCGGCGTCGTAGCCGACGTCGGCGAGGGAGCCGGTGTCCGCGGTGCCGGTGGTGACACGGTGGATGACCGCCTCGGGGGCGGGCCGACCGGTGTCGACCGCTGCGGCGAGCGCGCCCAGATCGGCGTACCGCTCCTCTCCTGCGCCCGGCTCGCCGGACGCGGTCTCCTCCGCGATCAGCTCGACCCAGTCCCCGGTGGAGCCGGACGGCGGCTCCTGCGTGGTCGGAAGCGCGGTCCACTCCACCCGGAACAGGGCGTCGTGTCGGCCGACGCGGGCCTGGGCCAGCTGCTCCCCGGTGACCGGTCGCAGGGCCAGTCGGTCCACGGATGCCACGGGCCGGTCCAGGGAGTCGGCGATGTCCAGCGCGACGCCGTCGGCTCCGGCCGGGGACAGCCGGACCCGCAGGGCCGCCGCGCCGGAGGCGTACAGCGAGACGCCTCGCCACTCGAACGGCAGCTGGACCCGGTCGGGTTCCGCCACCAGGTCGGCGAGCCCCAGCGCGTGCAGGGCGGCGTCCAGCAGCGCCGGGTGCAGCCCGAACCGGGCGGCGTCCCCGGCCGCCCACTCCTCCAGCGCGACCTCGGCGAACACCTCCCCGTCGCCGCGCCATACGGCGCGCAAGCCCTGGAACACCGGGCCGTAGTCGAGGCCCAGGGCGGCCAGTCGCTCGTAGAAGCCGTCCAGTTCGACCGGCTCGGCCCCGGTCGGCGGCCATACCCGGCCGACGGGCTCGGCGGGTGCCACCTCCCGCGCCCCGGCGGACAGCACGCCGCTCGCGTGCCGGGACCACGGCCGGTCGTCGGAGACGGCGGGGCGGGAGTGCAGGGTCACCGGCCTGCGGCCGGACGCGTCGGCCGCGCCCACTTCGAGCTGGAGCTCCACCGCGCCCTGTTCCGGCACGATCAGCGGCGCCTCGAGGGTCAGCTCGTCCAGCCGGTCGCAGCCGACCTGATCGCCAGCCCGCAGAGCCAGCTCCACGAACGCCGTGCCGGGCAGCAGCACCGATCCCAGCACCGCGTGGTCCGCGAGCCACGGCTCGACGTCGATGGCCAGCCTGCCCATCAGCAGCAGCCGGTCCTCGCTGGCCAGGGTGACGGCGGCGCCCAGCAGCGGATGGTCCAGCAGGGCCACGCCACCGGGCAGTTCGCCCGTCCCCGGCAGCGGCGTGGTCCGCAGCCAGTACCGCTCGTGCTGGAAGGCGTAGGTCGGCAGGTCGACCGGCTCGGCTCCGCGCCCCGCGAAGAATGCCGCCCAGTTGACGGCGGTGCCCCGCAGATGAGCCGCGGCGACGGCGGCGGTCAGTGTGTCGTCCTCCGCACGTCCGCCGCGCAGCAGGGGCACACCGAGCACATCGGCGTCATCGGGCAGACACTCCTGCCCCATCGCGGAGAGCACACCGTCCGGGCCCAGCTCGATGAGGGTGCGTACACCCTCAGCGGCCAGCGCTCGCATCCCATCCGCGAAGCGCACCGCCTCACGGACGTGCCGCACCCAGTAGCCCGGGTCGCACAACTCTTCGGCGGTCGCGAGCCGTCCGGTCACGTTCGAGACGACGGCGATACGCGGCGCCTCATACGACAGCCCCTCGGCGACCCTGCGGAACTCCGCCAGCATCGGCTCCATACGCGGCGAATGGAAAGCGTGCGAAACCGCGAGCCGTTTGGTCTTACGGCCCTGCTGAGCGAACCGTTCGGCCAGCTCCTGTACGACGTCCTCGTCACCGGACATCACCACGGAGGTGGGTCCGTTGACGGCGGCGATCGAGACCGTGTCCAGGCCGGTCAGGGCCTCGGCGACCTCGGCCTCGCTCGCCTGCACCGCCACCATCGCACCGGCCTCGGGCAGCGCCTGCATCAACCGACCACGCGCCGCCACGAGTGTGCACGCGTCCTCCAGCGACCACACCCCCGCCACATACGCGGCAGCCAACTCACCGATCGAATGCCCCAGCAGGACATCCGGCGTCACACCCCAGGACTCCAGAAGCCGGAACAACGCCACTTCGAGGGCGAACAAACCGGCCTGCGTGTACACCGTCCGGTCGAGCGCGGCCGCGTCCTCGAAGACGACCTCCCGCAGCGGACGGTCCAACTCCGCGTCAAACCGCGCACACACCTCATCAAACGCCGCCGCGAACACCGGGAACGCCGCATACAGCTCCCGGCCCATCCCGACCCGCTGCGCCCCCTGCCCGGTCAACAGAAAACCGAGCGTGCTCTCTCCCGGGGCTTCTCCGCGGCGCAGTGCGGGGGCCTGCCGGTCCTCGGCCAATGCCTCCAGTGCGTCCAGGAGTTCGTTCCTGTCCCCGGAGACGATGGCAGCCCGGTGTTCCAGGGCCGACCGGGACGTGGCCAGGGAGAGGGCGATGTCGGCCGATCCGTCCTCGGGCCGGGAGCACACGTGCTCGGCCAGGCGCTGGGCCTGGGCCCGCAGGGCTGCCTCGGTGCGACCGGACAGCACCCAGGGCACCACGTCCGTGCGGACCGGGGCGGTCTTCTCGGACTGAGTGTCGGCGGAGCCCGGCTCCGGGGCCTGTTCCACGATCGTGTGGGCGTTGGTGCCGCTGATACCGAAGGAGGACACGGCGGCCCGACGCGGTCGCCCGGACTCCGGCCACTCCCGCGCCCCGGTCAGCAGCTCCACCGCTCCGGCGGACCAGTCCACCTGCGCGGTGCGCTCGGCGGCGTGCAGGGTCTGTGGCAGTACGCCCTGCCGCATCGCCATGACCATCTTGATCACGCCAGCCACACCCGCGGCGGCCTGCGTGTGCCCGATGTTCGACTTCACCGACCCCAGCCACAAGGGCTCTTCCCGGCCTTGCCCGTAGGTGGCGAGAAGGGCCTGTGCCTCGATCGGATCGCCCAGCCGGGTCCCCGTACCGTGCGCCTCCACCGCGTCCACCTCGGCGGCCGACAGCCGTGCGTTGGCCAGCGCCTGACGGATCACCCGCTGCTGCGACGGACCGTTCGGCGCCGTCAACCCATTCGACGCACCGTCCTGATTCACCGCACTGCCGCGCACCACCGCCAACACCCGGTGACCGTTGCGCTCCGCGTCCGACAGTCGTTCCACCAGCAGCACGCCCACACCCTCGGCCATGCCCATACCGTCCGCGTCCGCCGAGAACGCCTTGGAACGCCCGTCGGCGGCAAGGCCACGCTGACGCGAGAACTCCACCAGCGGGCCAGGCGTCGCCATCACGGCGACGCCACCGGCAAGGGCGAGCGTGCACTCCCCCGAGCGCAACGCCTGCGCGGCGAGGTGGAGAGCGACGAGGGAGGACGAGCAGGCGGTGTCGACCGTCACCGCCGGGCCTTCAAGGCCCAGGGTGTAGGCGACGCGCCCGGACAGCACACTGGTCGCGCTGCCGGTGAGCAGATGTCCCTCGACGCCTTCGGCCGGTTCGTGAAGCCTGGGACCGTAGTACTGGTGGCTGGCCCCGGCGAAGACGCCGGTGCGGCTGCCCTTGAGGGAGGCCGGGTCGATCCCCGCCCGTTCCAGGGCTTCCCAGGAGGTCTCCAGCAGCAGCCGCTGCTGCGGGTCCATGGCCAGGGCCTCACGGGGGCTGATGCCGAAGAGCCCGGGGTCGAAGTCTCCGGCGTTGTGGAGGAATCCGCCCTCACGGACATAGGTGGTGCCCGAGGTCGCGGGGTCGGGGTCGTACAGGCCCTCCAGGTCCCAGCCGCGGTCGGTGGGCAGCCCGGAGATCCCGTCGCCGCCGGAGGTGACCAGCCGCCACAGGTCTTCCGGGGAGGCGACCCCGCCGGGGTAGCGGCAGGCCATGCCCACGATGGCGATGGGGTCGTGAGCGGCCGCCGCGAGTTCCCGGTTCTGCTGCCGCAGACGCTCGGTCTCCTTCAGGGACGCTCGCAGCGCTTCAACGACCTTGTCGGTGGATGCAGTCATGTCCTTGCCTCACACTTCGAGCGTCATCAAGAGTCGGGGGTGTCGAGCGCCAGCTGGACGAGCCCGTCGATGTCCATCAGGTCGATCTCGCCGGCCGTGCCCTCGTCCTTCGGCTCGGGCGCTGTCTCCTCGGCGATGTCGGTGCCGTCCGCCAGCTTCAGCAGGGTGTCCAACAGACCGGCCTCCTGGAGGCGGGCGAGCGGGATGGCGGTGAGCAGGCGGCGGGTCTCCGCCTCGTCATCCGGCACCTCGGACGCATCGGGTTCCGCCTGTGTGCCGAGGAGTTGGTCGCCCAGGAACGCCGCGAGCACCGTCGGTGTCGGATGGTCGAAGACGGCGGTGACCGGCAGCCACAGCCCGGTGGCCTCGTTGAGCCGATTGCGGAGTTCCACCGCGGTCAGCGAGTCGAAACCCACGTCCTTGAACGGCCGGTTCACGTCGACGGCTTGGGGGTCGTCGCGGCCCAGCACGGTCGCGACCGCGTCGCGGACCAGGCCCACCAGCGCCCGCTTGCGCTGGGCGGCGGTGAGCCCGGCCAGGCGCCGCCGCAACGGGCTGCCACCGTGTTCGTCGCCGTCCGGTGCGGCATCAGCGGCGCGCAGGGCGCGCACCTGTGGGATGCCATCGAGCAGCGGGCTGGGGCGGGCCGCGGTGAAGGCGGCGGCGAACCGGTCCCAGTCGACGTCGGCGACCACCGGGAAGGTCTCGTCCCGGTCCAGGAGCTGTTGCAGTGCCTCGATCGCCAGCTTGGGCGGCAGCAGCGGAAGGCCACGCCGGTCGAGGGTGCCTTCGGCGACATGGTCGGCGACCATGCCGCGTTCGGCCCACGGCCCCCAGGCCACCGAGGTGGCGGCCAGTCCGCGCGCCCGGCGGTGGCCGGCCAGCGCGTCGAGGCAGGCGTTGGCGGCCGCGTACGCGGCGTGTTCGGCGCTGCCCCAGACTCCGGCGATGGAGGAGAACAGCACGAACGCGTCGAGGGGGCGGTCGTGAAGGAGTTCGTCGAGGAGGGCGGCGCCACGGACCTTGGCGCCGGCCACCTGGGCCAGCTCGGCGTGCTCCAGCTCCTCCAGAGTGGACAGGCGGTTGACGCCCGCGGTGTGGAATACGGCCGTCAGCGGGTGGTCGCGTTCGACGTCGGCGAGCAGCGCGGCCAGGGCCGCGCGGTCGGTGACGTCACAGGCGGCCAGGGTCACCCGGCAGCCGAGGCCGGTCAGTTCGGTCTCCAGCGCGCCGGCGTCCGGGGCGGCGCGCCCGGCGCGGCTGACCAGGACGACATGGTCGGCGCCGGTACGGGCCAGCCAGCCTGCGACCTGGCTGCCGAGGGCGCCCGTACCGCCGGTGACGAGCACGGTCCCGGAGGGCCGCCAGGGTCGGCCGTCGGCCGTGCCGGTGGCGGGGACGAGCCTGCAGGCGTGGGCGCCGGAGGCGCGGATGGCCAGCTGGTCCTCGTCGCCCGGGTCGGCCAGGAGGCCGCGCAGCCGGGTGCGTACCCGCTCGTCGAGCGGGTCGGGCAGGTCCACCAGGCCGCCCCAGCGCTTGGGGTGCTCCAGGCCCATCACCCGGCCCAGACCCCAGGTCAGCGCCTGGAGCGGGGCGGCCACCGGGTCGGACGGGTCTGCTTGGACGGCGCCCCGGGTGGCGCACCACAGCGGTGCGTCGACGCCCAGGTCGCCGAGTGCCTGGATCAGGGACACGGTGAGGGCCTGGCCCAGCGGCAGCTCGGGGTGGCGCGGGTGGGCGGTCTCGTCGAAGGCGAGCAGCGACAGCACGCCGTCGACCGCGCCGTCCTCGGGCAGCGCTTCCCGTACCCGCGCGGCGAGCGCCGCACGGTCGCCGTCCCGGTCGGTGACGGTCACCTGGACCGTACGGGGCGCCAAGTCGGCGAGGGCGTCCGCGGTGCGCCGTGCCTCCGGTCCCGGAGGCACGAGCAGCAGCCAGGTGCCGGTCAGCTGGCGCGGGGACGGTTCGGGCAGGCGCTGCCAGTCGACCCGGTAGCGCCAGCCGTCGACGGTGGTGCGCTCCTGGCGCTGTCGTCGCCAGGACGACAGGACGGGGAGCATCGCGCCCAGCGCGGAGCGGTCGTCGGTCTCCCCGATACGCAGCGCGTCGGCGAGTGCCACGAGGTCCTCTTGTTCGACGGCCTCCCAGAAGCGGGCCTCGGTCGGATCGGCCGAGGTCGCCGTCACGGGGGCGGCGGGTGTGGGCCAGAAGCGTTCCCGCTGGAAGGCGTAGGTCGGCAGGTCAACTCGCTGCCGGGCGGGTCCGCCGAGCACGGTCGGCCAGTCGACCGCGGTACCGCGGACGTAGGCCTCGGCGAGCGAGGTGAGGAAGCGGTCCAGGCCGCCCTGGTCGCGGCGGAGTGAGCCCACCACCGTGCCGTCGCGCACCGGGTCGTCGCCCTCGTCGAGGGTTTCCTGGAGGGCCATGCCCAGCACCGGGTGCGGGCTCATCTCGATGAACGCGCGGTGCCCCGAGTCGAGCAGCGCGCGGGCGGTGTGGGCGAACCGCACGGGCTGCCGCAGGTTGGTGTACCAGTACTCGGCGTCCAGGCCGGTGGTGTCGATGCGTTCGCCCGTCACCGTGGAGTGGAACGGCACACGGGACGCGACCGGCGCGACCGGGGCCAGCAGCTCCAGGAGTTCGGCGCGGATCGCCTCGACCTGGGGGCTGTGCGAGGCGTAGTCGACCGGGACGCGGCGGGCCCGGATGTCGGCGGCGGTCAGCTCGGCGTGCAGCCCGTTCAGGGCGTCGGGGTCACCGGCGAGGACGACCGAGCCGGGACCGTTGAGCGCGGCGACGGCGAGCCGGTCACCCCACGGCGCCAGCCACGGGCCGAGTTCCGCCTCCGGCAGCGCCACGGACATCATGCCGCCCCGCCCGGCCAGCGTCACCAGGGCGCGGCTGCGCAGCGCGACGACGCGCGCGGCGTCCTCCAGGGTCAGCGCCCCGGCCACGTGGGCGGCGGCGATCTCACCCTGGGAGTGGCCGATCACCGCGTCGGGGTGCACACCGCAGGAGCGCCACAGCGCGGCGAGGGACACCATCACCGCGAACAGCACCGGCTGCACGACGTCGACACGGTCCAGAGAGGGCGCGTCATCCATTTCGCCCAGTACGTCCCCCAGGGACCAGTCGACGAACGGTGCCAGCGCCTCCTCGCAGGCCAGCAGCTGCTCGCGGAACACGTCCGAGGAGGCCATCAACTCGCGGGCCATACCGGCCCACTGGGCGCCCTGCCCCGGGAAGACGAAGACGACCTTGCCGCCCGGTCCGGCGGTGGCCCGGACCAGGTTCGGGGCGGTGCCGCCGTCGGCGAGGGCGCGCAGGCCCGCGAGGAAGTCCTCGTGCCGCTCGGCCACGACCGCAGCCCGGTGTTCCAGGGCGGCCCGGCCGGAGAACAGGGCGTGCGCCACATCCGTGGCCGCAGGAGCCGGTTCGTCGGTCATCCGGTCCAGTAGGCGTTCGGCCTGCTCGCGCAGCGCCGCGTCGTCGGCGGCGGACAACAACCACGCGGTCGGCCGCTCCTGCGGCACCGAATCCGGCTGGCCGTCGGCGGCCGACTCCGGCCGGGGCGCCTGCTCGACGATGACGTGGGCGTTGGTGCCACTGACACCGAACGAGGAGACACCCGCCCGGCGGGGCCGCTCGCCCTCGGGCCACGGCACACTCTGCCTCAGCAGCGACACCCCGCCCGACGACCACTCCACATGCGCGGACGGCTCATCGACATGCAACGTACGCGGCAGCTCACCATGGAGCATCGCCATCACCATCTTGATCACACCAGCCACACCCGCAGCCGCCTGCGTATGGCCGATGTTCGACTTCACCGAACCCAGCCACAGGGGCTGCTCCCGGTCCTGCCCGTAGGTGGCGAGGAGCGCCTGCGCCTCGATCGGGTCACCCAACGTCGTCCCCGTACCGTGCGCCTCCACCGCATCCACCTCGGCCGCCGTCAGCCGCGCGTTCGCCAGCGCCTGCCGGATCACCCGCTGCTGCGACGGACCATTCGGCGCCGTCAACCCATTCGACGCACCATCCTGATTCACCGCACTCCCCCGCAGCACAGCCAACACCGGATGCCCATGGCGCTCCGCGTCGGACAGCCGCTCCACGAGGAGCACACCGACGCCCTCGCCCCAGCCGGTGCCGTCCGCCGCGTCCGCGAAGGCCTTGCAACGACCGTCAGGAGCCAAACCGCGCTGCCGGGAGAACTCGATGAACAGGCTGGGCGTAGACAGAACGGTCACACCGCCCGCGAGCGCCAGGGAGCACTCCCCCGAACGCAGGGCTTGGGCCGCCAGGTGCAGCGCCACCAGCGAGGAGGAGCACGCGGTATCGACCGTCACCGCCGGGCCCTCGAAGCCGAAGGTGTAGGCGACGCGTCCGGAGAGCACGCTGCCCGCGCTGCCGGTGCCGATATAGCCCTCGGCGGCGTCCGTCGAGGCACTGGACAGGACGGCGTAGTCCTGGTTGCTGATACCGGCGAAGACGCCGGTCTGGCTGCCCTTGAGGGCTGTCGGGTCGAGGCCCGCCCGTTCGAAGACCTCCCAGGAGGTCTCCATCAGCAGCCGCTGCTGCGGGTCCATGGCGAGGGCCTCACGCGGACTGATGCCGAACAGTCCGGCGTCGAAGTCGGCCATGTCATGGAGGAATCCGCCGGAGCGGGTGTAGGAGGTGCCCTGGTGATCGGGGTCCGGGTGGTAGAGGCCGCTCAGGTCCCAGCCACGGTCCGTCGGGAAGCCGGAGATCGCGTCGGCGCCGTCCGTGACCAGTCGCCACAGCTCTTCCGGGGAGGCCGCTCCGCCCGGGTAACGGCAGGCCATGGCGACGATCGCGATCGGTTCCGTATCGGCGACGGCGACGGCCTGCGGCAGGGGCGCGACGGGCGCGGAAGCGGCCGACTCCGCCTTCAGGAATCGGGCCAGGGCGGTCGGGGTGGGGTGGTCGAAGACCAGGGTGGCGGGCAGCCGCAGACCGGTGACCTGGCCGAGCCGGTTGCGCAGCTGGACGGCGGACAGCGAGTCGAAGCCGGTGTCCTTGAACGCCTTGCCAGCCGGGATCGCCGCCGCCGAGGCGTGTCCGAGGACAAGGGCGACCTGCTCGCGGACCAGTTCCAGGAGGGCGGGTTGGCGTTCGTCCTCGGGCAGCGCGGCGATCCGCAGCCGCCACTCGGCGGCCTGGTCCGTGACCGGCCCGCCGCTGCCGGTCAGGTCCTCACGGGCCTCGGGGAGGTCGCTCAGCAGGGCGCTCGGGCGCTGTGCGGCGAACACCCCTGCAAACCGGGCCCAATCGATGTCGGCGACGGCAGTCACCGCCGCCCCGCCCTCGAGGGTCCGGCGCAGCGCCTCGAGGGCGGTGTCCCGGTCCATGGGCGCGAGCCCGATGCGGCGCAGGCGGTCGCCGTCCGGGTCTTCGGCGGCGGCCATGCCTGCCCCGGCCCAGGGGCCCCAGGCGATCGTGGTGGCGGGCAGTCCGTCGGCCCGGCGCTGCTCGGCGAGGGCGTCCAGGTAGGCGTTGGCGGCCGCGTAGTTGGCCTGTCCGGCGTTGCCGAGTGTGCCCGCCACGGAGGAGAACAGCACGAACGCCGCCAGGTCGTGGTCCGCCGTCAGCTCGTGCAGGTTGCGTGCCGCGTCGGCCTTGGGCCGCAGCACTCGTGCGAACCGCTCGGGCGTCTGCCCGTCCAGCACACCGTCATCCAGCACTCCGGCCGCGTGGACCACCGCGGTCAGCGGCTGTTCGGCGGGCACGGAGGCGAGCAGGGCGGCGAGGGCCGTCCGGTCGGCCGCGTCACAGGCCGCGATCGTCACGTCGGCACCGAGCGCGATCAGTTCGTCGCGGAGTTCGGCGGCGCCGTCCGCGGCCGGACCGCGCCTGCTGGTGAGCAGCAGGTGTCCGACCCCGTCGCGGGCCAGCCAGCGGGCGACCTCGGCCCCCAGCGCGCCGGTGCCGCCGGTCACGAGCACGGTCCCCCGCGGCTGCCACGGCGTGGCGTCGGCGCTCCCGCGCGGGGCGCGGGTGAGGCGTCGTACGGCCAGCCCCGAGGTACGTACGCTCAGCTGGTCCTCGGAAGCCAGGCCCGCGAGGGCGGCCGTCAGACGGGACAGGGACCGCTCGTCCGGGTTCTCGGGCAGGTCCACCAAGCCGCCCCAGCGGTCCGGATGCTCCAGCGCCGCGACCCGGCCCAGACCCCAGATCTGTGCCTGCTCGGGATGGGCGGGGCGGTCGGCGGGGCTCGGGGAGACCGCGCCGGTCGTCAGGCACCACAGCGGCGCCGCCACTTCGGCGTCGCCCAGCGCCTGTACGAGGGCGAGGGTTGCGGCGAGGCCCTGAGAGACGGCCGACTGCTGTGCGTACGGTGCGTCGGCGAGCGCCAGCAGTGAGACGACACCGCTGATGGGTCCGTCCGTCTCGGTGACGGCCGAGGCGATGCGCTCGGCGAGCGGCGCGCGTTCGCCGGTGGCCGTGCCCACCACGACCGGCAGCGTCCGGGCACCTCGCACGGTCAGCGCCCGCAGGCATCCGGCCGCCCACGGGTGGTCCTCCAGGCCCTGCGGGAGCACCACCAGCCAGGTGCCGCTCAGCACCGGTTCCGGTCCGTCCGCCAGGGGCTGCCAGGTGATCCGGTACCGCCAGGAGTCGGCGGCGTGCCGGGTCCGGTGCCGCCTGCGCCAGGAGGCCAGCGCCGGGAGCGCCGCTGTCAGCGACGCCCGGTCGTCCTCGGCCAGTTCCAGCACCTCGGCGACCGTCCCGGCGTCGGCGCGCTCGACGGCGTCCCAGAACGCGGCGTCCGCCGGGCCGTCGGTGTCCGCCGTCACGGTGGGCTCGGGCCAGTACCGCTCCCGCTGGAAGGCGTACGTCGGCAGCTGAACCGGCCGCGCCCCGCGCCCGGCGAAGAAGGCCGCCCAGGCGACGGGGACTCCCCGGACATGGGCGTGCGCGACGGCCGCGGTCAGGGTCTGCGCCTCGGGGCTGCCGGATCGCAGCGCGGGCACGAATTCCGCGTCGACGCTGTCCTGCCCCATCGCGGAGAGAACACCGTCCGGGCCCAGCTCGATGAGCGTCCGCACACTCTGTTCGGCCAACGTCCGCATGCCATCGGCGAATCGCACCGACTCGCGCACATGCCGTACCCAGTACTCCGGGTCGCGCAGTTCCTCGGCGCCCGCCGGTGCACCGGTGACATTGGATACGACGGCGATACGCGGCGCCTCATACGACAGGCCCTCCGCGACCCTGCGGAACTCCGCCAGCATCGGCTCCATACGAGGCGAATGAAATGCATGCGAAACCGTGAGCCGCTTGGTCTTACGGCCCTGCTCCGCGAACCCGGCCGCGATCTCCAGCACCACGTCCTCGTCGCCAGAAACAACGACGGACATAGGCCCGTTGACGGCAGCGATCGACACCGTGTGCAGGCCGGTCAGCGCCTCGGCGACCTCGGCCTCGCTCGCCTGCACCGCCACCATCGCACCACCCTCGGGCAGCGCCTGCATCAAACGACCACGCGCCGCCACCAGCGTGCACGCGTCCTCCAGCGACCACACCCTCGCCACATACGCGGCAGCCAACTCACCGATCGAATGCCCCAGCAGGACATCCGGCGTCACACCCCAGGACTCCAAGAGCCGGAACAACGCCACTTCGAGAGCGAACAAACCGGCCTGTGTGTAAACCGTCTGGTCCAGCGCGGCCGCGTCCTCGAAGACGACCTCCCGCAGCGGCCGGTCCAACTCCGTGTCAAACCGCGCACATACCGCGTCGAACGCCTCCGCGAACACCGGAAACGCCGCATACAGCTCCCGGCCCATCCTGACCCGCTGCGCCCCCTGACCGGTGAACAGAAAAGCTGTCCTGCCCGGCTCGGAGGCGACGCCTCGCAGCACGCCGGGGGCGTCGCGGCCCTCGGCGAGGGCGGTCAGCGCGGTGAGGAACGCGTTCCGGTCATCGGCGACGACGACGGCGCGGTGGTCCAGCGCCGCGCGGGCGGTGGCCAGGGTGAGGGCGACGTCGGCCGGTTCGGGGGTGTCCGCGGCCCTGGTGTGGGAGAGCAGTCGCCTGGCCTGATCCGCCAGTCCCGACACGGTGGCCGCCGACAGCAGCCACGGCACGACCGGGGTGGTGACGCGGGCCGGGACGGTGGCGGGTTCGTCGGCGGGCGGTGCCTGTTCGAGGACAGCGTGGGCGTTGGTGCCGCCGATGCCGAAGGAGGAGACGGCCGCCCGGCGCGGCCGGTCGAGGCCCGGCCACTCGCGGGTCTCGGTGAGCAGTTCCACCGCGCCCATCGACCATTCGACCTGCGGGGTGGGTTCGTCGACGTGGAGCGTACGAGGCAGCACTCCGTACCGCATCGCCATGACCATCTTGATCACACCGGCGACACCGGCGGCGGCCTGGGTGTGCCCGATGTTGGACTTGACGGACCCCAGCCACAGCGGGCGGTCATCGGGCCGGTCCTGGCCGTAGGTGGCCAGCAGCGCCTGGACCTCGATGGGGTCGCCGAGCCGGGTCCCCGTGCCGTGCGCCTCGACCACGTCGACATCGGCGGCGGGCAGGCCCGCGCCGGACAGGGCCTGGCGGATGACCCGCTGCTGCGAGGGACCGTTGGGTGCCGTGAGGCCGTTCGACGCGCCGTCCTGGTTGACGGCCGAGCCGCGGAGCACCGCGAGCACCTGGTGGCCGTTGCGCCGGGCGTCCGACAGCCGCTCCACGAGGAGGACGCCGACGCCCTCGGACCAGCCGGTGCCGTCCGCGTCCTTGGCGAAGGACTTGCAGCGTCCGTCGGGGGCGAGGCCGCGCTGCCGGGAGAACTCCACGAAGGTGGAGGGCGTGGCCATCACGGTGACACCGCCGGCCAGCGCCAGTTCGCACTCGCCCTGCCGCAGCGCCTGGGCCGCCAGGTGCAAGGCCACCAGCGAGGACGAACACGCCGTGTCGACGGTCACCGCCGGGCCCTCAAGACCGAAGGTGTAGGCGACCCGGCCGGAGAGCACACTGCCCGCCGTGCCGGTGACCGTGTAGCCCTCGGCCTCGCCGGAGAGCCCGGCGGACTGGACGGCGTAGTCGTGGTACATGAGCCCGGCGAAAACACCGGTCCGGCTGCCCTTGAGGGCGGTGGGGTCGAGGCCCGCGCGTTCGAAGACCTCCCAGGAGGTCTCCAGCAGCAGCCGCTGCTGCGGGTCCATGGCCAGCGCCTCACGCGGGCTGATGCCGAACAGTCCGGCGTCGAAGTGCCCCGCGTCGTACAGGAATCCGCCGGAGCGGGTGTAGGAGGTGCCCTGGTGGTCGGGGTCCGGGTGGTACAGGCTGTCCAGGTCCCAGCCACGGTCGGCGGGGAATTCGCCGGTGCCCTCCAGCTCGGAGACGACCAGCCGCCACAGTTCCTCGGGGGAGTTGACGCCGCCGGGATAGCGGCAGGCCATGCCGACGATCGCGATCGGCTCGTCCGTGTCCGCCGCCTTCGCCTGCTGTGGCGCGGTCTCCGGTTCACGGCCGCGCAGCAGTTCACCGTGCAGGTGGCGGGCGACGGCGAGCGGGGTGGGGAAGTCGAAGACCACGGTGGGTGGCAGCCGCAGGCCGATCGCGGTGCCCAGCTGGTTGCGGAGTTCGATCGCGGTCAGCGAGTCGTAGCCGAGGTCCTTGAAGGTCTGCTCGGCTCCGACGGCGTCGGCCGACCCGTGGCCGAGGACGGCGGCCACCTGCTCGCGCACCAGGGTGAGCAGGGTGCGGTGCTGTTCCGCCTCGGGCAGGGCCGCGAGCCGTCCGGCCAGGGAGCTGGGAGTATCGGCGGCGTCGGGTGCGGGGGGCCGCACGAGGTGCCGCAGCAGGGCGGGTACCGGCCTGGTGGCCGCCTGCGCGCGCAGTCCGGCGAGGTTGAGACGGGCGGGCACCAGCAGGGCGCGGTCGTGGCGTACGGCCGCGTCGAACAGGGCCAGTCCCTGCTCGGTGGGGATGGGCTGCAGGCCGGAGCGGGCCATCCGGTGCAGGTCGGTCCCGGCGAGTTCGCCGGTCATGCCGGAGGCCTCCTCCCACAGTCCCCAGGCGGGCGCCGTGGCGGGCAGGCCCTGGGCGCGACGGGTGTGGGCGAGGGCGTCGGTGAAGGTGTTGGCAGCGGCGTAGTTGGCCTGGCCGGGGCCCCCGAGATGGCCGTTGACGGAGGAGAAGAGCACGAACGCGGCAAGGTTCGCGTCCTGGGTGAGCTGGTGGAGGTTCCACGCGCCGTCCGTTTTGGGGCGCATCACCTGGTCGACGCGTTCGGGCGTCAGGGTCTCGATGACGCCGTCGTCGGTCAGGCCCGCGGTGTGCACGACGGCGGTCAGCGGGCGCGTGGCCGGGAGCGGGGCGAGCAGTGTGGCCAGGGCGTCGCGGTCGGCGATGTCGCAGGCGGCGATGGTGACGTCGGCGCCGAGATCGCGCAGTTCGTCGCGGAAGCCGGGCATGCCGGGTGCGTCGATGCCTCGGCGGCCGGTGAGGAGCAGATGCCGGGCACCGTGCTCGGTGACCAGGTGGCGGGCGACGAGCCGTCCGAGGACGCCGGTGGCGCCGGTGACGAGGACCGTGCCGTCCGGGTCGAGGAGCGGAGTGCCGGGGTCGGTGCCGGTCGGCGGGGCCGGAGTGAGTCGCGGGGTGGTGAGGGTGCCGCGGCGCAGGGCGATTTGGGGCTCGCCGGAGGCGACCGCGGTGGGCAGCGCCATGGTCGATCGGGCGTCCGTATCGAGGTCGACGAGGACGAAGCGGCCGGGGTGTTCGGTTTGCGCCGAGCGGATCAGGCCCCACAGCGGCGCGTGTGTCAGGTCGGTGACGGGTTCTTCGGGTCGGGTGCCGATCGCGCCATGGGTGGCGACCACGAGCGTGGTCGCGGTGAGCCGGGTGTCGGCCAGCAGTTCCTGGACGAGTGCCAGCAGGTCGGCGGTGGCGGCACGGGCCCCGGTGGCGGGTCCGGCACCGAGGTCCGGGTGCCCGTCGGCGGTGCGCAGGGTCAGCAAGACGTCCGGCGGCGGGGCGCCGGAGTCGAGGGTCTGCCGCAGGACGGCGAGGTCCGGGTGGCTCGCCACCGTCGCGTCGGCCGCGGCGAGGGCGGTGCCCAGGTCCTCCGGCACGGGGCCGAGGACGGCCCAGGAGGCGGGGGCCCGGTGTGGGGCCGCGCTCTGCGGCGGGGTCCACTCCACCTGGTAGAGCGAGCGGGTGGCCGCGGAGCGCAGCCGGTCCGCGGCGACCGGACGCATCACCAGCGAGTCGATCGCGGCGACCGGGCGGCCCAGCGGGTCGGTGGCGGTGACGGTCAGCGCGGCACCGTCGGCACCGTCGGCGCGGTCGTCGGACGCGATGCGGACACGGAGGGTGTCGGCGCCGGTGGAGTGCAGGGTGACGCCGCTGAACGCGAAGGGCAGCCGCGGGGCCGTGCCGTGTGCGTCGGCGTCGTCGCCGACGCTGTCGAGCAGGGCGGCGTGCAGGGCGGCATCCAGCAGGGCCGGGTGGATGCCGAAGCGACCGGCCTCGGCGCGCTGCGCCCCTTCCAGGGTGACCTCGGCGAACACCTCGGTGCGCCCGGTGGTGCCGGTGTCCCGGCGCCAGGCGCCGCGCAGCCCGCGGAACTCGGGTCCGTAGGCGTAACCGAGGTCGGCGAGCGCGGTGTAGAAGCCGCTCAGCGGGACGGCGGTCGCGTCCTGCGGCGGCCACGGGGCGGGCGGCGCGGGGAGGGTGCCCGGCACGCTGCTCAGCAGCCCGGTGGCGTGCTGGGTCCAGGGGGCGTCGGAGTTCTCCCGCTCAGCGCGGGAGTGCACGCTGACCGGTCGGTGGCCGGTGGCGTCCGGGGCGGCGACGGCGACCCGCAGGCGTACACCGCCGTGCTCGGGGAGCACGAGCGGGGCCTCGACGGTGAGTTCGGCGATGTGGTCACAGCCCGCGCCGGTCGCGGCGTGCAGGACCATGTCGACGAAGGCGGTGCCGGGCAGCAGGGCCTGGCCGAGGACCTGGTGATCGGCGAGCCATGGGTGGGTGTCCAGGGACAGCCGACCGGTGAAGAGCAGCCCGTCGGAGCCGGGGAGTTCGGCGGCGGCCATCAGCAGCGGGTGGTCACCGTCCAGCAGGCCCGCCGCGCCGACGTTCCGGTCCGTGGTGCCGGGCAGCAGCCAGAACCGCTCGCGCTGGAAGGGGTGGCCCGGCAGCGGCACGCGCTGGACATCCCGGGCGGTGAATGCCTGCGCCCAGCTCACCGGTACGCCCGCGACATGTGCCTCGGCGAGCGACGTCAGCAGCCGGGCGGGGCCGCCGTCGGCGCGGCGCAGGGTGCCGATGACCCGGGCGTGGTGCGCCTCAGCGGCGGCGAAGGTCTCCTCGAGCCCGACGCTGAGCACCGGATGCGGACTGGCCTCCACGAAGACGCGATGGCCGTCGGCGAGCAGGGCGCGTGTGGTGCGCTCGAACTCCACCGGGTGGCGCAGGTTGCGGTACCAGTACGCGGCGTCGAGTTCGGCGGTGTCGAGGCGTGTGCCGGTCACGGTGGAGTAGAACGGCACCTCGCAGGCGCGTGGGGTGACCGAGGCCAGCTCTGCCGACATCCGTTCGCGGATGGCCGCGACCCCGGCGGTGTGCGACGGGTAGTCGATCGGCACGCGGCGTGCGCGCAGATCCCGCTCGGCGCACTGGGCGAGGAGTTCGTCGAGTGCGGCCGGGTCACCGGCGACGACGGTGGAGGACGGCCCGTTGACGGCCGCGACCGTGAGCCGGTCGGACCAGGCGGCGATCAGCTCACGGGCGTGGCCCTCGGGCAGCGCGAGGGAGACCATTCCGCCGGAGCCTGCGAGGCCCAGCAGGAGCTGGCTGCGCAGCGCCGCGATCCGGGCGGCGTCGGTCAGGGAAAGGGCACCGGCCACGCAGGCGGCGGCGATCTCGCCCTGGGAATGTCCGACGACGGCCGCGGGGCGTACGCCGCAGGAGCGCCAGACCTCGGCCAGGGCCACCATGACGGCGAACAGCGCGGGCTGGACGACATCGTCGCGGTCCAGCGCGGGCGCGCCGGGGGCGCCGCGCAGGACGTCGGTGAGGGACCAGTCGACGTGGGGGGCGAGGGCGTCGGCGCACTCCTGGATACGGCGGGCGAACACTGGTGAGGAGTCCAGGAGTTCGGTGGCCATGCCCGGCCACTGGGAGCCCTGGCCGGGGAAGACGAACACGGCTTCGCGGTCGGCACCGACGGCGGTGGTGCCGCGGACCAGTCCGGGAGCGTCCCGTCCCTCGGCCAGCGCGCTCAGCGCGGTCAGGGCCTCGTCGCGGTCTCCGGCCACCACTACCGCGCGGTGCGGCAGCTGCGACCGGCCGGTGGCCAGGGTATGTGCCACGTCGGCGGTGCGCAGCCCTGGCCGGGCTTCGAGGTGGGCACGCAGCCGGGCCGACTGCTCACGCAGCGCGGCCTCGGAACGCGCGGACAGCGACCAGGGCAGTGGGGACGGGAAGGTGGCGGCGTCGGCACCAGCAGGGGCGTCGGCCGGTGTCGGCTCCGATTCGATGATCACGTGCGCGTTGGTGCCGCTGATGCCGAACGCGGAGACCGCGCCGCGCCGGACGGCGCCGCTGGCGGGCCAGTCGACGGTGTCGGTCGGCAGCTCGATGTGGCCTGCGGACCAGTCGACATGGCTGGTCGGCCGGTCCACGTGGAGGGTGCCGGGCAGCTTCCCCTGCCGCAGGGCGAGCACCATCTTGATGATGCCCGCGACTCCGGCAGCGGCTTGCGTGTGCCCGATGTTGGACTTCAGGGAGCCGAGCAGCAGCGGCTGTTCGGTGGTGTGGCCGCGCCCGTAGGTGGCGAGCAGCGCCTCGGCCTCGATGGGGTCGCCGAGCCGGGTGCCGGTGCCGTGAGCCTCCACGGCGTCTACGTCCGCCGCGGTCAGCCGGGCGTTGGCAAGGGCCTGGCGGATGACACGCTGCTGGGAGGGGCCGTTGGGGGCGGACAGGCCGTTGCTGGCGCCGTCCTGGTTGATGGCGGTGCCACGGATCACGGCCAGCACCTGGTGGCCGTTGCGGCGGGCGTCGGAGAGCCGTTCCACCACAAGCAGCCCGACGCCCTCGGCCCAGCTGGTGCCGTCGGCGGCATCGGCGAACGGCTTGCACCGGCCGTCCGGTGCCAGTCCGCGCTGACGGCTGAACTCGGCGAACATCCCGGGGTTGGGCATGACCGTGACGCCGCCGGTGACGGCGAGGGTGCAGTCGCCCTGACGCAGCGCCTGACCGGCCAGGTGCAGGGCGACCAGGGAGGAGGAGCAGGCGGTGTCGACCGTGACGGCGGGGCCTTCGAAGCCGTAGGTGTAGGCGATACGGCCTGAGGCGACGCTGGCGGTGTTGCCGGTGAGCAGGAAACCCTCGACGCCGTCCGGCGCCTGGTGCATGCGCGGACCGTAGTCCTGGGTCATGGCACCGACGAACACACCGGTGCGGCCGCCCTTGAGCGAGCCCGGGTCGATACCGGCCGCCTCGAAGGCCCGCCAGGAGGTCTCCAGCAGCAACCGCTGCTGCGGGTCCATGGCGAGCGCCTCGCGGGGCGGAATGCCGAAGAAGGCGGCGTCGAACTCGTCGGCGTCGTGCAGGAATCCGCCGTCGCGGGTGTACGACGTGCCGGGGTGGGCGGGGTCCGGATGGTACAGCTTGTCGAGGTCCCAGCCGCGGTTGGTGGGGAAGCCGGTGATGGCGTCGCCACCGGAGAGCAGCAGCTCCCACAGCTGTTCGGGACTGTGTACGCCGCCGGGGAAACGGCACGCCATACCGACGATGGCGATCGGCTCGTCGTCGGCGGCATCCGGCGCCACCGGCTCCGCCACGTGCTCGGCCTCGGTGCCGCGGACGGCCGCACTCAGCCGTTGTACCAGTGATTCCAGGGTGGGGTGGTCGAAGACCACGGCGGCAGGCAGCCTGCGGCCGAGGGCGGCGACGAGCCGGTTGCGCAGCGCCACCGCGGCCGAGGAGTCGATGCCGAGGTCGCGGAAGGCACGGCCCGAGTCGGCGGCGACGGCGGCCTGGTCGCCCAGGACCGCGGCGAGTTCGGTGCGCACCAACCCGGCGAGTTCTCGCGGCAGTTCGGTGTCGGGCAGTGCGGCGAAGCGGGAGACGGCAGCGGCCCCGTCCGGCTCCTGCCGCACGCCGGGGTCGGGTGCGGGCAACTCGACGGGGCGCGGGTCGGTCCCGGCGAACGCACCTGCCCAGTCCACGCTCCCGCCGTGCGCGTGGACTTCGGCCATGCTGGCCAGGCACCGTGCGCGGCCGCCGTCGTCGCGCCGCAGGGTGCCGACGGCGGCGGCCACGCTACCGGCGTCGTCCAGGGTCTGCTGGACGCCGAGAATCAGCACGGGGTGCGGGCTGATCTCGACGAAAGCCGTGGGGCGCTGGGTGAGCGCGGCCCGGACAGCGGATTCGAACAGGACGGTGCCACGCACCATCCGGTACCAGTACTCGGCGCCGAGCCGGGTGGTGTCGTAGCGGCCGCCGGTGAGTCCCGAGTAGAAGGGGATGGTCGAGGGGCCGCCGGTGATGGGGGCCAAGTCCCGTAGCAGTCGGTCGCGTACGGAGACGATGTGCGGGGAGTGGGCCGCGTAGCCGACGGAGATGAGCTGGGCGCGCACGCCGTCGGCGACGAGTTCGGCACGCAGGGCGGCCACGGCCTCGGTGTCACCGGAGACGACGGTCCACGAGGGGCTGTTGACCCCGGCGATCGCGATGCGGGAGCCCCACGGCTCCAGGCGCGGGCTCAGCTGATCGACCGGGAGCAGGACGGAAAGCATCTCGCCGTGGCCGACCAGGGACATCTGAGCACGGCTGAAGGCGGCGACCGCGTGCAGGGCGTCGGGGAGGGAAAGCGCCCCGGCGACGTGGGCGGCGGCGAACTCGCCCATGCTGTGGCCGACGACCGCGCCGGGTTCGATTCCGGCGGACCGCCACAGGGCGGCAATAGAGATCATCACGGCGACGAGCGCGGGCTGGGCGACATCGGGCCGCGCCCACAGGGCAGAGTCCTGATCGCCCGTCAGAAGGTCTTCCAGGGACCAGTCGACGTGCGGCTTCAGCGCCTCGGCGCACGTTGCCAGGGAATCCCGGAAGACGGGCGAGGAGTGCCGGAGTTCGCGGGCCATCCCGGGCCACTGGGGGCCTTGTCCGGGGAACAGGAAGACCGGCGGTGTGCCGTCGTGAGCCGTTCCGGTGACGAGGTTGGGCGCGGCCGTGCCGTCCGCCAACGCCCGCAGCCCGAGGTCCTGTTCCCGGCGGTCGGCGCCGATGAGGACGGCCCGGTGCGGTCCCGTGGTGTCGTCCGCGAGGAGCGCGTGTCCGATGTCGGCGACGGCCCACTCGGGCCGGGTATCGAGATACTCTCGCAGCTGCCGCGCCCTCGCGCGCAGGGCCTTTTCGGTCGGCGCGGAAACGATCCAAGGTAACGTCGGCGAATGACCGTTCGTCCGTCGCCAGGAAAGCGATTCCGACATTCCCCGTCCCCCGTAGCCGATTGATATCTCAACGGTTTTACAACGGGGTCGGGGGTCGGCTGTACGCAGGGGAAAACGATCAGAAATATGCCGAAAAGGCCGACGCGGTAAAGAACATACCGCCAGCCGCCCCCGTGCGCATCACTTACATCCCCCGTGCTGCACGGCGCACACAATCCCCCGCGCCCCGTGATCAACTCGCCACCTAGCTAATACCGTGACTCGGCGGACTGTCAAGCGAGATCATCCTGTGACGAACCACGAGGCGTGACGACTGAATACGCCGAGTTGTTCCGGTGGCGCGCCCCGGTGGCGGTGGCGGGTGGCGGTGGCGGGTCGCGGTGCGGCATCTGCTACCCGCCGTCCGGCCGCAGACCGAGTGCTCACAGCTTTTCGAAGGGGTCGTGCTCGGCGAGGAGCTTATCCACCCGCGCCTGGTCCACGCGGCTGACGATCTGCCCGGCCTCCTGCCGGTCCCGGATGACCTTGGCCAGGGTGAACGCGGAGGTCACCAGGTAGAGCACCGCAATGGCCAGGAAACCTCGTACCCAGGCGTCGGCGTTCAACCGGAAGATGCCGATAGCGGTGGCCGCCATGGCGATGGAAAAAGAGGCAACCGCCTGACCATAGAACGCAGTCGTGCCCTGCTGCTTGACCGGTGTCTCACTCATGGGCAAAGAATCGGCGGCCGCCATCGGTCCCACATCCGCCCAGATACTCAGGTACGTACTCACATCGTTTCGCACGGCGTCCGCGGAACCCCGCCCAGCGCGACCGGCGGCGGGTCCGGCAGCCTCAGGCCGTGGGTCAGCGCCGCTCGCTGCGTGTCCAGGGCGGGGGCGCAGAGGTTCCGGCCCGGAGGCCCTTGCGCGGGTTCACAGTCCGGCGCCCATCGCGGACCGGTGTTTTCTCCCTGGTTCACGAAGACGCGCCGGGTGGGCGGGCGGAAGGCTGGGCGGCGTCACTTCGTACCCCCTTCCGAGGAGGAACACCGAATGACCCGACACGGAATCAGACGCCTCACCGCGCTGCTGGCCTGCACCGCGGCCCTCACCGGCGCCGCACTCGGCGCCGGTGGGGCGGCTCAGGCGGCGACCTCGGCGAAGGCGCCGACGCCTTCGGCTGCGACCACCTGTACCGACCCCAAGACGGGCGTGCCGTTCACCGCCACGATCGAGGGGGACAAGAACGCCAACGCGATCTGGGGCACGCCGGGCAGCGTCGTCAATGCCTTCTCGGGGGACGACTGGGTCTTCTCCGACCTGATCAGCACCTCCGCCGTCGTCTGCCTCGGTGACGGCTCGGACAACTTCAACCCCAGCGACCCGACTGATGTGTCGGTGGGGACGTACTTCGGCGTGAGCGGCCAGAACGGCAACGACAACATCACGGGAGGCACGGGGAACGACTACCTCTTCGGAGACAGCCCCGACAACGCCTCCCACTCCGGCAATGACACCCTGATCGGCGGCCCCGGCTACGACATCGCCAACGGCGGTCCCGGGATCGACCGGTGTGACGCCGAAGTCGAGATCAACTGCGAGCTCTGAGGACAGGTGCCGGGCGCCGGGGGCCTCGTAGGGCATACGTCCCTTCGGCACGCCGGGCTCATGTCGTCCAGGCGCCGGAGGTGGCCCTGGCGACCACGGCGGTCAGAATGCGGACGCCACGGGCGGATCCGGGGTCGACATCGGTGAGTTGCCGCACCCGCTGGAGACGGTAGTCGAGGGTTCGCGGGTGGATGTTCAGCGCGGCGGCGGTGTGCCTGCGGTGCATGTCATGGGCGTAATACCGCTCCAGGGTGGCGAGCAGTTCGGGTCCCCGGGCGAGGCTTTGGGCTATGCCGGACAACCAGGTGTCGATCTCGCGGTCTTCGGCGACGGCCAGTTCGACGAAGACATCGGCCAGGGTGTGCAGGCGACGGGGTACGAGCTGGAGCGGAGCCGCCAGGCTGATGCGCCGGGCGCGCGCGTACGCGTCGGTCAACGCGCGGACGCGGCCCGTACTGGCGCCGACCGCGCAGGGCAGCGCCAGCGCCTGGCCCGCGTCGCGGAGGAAGGCGAGCGCCCGGTCCCGCGCGGACCGGGCGTGAACCGGCCGGGCCGTATCAGGGGCGCGGTCCTGGTCGGCGGGTATCAGGGCCACCAGCTCCTCCGCCCGGGGCCAGGCCATCGGCACCCGGTGGTGGGCCAGGAGGGATTCGACGATCCCCTCACGTCCTGCGGCGGCCAGGGCGGGACGGCCGGGGACATGGACGACCACCACCTCGTACGAAGCGGCCAGGCTCATGCCGACGGCGCGGGCGAGGCCAGGGTCCAGGACGTCGTCGGCGAGGAGGGCCCGGGTGAGCGCGCCCACCCGGGCCGCGAAGGGCAGGCGGCGCTTCTGCTCCGCCGCGTGGCCTCGGGTGTAGGCGTCGATGCCGCGGGTGCCCTGTGCGGTGAACCAGACCATGAGCCGCATCAGTTCATCGGTGTTCTCCGGGCCGGATGCCTCCTGGATCTCCCGGAGCATGAGGTTGGTGTGCAGCCCGAGAACCCGCCGCCGGGACGCGGCGGACATCCCCGTTCTGGCCCGCGACGCGCCCATCGACGCGATGTGGTCGAGATCTTCGGGGGTGAGGGGAGTGCCCTCGGGGGCTAACTCCAGGGTGCGGCGTCTGAGCCAGACCGCGTACTCCAGCGCTTCGGCTCTCAGCCGTCCGTCGTCCTCCACGAACCGGTACTCGGGGATCTCCCGTCCGTAGACCTCGACTTCATGGCGTGCGTCGTCCAGAGTGCGCCGGGACAGTGCTGCGAAGAGGTGACTTCCCATCGGTCGGTGCCTCCGTCAGTCTCTCGGGAACTCCCGCAAGACCGCACGGGGACAGCTACACGTACAGCTACACGCAGGGGGCGGTGCTCCACGCGGCGTTCCCGATGTCGGATGGGTCGAAGACGAATATGCCACCATTCGAGCTCCCGTGCCGGGGCGTGGGGGTCAGGATCCGTGTCGGGCGTTGGTCATTCGGCGCCGCCGATCTGGCGGCTGGTGTTGAACACCCCTGCTGGCGGTGCCGGTCTGGTGTACAGGCACGTGCTCCAGCAGCGGGGCGTGGTCGGGGGCGGTACGCGCGGACCGGTGCGCTCCGCGATCCGTGCCGCGAACGGGGTCAGACAGGCGCGGAACAGCTCGAGCGGCACCATCGGGTGCGGGGTGCGGGAGAGGAGCAGCAGGGTGATGACGCCGACGGGCAGGTTGATCCAGAAGATCATCCGCCAGGAGAGCAGGCTCAGCACGCCGCCGAGCACCGGTCCGGCCGCCGCCGCCATGGCACCGCCCATCGCCCACACCCCCACGGCGTGTGCCCGGCGGGCCGGGCCGGGGAATGCCTGGCGTACCAGCGCCATCGAGGTCGGCATGGTGACGGCCGCGCCGATGCCCTGCACCACGCGCGCGGCGACCAGCACCGGCAGCGAGGGGCGCGCGGCCGCGGAGATCCTTCTGGAACGGGCCCTCGCCGAAGAGCACGCGTAGGCTCCCCCGGTCCCCCGGTCAACGGTCTCGGCGTCCTCAGGAGCGCTGGCCAAGCATGGGGGCGGCAGGGGTGGACGGCGCGGTGACGGGCGGTCGTGGGCTGCTGAGACTGTTCCGGGTTCGGATGTGGAAGGCGAGTAGGCCGACGAGCGCGGCGGCTGCGAACCATCCGGTCTGGATGGCCAGGTATTTCGGCAGGGGCGTGGTGGAGAACCCCGCGCCCGTGGCGGCCTGCATCGCGCCGTAGGACGGCAGATAGCGCACGATGCTGCCATTTGAACTGGAGCTGTAGAGGGGGTTTTGGAGTGCGAGGTCGATGACGCTGGTCATCACGACGGCGAACATGCCCTCCACTTCGCGTCGCAGCAACGAGCCGAAGGCGACGCCTAGCGCACCGTAAGTGATCCCGGCGAGGAAGAGGGCCGCGGCGAGCAGGGCTGGTTGCTCGGGTCTCCAGAAGGCGCAGGTGAGTGCTGTCGTGTAGGCGGCCACGGCCGCGGAGGCCAGGGTGAGGGCGGTGAGCTTGGCGAGGACGAGATGGGTGCGGGGGTAGCCAGCCAGGGCCAGCCGTCGGTCGAAGTGACCGCCCGCGAAGGAGGCCGCGAACATCATGAAGCCGATGATCAGGGTGACGGCGTTGAGGGCGCCGGTGATCTCGGTCAGCTGGTTGCCGTGGGGGGTGAGCAGATCTCCGGTGGCGCGCAGCCGGAAGCGGGTGCGGGTGTCGGGGACGGACCAGAAGGCCAGTGCGGTCCACACCGGGATGAACAGGGCCATGAGCACCATGGCGAAGCGGTTGCGCAGGTGCTCGGTCAGCGCGTAGCGGGCCGCGGTCGTGAAGAACGTGCGATGGCGGCGTCCGGGGTGGCGGGGCGTCATGCGGCACGCTCCGGGCGCTGCTCGTGCAGAACGCCGTCTTCGAGGCGCCACAGCACGTCGAGGCGTTCGGCGTCGTAGGCGAGGTGGGAGACCAGGAGCACCGATCGGCCGTCGCCGCGCAGCCACGTCGCCAGGTCCCAGAACCGCTGGTAGGTCTCCCAGTCGAAGCCCTGGTAGGGCTCGTCCAGGAGCAGGGTGTGCGGGTCGTGCATGAGGGCGAGGGTGAGGTTCAGCTTCTGCCGGGTCCCGCCGCTGAGGACTCCGGCCCGCTCGTTCGCGTACTCGCTGAACCGCAGTGTCTCCATGACCTCTTCGGCACGCCCCAGGTCGGCTATTCCGTAGGCGACCTTGAAGTAGTCCAAGTGCTGGCGAACGGTGAGCGCGTCGTTGAGGACGGCTGCCTGCGGGCAATACCCGAACCCTCCGTCATGGATGACCGCGCCCCGGTCGGGGGCCAGTTCACCCGAAAGGATCTTCAATAGGGTCGACTTGCCCGCACCGTTTTCCCCGACTATCCCGGCCAGGACTCCCGGTCGCAGCCGTAGGTCGATACCGCGCAATACCTCACGTCGGCCGTAGGCGTGGTGCACGCCCTTTACCTCCATCGAGGGCCTCCTCCCCTTGGCGTTCCGCTCTAACGAGCCGGGAGCGACGAGGGCACGGCACCTCCGCTATTACAGCCAGACATTCATCCGATCTGATGATCTGGTGGTCAGCGGTCGTTCAGGGGAGACGACGGACATTTAGCTTCTTGGCATGACCACATCCTCCCGCCCTGGGGCGCGGGTCCCTTCTCAAGCAGCGCGCCACCACGCCACGGTCTCGGTACCGTTCGGCTCACCGCACCCTTCCGCCGGTGCCGAGGCGTGGTACCTCAACGGTCATCTGCGCGATGAGGACGGCGGCACCTACACGTGGATGATCAGCATGCTGCGCCACCACGACGCACGGGACGATGCCGCCACCCCCGGCTATGCCCTGGTGTCCATGTGCTCAGGTCCGAAGGGCGTGTCCCACGGCGCGTGGATCTCGCCCACCATGCACGACGCGGTGCGCGACGCGCTCACCGGCGACACCGCGCAGGATCACCGGGTCCGCGAAGCGCTGACGCAGGCCCTGGCCGAGGGCCCCCTGCTTCCGGACCGGCTGCTGGCCGACCCAGTGGCCGAGTCGGCCGAGAGCCTGGACCTCTCCTTCGGTGACCTGGCGGCGCTGCGCCGCGAGGAAGACGGCGGCTACCGGCTGAGCTTCCGTGACGGGGACCGCTTCGAGCTCGTCCTCACCCCCGCCAAGGGCGCGGCCCCGCAGTTCGACGCCCAAGGGCGCCACCCGGGGCGGCTTCCCACCGACGCGGACGCGATGACCTCGTACTTCGTACCGCGACTGCACGCCCACGGGACGGTGCGTCGTGAGGACGGCAGCCTGGGGCGGCTGGAGGGGCACGCCTGGTTCGAGCAGGACTGGGGCGCGACCTACTACGACGTGGAGCGGGCTCCGGGAACACCGGACCACACCTGGGAGTGGGCCGGTATCCAGCTGGACAACGGCTGGGAGATCAGCTGCATCCACTCCCGCACCAGCGATCCCGCCACCGGCGCCACCGGGCTGGAATTGACCCGTGCCACAGCGGTCGACCCGGACGGCAATGTCAGCTACCACGACCTGACCTGGCGGCCCCTCACGCACTGGACCTCACTGGCCACCCTCAACACCTACCCCACCACGGTGCACGTGAGCGTGCCCGGCCTCGGCCTGGACGCCGAGATCACCGCGACGATCGCCGAGGGCGAGGTCCGCACCCTGGTCGTGGGCCGCGCCATGTGGGATAGCCCCGCAGCCGTCCACGGCACCATGGGAACCACGCCCGTCAGCGGCACCGCCTTCCTGCAGACCCTGCCGACCAACACCATCGGCGACATCGAGCACTACATGCGCCGTACCCACGAGATCGCCGGAGCGGAAGCCGCGGCCCTGTACTCCCCCGACCCGGCGGACGACGCCGCGCTCGGGCTCCTCACCGGCACCAGCGGCCTGACCGGCCTCGACACCGGCACTCGTACGCGTCTCCATCAGGCGGTCGCCGCTCCTCTCCTGCACCTGCTGGACAACCCGGGACGCTCCTGGCGCCCCTACGTCGCCGCGGCCGTCCTCTGCCTTCTCGACACCGACCCAGAGCCCTACCGGCCTCTCACCGCGATCACCGAACTCCTCCACCTCTCCGCACTGGTCATCGACGATATCCAGGACAACTCGCCGACGCGGCGCGGCCGCCCGAGCGTCCACGAGGTCTTCGGCACCGCTCCCGCCATCACCGCCGGCACCCTCGGCTACTACACCTTCGACGCCTTCATGCAGCGGGTCCCGCAGGCCGCCCCGGAAACCATGCTCCGCATCTACCGGCTCTACCTGCGGGACCTGCGCGCCGCCCACGCCGGCCAGGCCCTCGACATCGCCGGGCACCACGCCGCGTTCGACGAGGCCGTCACCAGCGGTGACGCCCGCCCGCTCCTCGACGAAGTCCGCACCGCGCACCGGCTCAAGACAGGGATGCTCGTCCGCAGCACCGCCGAGGTGTCCGCGATCCTGGGCGGCGCCGACGAGCAGCAACTCGATGCCATCTGCCGGTACTTCGAAGCCGTCGGAACCGCGTACCAGATCACTGACGATGTCGCCGACCTGTACGGGCTGGTGACCGCCCAGGAACATCAGCAGGGCATCACCACACGCTCCCCCGCGGAAGACCTGCGCAACGGCGAGGTCACTTATCCCGTGGCCCACGCCGTCGGGCTCCTTGACGCGACCGACCGCCAGCACCTGCGCGATGCGCTCCGGCAGCGTTCCGACACCGGGGCGCGCAGAGCATCCGAACTCCTCGTCCGCAGCGGCGCCCTCAAGGCGTGCATGACCGAAGCGCGCTGCCTCGTCGACGAAGCCTGGGGCCGCCTCGCCCCTCTCCTGCCGCCCACCCCGCACAAGGCCATGGTGCGCGCCCTGGGCTGGTACGCCGCCCAGCGCGAAACCGACCACGTGCTCAGCGGGACCGATGGGCCTCCGACCGCCTGAGGTGGGCGGCGTCACGGAGGAGGGTCACCCCTGGCACGCGGTCCCAGCGGTCCCAGCGGTGCCCGGCCGGCAGTGTGACGAGGCGGCGCAGGACCGGCGGGGTGTCGCTGTCGGTGATCAGGTCGGTGAGCGCGGAAACGGGATATCGCCCCCGCACACGGTGCATTGGCCAGGATTGATACACATGCCGCATGAATATATGCCGGTTTGATGCTGGACGCCGATCCGCTGTCGCTCGGAAACTTTCGTGATAGATCCGCACCCGGCCCATCCCGTCCATCGCACCCTCGCGCGCAAAAAGCCCAGGCCACCGGACGACGCGAAGAGGAGCCATGCCAAGGATCACCAGACGTACGGCACTCACCATGGCCGCGAGCACCGTCACAGCGACTGCGTTAACCCCGGCGACGACCGCGGCGGCGACCGACGCCACGACAGCGGACCGGCCGAGGACACCCGGGCTGAATCCGGTCCTGCGCTGCGACCTGCTCACGCGGGTGACGCCGAGGCACAACTGGCTGGTGACAGCCGTCGCCATCCGGTACGCGGCACTCATCGATCCGCGCGGCGGCGTGATCCCGCCCTCCGCGTTCCGGGTCACCGCCACCGTGGGCGGGAAGACAGCGGCCCGGACGGTGACCCGCGTCTACCCGAACAGCGCGGCCGAGGTGGACGACCGGGCTCACCCTGGACGCCCGGGTGACCACCTGATCATCGAGCTCGACCCCGGCGACGCCAACGCGCGGGCCTCCGGGGCGAACGACCCTCTTCCGCTCGACCGCGCCTACGCGGTCAGGCAGGTGGCCGACGTCAGGGCGCGCGGCAACGGCCCGGTGCTCGCAGCGCATCCGTTCGCCATCCGGAACGATGGAGTCCGCACCCCCGTGGTGGACGACTTCACCGCCGGCTCGTTCACCGACGCCACCGGATTCGAGCTGGACTTCCGTCTCCATCAGCCGACCGGGTACCTGCGGCGTCCCGGGGCGGGCACCCGGTACCCGCTCGTGGTCACTCTGCACGGTGGCGGCGAGGTCGCCGACAACAACATGACCCAGCTCACCGCCAATCGGATAGCGGTCGCCTTCGCCAAGCCCGAACGCCAGCACAGGAACCCGGCGTTCGTACTCGCCCCGCAGATCCCGCTGCCCCGCCCCATGGAGGGCCCGGACGGCACGGACTGGACCGACGCCAGAGTGCAGGGCGCGCTGGTCGAACTCGTCGACGCTGTTACGGCCGCGTACCCGGTCGACGCGGACCGGCTCTACCTCGTCGGTCTGTCGTCGGGCGCGCGGGGAATCCTCAACCTGCTCCCGAAACAGCCCCGCACATACGCCGCGGCCCTCGTCACCGCCGGCTGGGGAGACCCCTCCGTCATGGCCAGGATCACGCACATCCCGCTCTGGGCCGACCACTCCGTCGATGACCCCACCGTCCCCTACAAGGAGGGGCGCTTCGGCAAACCCGGCACCTGGACGCTGATGAACGCACTGGAGAACGCCGGAGCCAAGGTCACCCGCGGTGAATGGGCCAACGACCTGCCAAAGGCGGAGTTCGAGGCCCACTCCCGGGCCCTGCTGCGCCAGGCCCGCCGTACGGGCAGCCACGCGCTGTTCACCAGCTACCCGGTCGGCACGACGCCGGTGAACCCACACGGCGCCTGGGCGCAGACGTACGAGAACGACGTCGTCATCGACTGGCTCTTCAGCCAGTCGCGCTAGTTTCACCGCGCATTCGCACATCGTGCCCGTATGTCTCACCGGAGGTAAGTCGATGCTCCCACCCCGTTGTCCGGCCAGCGCGACGCGGCCGTTAGGCGCCAGATCCCACGCCGTGCTGACGCTGATCGCGCTGACCACCGCCCTCGCCCTGGCGCTGCTGACCCTCTCTGCTCCGCCGGCCGCCGCCGAGCCGCTGTCCCAGAACAAGCAGAACAAGCCCGGGACCGCCGCTGAAACGCTGTCGCGGGGTAACCCCACAGGGGACGCGATCCCGGACCCGACGACCGCTTCGCTGGAGGCCGTGAACGGGCCGCTCACCACCGCCGCCTACACCGTTCCCAACCCGAGCGGATACGGCTCCGGCACCGTCACGTACCCGACGGCCAGCGGCTCGTATCCGGGCGTCGTGCTGATGCCTGGCTATCAAGGCACGCAGCAGAACCTGCAATGGCTGGCACCCCGCCTCGCTTCCTGGGGCTTCGTCGTCATCAACGTCGGCACCAACACGCTCATCGACGATCCCGAATCTCGCGGCCGTCAGATCACCGCTGCCGGAACCCAGCTGCTCGCGCTCGGCAACGCCACCGGCACCCCGATCTCCAGGAAGCTCAACGGCACGCTCGGTGCGGCCGGGCACTCGATGGGCGGCGGCGGCGTGATGGCGGCCCTCCGGGACGACCCCCGTTTCCGGGCTGGTGTGCCCACGGCCCCGTACCACCGGGCGGGGAACTTCTCCTCAGTCACCGAGCCCACCCTCTTCCTGACCTGCGAAAGCGACCCCGTCGCCAACGGCGACACCTACGCGGCGCCCTGGTACAACTCCATGTCCCAGGCCGAAAAGCTCTATATCGAGGTGCCCGGCGACCACCTCTGTCCGATGACCGGCTATGGCAACAAGGCCAAACAGGGCAAGTGGATCGTGTCGTTCTTCAGCCACTGGCTGCGCGCCGACGCCCGCTTCCGCCCCTTCCTCTGCGGCACGGAGCGTGACCCCGACAAGAACAACCCATCCCTCGTCACACGCTGGATGGACACCTGCCCGTTCTGAGCCGGATCGCCCGGAGCGCCCGGGCGAAAAGGCCGTCTTGCCCGGTGCATGCCAATAATGCGACACTCCGGAAATCGTGCCTGCCCGTGAGCCGTTCGGCGAACCGGGCACGACCCACGCTCGGCCGGCTGATCTCGACAGCGAGGGAGTGGCGTGTTAGGCGCACTGAGGTTCAGGCACGTGTCCGTGACGGCGACGGCGGCCGTCCTCGCGCTCCTTCTCCCCGCATGCGGCGGCGACGGCCAACGACGCGGAAGTGGCCCCGCCGCTTCCGCGTCGCTCGACCCCGAGGCGGACTTACGCAAGCAGCGCCTCACCGTCTCGAACTGGGACGGCTATATGCCGAAGGACCTTCCGGCCCGGTTCGAGTCGGCCGTCGGCACACCCATGACCGTCGCCAAGCACAGCACCAACGAGGAGATCATCGCCAAACTGACCGCCTCCGCCGACAGCGGCATCGACGTAGCGTTCGTATCGGGCCAGTACGCCCAGGCGCTCACGGCGCAGGGGCTGCTCGAACCCATCCACCACGATCTGGTCCCGCACCTCAAGAACCTGGACCCGCTCGCCGCCCGGCTCGCCCATGACAAGGGCAACGTCTATTCCGTCCCGTACACCTGGGGCACCACCGGGCTCTGCTACCGCAAGGACCTCGTCGGCTACTCCCCCGACAGCTGGAACGACCTGCTGAAGCCGCGCGCCGCGGTCAAGGGCAAGGCCACCATGCTGAAGACCGAACGCTGGCTCTTCCTCCCCGCGCAGAAGGCGCTCGGCTACTCGGTGAACACCACCGACAAGCAACAGCTCGCCCAGGTCAAGAAGTTGCTGCTCAGCGCGAAGGATGGGCTCCTCGCCTACGACGACACCACGTTCGGCGACCGGCTCACCTCCGGGGAGGCCGTGCTGGCGGAGGCCTGGGACGGCTGGTGCCCGACCGACGACAAGCGGATCGGCTTCGTCGTCCCCAAGGAGGGCAGCGACCTCTGGACCGACACGATGGTCATCCTCAAGTCGTCGAAGAACAAAGAGGCGGCGCACGCCTTCATCGACTACGTCCTCGACGCGAAGGTGCACTCCTGGGTCGCCTCGAACATCTTCTACAAGGTCCCCAACACCGCCGCCATGGCCGAACTCGACCCGGCCCTGCTGAAGAGCTACCCCGCACTCGCCATGCCTCCCGAGCAACTGCTGGGGGGTGAGTCCGTCGTCGACCTCGGGGACGACGCGACGGCGTACACCCGGATCGTCACGGAAGTCACCGCGGGCTGATGGCCCGCCGGGGGAAGGCGGCGGCAAGACCACATGTGCGCGCCCGCGTCGTCCTGCTCGGCCCGGGCCTGTCCTACCTGGCCGTCCTGCTCCTGCTGCCGCTGGCCCTGCTGATCGGCTACACGGTCTTCCGGCGGGGCCGCTTCGGCGGGATCGCGTACGAGGACGGAAGCACCGGCGAGAACTTCGTACGGATCACCGACCCCCTCTATGCCCACGTCCTCACCGACTCGCTGCGCATCGCCGCCGTCACCACGCTGCTCGCGTTTCTCCTCGGCTACCCGACCGCGTACGCGATCAGCCGGCTGCCCGGCAGATGGCGCACGGTCGCCCTGGTCCTGGTCGTGCTCCCGTTCTGGACCAACTTCCTGATCCGTACCTACGCCTGGATCGTGCTGCTGTCCAGCCGCGGTGTGGTCAACTCGGCCCTCATCGGCATCGGAGTGATCGACCGGCCGCTGAAACTCCTCTACACGGAACCCGCCGTCGTCCTCGGACTGCTCTACTCCTATCTCCCGCTGATGGTGCTGCCGCTGTACTCGGCGATCGAGCGGGTCGACCCCCGGCTGCTCGAAGCCTCGGCCGATCTGGGCGCCCGCCCGGCCCGCACGTTCTGGAGCGTGACCCTCCCGCACACCCTGCCCGGCGTGCTGACCGGCTGCGTCTTGGTCTTCGTGCCCAGCCTCGGCAACTTCGTCGTCCCCGAACTGCTGGGCGGCGGGCACACGGTCATGGTCGGCACCCTGATCAGGGACCAGTTCCTTAACGCACGGGACTGGCCGTTCGGCTCGGTGCTCGCCCTCGCCCTCATGGCGTTCCTGGTCCTGCTGCTCATGGCGCAGGCCTGGGCCGGGCGCCGGATGGGCGGCCGCTGATGCGCCGGGCGACGCTCCTCCCGCTGTGGTTGACGTACGCGTTCCTCTACACGCCCGTCGTGGTGCTCGTGGTGATGTCCTTCAACCGCTCGGCAAGCCCCTACGAGTGGTCCGGGTTCAGCACCGCCTGGTACGCCACGCTGGCCGGGGACGACGAGGTCCTGCAGGGCCTGGCCAACACGCTGATCGTGGCCGCGGGCGCGACCGCCCTGTCCACCGTCCTCGGCACACTGCTCGCGGTGGGGCTCGCCCGCCACGCGAGCCGGTCACGGCTGCTGCCCGCCATGTCGGTGCTGCCCGCCGTCCTGCCGGACATCGTGCTCGCGATCGGCCTGCTCGCCTTCTCCTCGCTCGTCTCGGCCACTCTCGGCCTGCACTCGGTGCTGCTCGCCCACACCGTCTTCGGCCTCGCCTTCGTCACGGCCGTCGTGCGCACCCGGATCGCCCACGTCGACCCCTCCCTGGAGGAGGCCTCGCGCGACCTCGGCGCGGGCGAGGTCACCACGTTCCTCCGCATCACCCTGCCGACTCTCGCCCCCGGCATCGTGGCGGGCGCGCTGCTGACGTTCACGCTCTCGCTCGACGAGTTCGTCATCGCCTTCTTCACCGCGGGACCGAAGGATCCCACTCTGCCGATCGTCATCTACTCGATGATCAGGTTCGGCGTGACCCCGGAGATCAACGCGCTCGCCACCCTGCTGCTCGCGGTCAGCTTCACCGTGGTGATCGCCGCCCAGCGCGTCAGCCGGCTGACGGAGGCACTGTGATCCTTATCCATGCCGTCACCCGGCGATTCGGGGAGGTCACCGCCCTGGACGGGGTGAGCCTGGAGATCGAGGAGGGCGAGTTCTTCGCCCTGCTCGGCCCGAGCGGCTGCGGGAAGACGACCCTGCTGCGCGTCCTCGCCGGATTCGAGGCCCCGGACAGCGGCACGGTCGCCCTGGACGGCCGGGACCTGCTGGGCGTGCCCGCGCACCGGCGGCCGGTCAACCTCATGTTCCAGTCGTACGCGCTGTTCCCGCACATGAGCGTGGAGAAGAACATCGCGTACGGGCTGGCGCGGGAAGGGCTCGCCCGGGCGGAGATCGGCGAACGGGTCGCGGCCGTACTCGCCACCGTCGGGCTGACCGCGCAGGCCCGCAGACGGCCGCACCAGCTGTCCGGCGGGCAGCGGCAGCGGGCCGCCCTCGCCCGTGCCATCGTCAAACGCCCCCGTGTGCTGCTGCTCGACGAGCCGCTGTCGGCGCTCGACAAACAGGTCCGCGCCGAGATGCAGCTGGAGCTCAAGCGCCTCCAGCACCAGGTGGGCATCACCTTCCTCGTCGTCACCCACGACCAGGAGGAGGCCATGTCGCTCGCCGACCGGATCGCCGTCCTGGACCGGGGGCGCGTCCAGCAGGTCGACACGCCCGTCGAGCTGTACGGGCACCCCCGGGGCCGGTTCGTCGCGGGCTTCGTCGGCGCCAACAACCTCTTCGCCGGACGGCTGCTGCCCTCCGGCGGACTCGACGTACCCGGCGTCGGTGTCCTGCCCGCCCCGGCCGGTGACACGGCGGGGCTGGTCGGCGTACGTCCGGAGAGCATCCGGCTCGCCGCCCAGGGCGCGGACGCTCACCTGCACGGCACGGTGCTGGACATCAGTTACTTCGGCGGCTCCTCACGGATCGCGGTCACGGTCCCCGGTCTGGACCAGCCGGTCCTGCTGACCGTTCCGGGCCCGGCCACGGTGACCTCGGGGGCCCGCGTCGCGCTGTCGTGGGACCCGGAGAGCGCGGTACTGATCGAGACGACGGGAGACACCCCTTGAGCGGACCCCTGACCATCCTCTTCGCGCCGGAGAGCGCGTACGGCCCGACCAACAACTGCGTCGGCATCGGTGACGTACTGCGCCGACGGGGCCACCGCGTGGTGTTCGCGGCGGAGGCGTCCTGGAAGGGCAGGCTCGCCCCGCTCGGCTTCGAGGAGGCCCTGGTCGACCTGGCCCCGCCGCCCGAAAGCCCCCAGGAGGCGGGCCAGTTCTGGAAAGACTTCGTACGGGACACCGCTCCCGAGTTCCAAAAGCCGACGATCGAACAGCTGGGCACATGGGTCAGGCCGGTCTGGGAGGAACTGATCGCCGGCGCCCAGTACTGCGAACCTCAGCTCAAGAGCATCGTCGACCGGGTCCGGCCGGACGTGATCGTCGAGGACAACGTCATCTGCTTCCCCGCGCTGACCACGGCGGACGTGCCCTTCGTGCGGATCGTCTCCTGCAATCCGCTGGAGGCGAAGGGCGAACACGTTCCCCCGCCCTTCTCCGGGTATCCGGCCGGTGACCGCGCGGGCTGGGCCGCGTTCCGTGCCGAGTACGACCGCACCCACCGCGAGGTCTGGGCCGAGTTCAACGCCTGGGTCGTGGACCAGGGCGCGATGCCGCTGCCCGATCTGGAGTTCATCCACGACGGCGAGCTGAACCTGTACGTCTACCCGGAGATCACCGACTACGCCAAAGCCCGCCCGCTGGGCCCTGCCTGGCACCGGCTGGACTCCTCGGTCCGCGAGACCGACGAGGAGTTCACCCTGCCGCCCCAGGCGGCCGAACGGCCTGAGGGCAGCGCGCTGATCTACTTCAGCCTGGGCTCCCTCGGCTCCGCCGACGTCGGCCTCATGCGCCGGGTCATCGCCTCCCTGGCGCGCACCCCGCACCGCTACATCGTCTCCAAGGGGCCGCTGCACGACGAGATCGAGCTGCCTCCCACCATGTGGGGCGCTGAGTTCCTCCCGCAGACGCGGATCCTCCCGCTCGTCGACCTCGTCATCACCCACGGCGGCAACAACACGACCACCGAGAGCCTCCACTTCGGCAAGCCCATGATCGTGCTCCCGCTGTTCTGGGACCAGTACGACAACGCACAGCGGGTCGCCGAACTCGGCTACGGCGTCCGCCTCGACCCGTACCGCTTCACCGACGCTCAGCTCCATGGCGCGCTGGCGGAGTTGCTCGGTGACACCCGCCTGCGGCACAGGCTGACGGAAGCCTCCATCACCATCCGGGCCCGCGACGGGCTGCGCACCGCCGCCGACCTCATCGAGCGGCACGGCCACGAAAGGGGCGGAACATGAACCTGTCCTTACGGCTCGGCCTCGGCATCGCCGTCCTCGCGGCGCTTTCCGCCTGCGCGGACGGGCCCTCGCCGTCCTCCGACGGCGACTCGCTCCAACTCGCCGTTCCTTCGGCCGTGTTCGCCCCCAAGGAAGAGGTCGCCACCCATGCGGTGGGCGACGCCGAGGGCTATTTGGCCGGGGAGAAGCTGAAAGTCGACGTGATCAACACCGACGGGTCGGTGGCAGCGGTCCAGGCCGTCGCCTCGGGCAGCGCGGACATCGCGCCGGCCGACGCGGGAGCCATCCTCGCCGCACGGGAGAAAGGCATCCCGGTGAAGGCCATCGGGGGCCTGGTACGGAACTGGCCGTGGCGCATGGCCGTCCGGCCCGGCAGTGAGGTCAGGAGCCCGGCCGACCTCAAGGGCAAGAAGATCGGGGTCATCAGCCTCGCCTCCGGCTCGGCCATCTACGCCCGCGCGTACGCGAGCGACGCCGGACTGGACGCGGCCAAGGACATCGACCTGCTGCCGGTCGGCGTGGGCGCACAGGCCCTTGCCGCCCTGGAGGACGGCAAGGTCGACGTGCTCGCCCTGTACACCCAGGCGTACACCACCATCGAGAACACGGGCACCGAACTGCGCTATCTCGACAACTCCGACGCGTTCGACGGCATCCGCTCGCTGACCTACGCGGTGACCGAGAAGACCCTGAAGGAGAAGAAGGACGTGCTGACGCGCTACTTGCGCGCCTCCTACAAGGCATTGCTCTTCTCCGCCGTCAACCCCGAGGCCGCGATGCGCGACGGCTACCAGGCGTTCCCGCAGCTGCTGACCGGCAAGAAGGCCGACGACCGCATCGCCGACGACACCCGGACCCTCGAGGCGTGGATCAAGACCGCGGTCCCCGCCACCGGTGAGCCCGAGAGCTTCAAGGACTGGGGTGCGATCAGCGACAGGGAATGGGACAAGACGGTCGCCTACACCAGGACGGCCGGTCAGATCACCAAGGACGTCCCCCTCGCGGAGCTGTGGGACGGCAGCCTGCTGGGGGGCGCGAACGACTTCGACCCGGCGACCGTGATCGCGAAGGCGAGGGCCGCCGGGTGACGCGGGAAGGCGGGGAGAACACGAGAGCGGGGAGACCATGGACGAAGACCGCTGGATCGAGGTCACTGGACTGCACAAGAGCTACCGGCCGCGCAGATCCGAGCCGACCCAGGCACTCTCGGACGTCACCTTCACGGTCCGACGTGGCGAGTTCCTGTCGGTCGTCGGCCCGTCGGGGTGCGGTAAGACCACCCTGCTCAAGATCCTCGCCGGGATCGTCGCCAGGAGCCAGGGGACGGTCCGCGTCGCCGACCGCGACGTGACGGGGCCGCTGCCCGAGGTGGGCATGGTCTTCCAGACGCCCACCCTCCTGCCCTGGCGCACCGTGCTGCAGAACGTGATGGTGCCCGTGGAGGTGCGGAAGCTCGACGCCCCGGTGTACCGGGAGCGGGCCGAGCGGCTGCTCGCGATGGTCGGCCTCGACGGCTTCGAGGGCAGACACCCGCATGAGCTGAGCGGCGGGATGCAGCAGCGCGCCGGAATCTGCCGGGCCCTGGTGCACGACCCGGCCGTGCTGCTGATGGACGAGCCCTTCGGCGCACTCGACGCCCTGACCCGCGAGTCGATGAACGTCGAGTTGCTGAGGATCTGGCAGGAGAGCGGCCAGACCGTCGTGTTCGTCACCCACTCCATCCCCGAGGCGGTCTTCCTCTCCGACCGGGTCGTGGTGCTCAGCCCCCGGCCCGGCCGCATAGCCGAGATCGTCGACATCGAGCTCGAACGCCCGCGCACACTCGGCGCGATGGCCTCGGAGCGCGCCGGAGTCTTCGTCGAGCGGGTCCGCAGGCATGTCAACGCCACCTGGGTGATCGACTCATGAAGCGGCTCCGCGCATGGCTGCGTGTGGACCCGCGAGACCACCCCGAACTGTTGCTCGCTCCCGGCGTCTTCGTCGTCACCATGCTGGCCTGGGAGTTCGCGGTCCCCGCCTTCGGTATTGACGACTATGTGCTGCCGCGCCCCTCGCAGATCGCCGACGCCCTCCGCACGCAGCTGGCGGACCCGTTGTTCTGGGGACATCTGAAGGTGACGGTCCTGGAGTCGAGTTACGGCTTTCTGCTCGGAGTGGCGGCGGCGCTGGTGCTGGGCACCGCGATCTCCCAGGTGCGGCTGATCGAGCGCACCTTCATGCCGTACGTCGTCGCCTTCCAGACGGTGCCCAAGGTGGCGCTCGCGCCGCTGTTCGTCGTCTGGTTCGGCTTCGGTATGACGAGCAAGGTCGTCATGGCGGCGGTGATCTCGTTCTTTCCCGTGCTGGTCAACGTCATCGAGGGGCTGCGCTCGGCCGACGCCGACCGGATCCAGATGCTCACGGTGTTCGGCGCCGGCAAGTTCCAGGTGTTCCGGATGGTGCGGCTGCCGAGCGCGCTCCCCTTCATCTTCGCCGGACTGGACATCGGGATCGTCTTCTCGATCCTCGGCGCCGTCGTCGGCGAGTTCATCGGCGCGAAGGAGGGACTGGGATACCTCCTGCTGCAGACCAACTACACCTTCGACATCGCCGGGATGTTCGCCGTGCTGGTGGTGCTCTCCGTACTGGGGCTGATCGGCCACTTCATCATCCGGTTCGCCCGGAAGCGGCTCGTCTTCTGGGCCGAGGAGAACCGGGGGATCGGCGCATGACGAACTGAGGACGGCAGAGACAGGAGGTCCGCATGACCGCGTACGACCTGGTGGTGAAGAACGCCCGTGTCGTCACCCATGACCACGATGACGCGCGCCCAGCGGACATCGCCGTCAGCGGAGGCCGGATCGCGGCCGTAGCCTCCGACATCGCCACGGAAGGCGCCCGTCGGGTGGTCGACGCCGACGGCAGGCTGGCGTTCCCCGGTGTCGTCGACGCCCACCAGCACTGGGGGATCTACCACCCGCTGCCCGAGGACGCGGCCACCGAGAGCCGCGCGTGCGCACAGGGAGGCGTCACCAGCGCCCTGACCTACACCCGGACCGGCCGCTACTACCTCAACAAGGCCGGTGCGTACGCCGACTTCTTCCCCGAGGTGCTGGCCGCCGCTTCCGGCCGCGCCCACGTCGACTACGGCTTCCACCTCGCGCCGATCTCGCGCGCTCACATCGACGAGATTCCCGACCTGATCGAGCGGTTCGGTGTCACCTCGTTCAAGGTCTTCATGTTCTACGGCAGCCACGGCCTCCACGGCAGGTCGGCCGACCAGAACGCGTTCCTGATGCTCCCCGAGGACGAGCGGTACGACTACGCGCACTTCGAGTTCGTCATGCGCGGGGTACAGGCCGCCCGCGAGCGGTTCCCCGACCTCGCCGACGAGATCTCCCTCTCCCTGCACTGCGAGACCGCCGAGATCATGACCGCGTACACCAGGCTGATCGAGGAGGCGGGTGACCTGACCGGGCTCGCCGCCTACAGCGCCTCCCGGCCGCAGCACTCCGAAGGGCTCGCGGTCGCCGTCGCCTCCTACCTGGCGCACGAGACCGGGCTGCCCACGATCAACCTGCTGCACCTGTCGTCCCGCAAGGCGGTCGACGCGGCCGTGCGCATGAGCCGGGCGTTCCCGCACATCGACTTCCGCCGTGAGGTGACCGTCGGGCATCTGCTCGCCGACATCACCACCGCACACGGCCTCGGCGGCAAGGTCAACCCGCCGCTGCGGCCCCGTGACGACGTCGAGGCGCTCTGGGAGCACATGCTCGACGGCACCGTCGACTGGGTCGTCAGCGACCACGCGTGCTGCCGCGAGGAGGTGAAGTTCGGCGTGCCCGAGGGCGACGTCTTCCTCGCCAAGGCCGGGTTCGGCGGCGCCGAGTACCTTCTCCCCGGCCTGCTCACCGAGGGAATGAAACGCGGCCTGCCACTGGGCCGGATCGCCGCGCTGACCTCCTGGAACCCGGCCCTGCGCTACGGACTGCGCACCAAGGGCAGCCTCGCCCCCGGCTTCGACGCCGACATCGCCCTGGTCGACCCGGGGCGCACCTGGACCGTGCGCGCCGAGGAGTCGGAGTCGGCGCAGCAGTACACCCCGTTCGAGGGCTTCGAGCTGACCGCCCAGGTCACCGACACCTTCTTGAGGGGCAACCACATCCTGCGGGCGGGCGAGGTCGTCGGCCCACCCGTCGGCGCCTACCTGCACCGTCCGACCGGCCGTCCGACCGGCACCGGCCGCTGAGACACAGACGCCGCGCCCCGGAGCCGTACGAGATGGCCGTTGAGGTTGGTCGCGGTCGAACTTGCCTTCGACCATCCAGGTGAGTCCGCACGCCGCGCCAGCGTGTGGGCCGAGGCGGCGCGGTACGGCTCCAGCATGGCCACTCACCCCGAACCCCAGCCGAACACGGAAATCGCCGGCCGCCAGCCCCTGACGGACCGCAAGGGCTACGACGAGCGCTTCCTGGGCCCGGCCCTGCCGCTGCCCCTGCCAACCGACTCCGGCGCAGAAACGATTACCCTGCCCTACACCCACTTCACCGTCGTCTTCCGCCCGGACCGGCGGCTGGCCGCGGCCACCGCCGTCACGATCGACGGCGCGCAGCTCATCGATGTGCCACGCGAGGACGAGTGGCGCTTCGACCCCCGCCTCCCCGAGGCCCAGCAGGCCGGCCACCCCGTCTACCAGGACAACCCGCTGGACAAGGGACACCTGGTCCGCCGCATGGACCCTGTATGGGGTCCCGACGCGCCCACGGCGAACGACGACACGTTCCACTACACCAACGCCGCGCCCCAGATGAACGTCTTCAACCAGGGCAAACAGCTCTGGCAGGGGCTGGAGAACTTCTTGCTGGACCACGCCGAAGACTTCGACCGCAAGCTGACGGTCTTCACCGGGCCGGTGCTCGAGGACTCCGACCCGCCCTATCGGGGCATCCGGGTACCACTGCGCTTCTGGAAGGTCGCCGCGTTCATGCAGGACGGAGATCTCGCGGCCACCGCCTACGTACTCGACCAGAGCCCCGACCTCACCAAAGACGCCGCCGCCCAAGCCATGGCAGAGGCCGCGCGAGCAGGGGATCCTCCCCCGCTCGGCGCCTTCCGCACCTTCCAGGTACCCGTGGCCGACGTCGCCGACCTCACCGGCCTGGACCTGGGCCCACTGCCGGCCGCCGACCGGCTCCCCACCGGAGTGCGGGCAGAACGGCGCTGGACCCTCCTCGAGTCGTACGACGACATCACCATGCCCAACTCGTAGAAGGCACACGAGGGCGCGACCGAGCCGTGGACAACGCCGTTGGCGGGCGCACGGGCCTTGACGCGGACGTGAAAGCGGCCCGGCGTTGCCCCGACAGGCGTAACGCGCCGTGATCGAAACCGCGCATGGCGTTCGTACAGTGGCCCCATGTGGCGCCTCCCGCAAGCCGGTACCCTCGCCGTCCTCAAGCTCCCGGCCACCCTGCTGCTGGTCACCCTCGCGCTGATGGGCTTCGGCACGCTCCTGTCGGCGGGTGGTCTGACCGTGCTGACGGTGCATCCCACGCGGACCGTCACGCCGACCCCCACCGACACGGACACCACCTCCGGCCCGCCGACCTCGCCACCCACCACGCCACCCACCACGCCGCCGACCTCGCCCGTCACGTCTCCGCCCACCTCCCCGCCATCCGCGCCCGCCACGTCCGCCCCCGCATCGGGCCCACTGGCCCAGGGCACACAGGAGGTGATGGCCAATTCGGCGGCGCTGCTCACCTCCTGGATCGGGCTGATCAGCCAGGTGCTCGGGCTGCTGACGGCGATGATCGGCTTGGCCGCCGCGGGCCGTCGTCCGGCCGCTGAGCCCGCCGACGACGGTAGGTCCGATCCGCCGGGGGACAGACGGCCTCGTCACCAGTGACGGCCGTAATGGTCCCCTCATGCCGTCGGCGTCGTCCTCACCGCGCGGTGTATCCGCCGTCCGCGTAGACCTCCGAGCCGGTCATGAAGGTGGAATCGTCGCTGATCAGGAATGCGACGACGGCTGCGATCTCCTCTCCACGGCCCAGCCTGCCGATCGGGGTGCCGTCCAGCATGGCCTCGTGGCGGGGCGTTCCCTCGTACCGCTCGAGCAGCTGCCGGGTTCCGATGAAGCCGGGGTGCAGGGAGTTGACGCGGACTGCGGATTGCGCCCAGTGGAGCGCCGCGTTCTTGGTGAGCGTGCGGACGGCGCCCTTTGCCGCGTGGTAGGCGGCGCTGTTCCCCATGCCGCCCACGGTGCCGAGGATCGAGGAGAGGTTGACGATCGATCCGCCGCCCGAGGAGGCGATGAGCGGGCCGAGGTGCTTCATGCCGAGCCAGACTCCGGTGGAACCGATCGACATGACCGCCTCCCAGCGGTCGACCGTCTCGTCCTCGACCGTGGCGATGCTGCCGATGGCGGCGTTGTTGATCAGCCCGTCCAGTCGGCCGTACTCACTCCGGATGAAGTTCGCCACGTCGACCCACTGGGACTCATCGGCCACGTCGAGCCGCGCCGTCACATGCCGTCCCGGCGTGCCGTCCAGCTCGGCGGCGAGGGTGGTGCACGCCTGCTCGTCGAGGTCGGTGAGCACCAGGTGGGCGCCCTCCTCCGCGAGTCTGGCGGCCGTGGCCGTGCCCAGTCCCCCGGTGGCGCCGGTCAGGCACACGACCTTGCCTCTGATGCGTTCGTCTATCGCTGGCACCGCAACCCTCATTCATCGGGTCAGCCGAGGCTGACGAGCGTCTTTCCGGTCGTCCGTCCGGCGATCATCTCCGTCAGCGCGTGCGGAGCCGACTCCAGGCCTGTGAACACGGTCTCGCGGTAACGCAGGTCGCCGCTGCGAAGCCACTCGGTCATCCGGTGTCGCATCTGCCCCATGAGATGCAGGTGGCTGCTCCCCCGGAACCCGCGGAGGGTCAGGTCCTTGGACACCGCGAGGAACAGGTTGCGCGGCCCGGCCGGGCCGGACTCGTACTCCGAGATCGAGCCGCACATCGCTACGCGGCCGCCCCTTCTGAGGTGTGACAGGGCGGCTTCGAGGTGGGTCCCCCCGACGGAGTCGAAGTAGACGTCGATCCCGTCGGGCGCGAGGTCGGCCAGGCTTGCTTCGAGGTTTCCTGCCCGGTAGTTGAAGGCGTCGGTGCCCAGGTGGTCGCGCAGCCAGTCCACCTTGTCGTCGGTGCCCGCGCTGGCCACTACCCGATTGCCCGTGAGGCGCGCGATCTGCACGGCCAAGCTGTCCACCGCTCCCGCAGCCGCCGAGACCCAGACCGTTTCCCCGCCTCGGAGCGCGTCCACGACGTGCAGACCGGCGTAGGCCGTCAATCCCATACCGCCGAGCGGGCCGAGATACCACCGCGGCTCGCATGCATCGACGTCCAGGCGGGTCAGGGTGCCGAGTCCGCTCAGCTGCTCGGTCCCCGCGTCCACGACGGCGTACTCGCGCCAGCCCTGGGCGTGCCACACGACGTCCCCCGGGGCGAAGCCCTCGGCCCGGGACTCCGCCACCTCCCCCACGGTCATGATGCCGTCCATGGGGCGGCCGGGAGCGAAGGCGGCGAAGTAGCCGGACGGCGCGTCGGGACGTAGCCGCAGCCGAAGGCCGGGGTCGACGGATGTCCATGTGTTGCGTACGAGCACCTGCCCCGGACCGGGCCGGGGCACAGGGGCCTCGACCACCTCGAAGTCATCCGGGCTGACGCTCCCGGCCGGGTATGTCCTGACCCGGATCTCGCGTCCGCTCCGCGTCATGCCAGTTTCACGACCTTCTCGCTGTCATCGTTCACGCACACGGCTTGGACCATATTGAACCAATATCAGTTTGGTTGGACCAGGGGCAAGGGTGCGGCGGGGCTTCGCGGCAGATGGTGTCCTCCAGCGGCGGCGATCCTGACGGCGGCCTCCCGCCCCTCGGCGATCGCGTGCGCCACACGGCGCGGAACCACGGCGTCGCCAACCGTCAGTACCAAGGGGGCGGCACAGTCCGGGGCGGCGCGCGGGCGGCGCTCCCCCACCACGACGACACGGTCCGCGGGCACGGTGGTGGTCCGTCCGGAGGTGCGGTGAGCGAGCGTGACGCCCTCGGGGCCGATGCCGGTCGCCGTGCACAGCGGCAGGATGTCGAGTTCGCAGGTGCCCGACAGGCGCTCCAGCAGCTGGACGCGGCTCTCGGGCGGGATCGCCCCGGCGAAGGCCGTTCCCGGGGTGACGAAGGTGATGCGGGGAACTCCAGCAGCGACAGCCAGTTCCGTGACGTCGCACCCTGGCCACCAGCCGAACCCGTCGTCGGCCACGAGCACATGGGCGGCGCCTGCCAGCGACGGAACGCCCCGCGCCAGCGCGGCCGACGAGGCCATGGCCCCTGCCGCCAGCAGCGGTGATGTCTCCGACGCGCCCGTGGCCAGCACCACGGCGTCGAATCCTTCGAGTTCAGGCCCCGCGGTCTGCCCGAGACGTACGTCGACGTGCGCGGCGGACAGCCCTCGTTCGTAGAAGCCGAGCAGCGCGGCCCAACCGGTGCGGTGGGGTGCCAGAGCCGCCGTGGCGAGCTGTCCGCCCAGCCGGTCGGCGGCCTCGTAGAGGACGACATCCGCCACCCCGGCGTGGGCGAGGCTCAGCGCGCACTCCAGGCCCGCGGGTCCCGCCCCCACGACGGCGACGCGCTGTGCGGTGGCGTGTGCCGGGCGCCACGCGCGCACCAGCGGTGCGGCGGGGCGACGCGGTTCGCCGGGCGGCGCGAGGTCCGGGTTGACCACGCACAGCAGCACCGGGTCGAACGTCCGGCAGTCCTCGTTGCAGGCCACGCAGGGCCGGACCTCCGGCGCGCGTCCTGTGAGCACCTTGTGCGGCAGGTCCGGGTCGGCGATGAGTGCGCGCGCCATCCCCACGAGGTCGGCTCCGGCCGCCAGGGCGTCGCCGATCGAGGCCGCGGTGCGGAAGGCGTGCGACGCCACGAGCGGCCGGGTGACCAGTGGCCGCAGCCGCGCCAGATCATCCAGCACCGGGGGGCGTTCGGTGGCCATGTCGCGGACGTACGTGCTCCGCACCCCGACGGTGACGTTGACGTAGTCGACCAGCGGGTCGACGCACGGCAGCAGCGTGGCCAGCTCGTCCGGCGTCAGCGCCACGTCCTCCGAGGCGTCGACGCTGAAACGGATGCCGAGCAGCGCGTCGGCCGACAGCCCGCGCATCGCGGCGATCACCTGCTCCAGCACCGCGAGCCCGTCACGCCGCGGGTTCGTGCGCGGGGAGAGGAACTGCTCCAGCAGATAGGCGTGAGCGGCGTGCAATTCGATGCCGTCGAACCCCGCCTCCAGAGCGTGGGCGGACGATACGCGGAACGCCTCCACCACCTCGTCGATCTCGCTGCCGAGCAGAGCACGCGGCGCCGTCGGCTCACGGGGAGAGCGCACGGCCGCGGGCGCGACCGGTGCGTAGTACGACGGCGCACCGAGCGTCTCCCGGCCCAGATGAACAAGCTGGCAGACGGCGACGGCGCCTTCGGCGTGCATGGCCTTCACCCGCTCCCGCAGCGGGCCCACCGCCTCCGGACGATGGAGCTGAAGGATGTTTCCCTGCCGCGGCGCGGACTCCGGCGCCACCGTCGTACCGCCGCAGACCAGCAGCGCCGCGCCACCGGCCGCCAGACGGCCCCAGTACGCGGCGTCGCCGCGTATCGGCAGCCCGTCCCGTACGAAACCGCTGGCGTGGGCCGTGGCGACCAGTCGGTTCCGCAGCGTCGACGAGCCGACGACCAGCGGCGCGGCGGCCGCCGGACGATGTGATGCGGCCATGGGTCCTCCGGCATCGGTCGTGATCGTGACTACGCCTGGGGGACGGCGCCGTCGCCCGCGATGGGGGCGGCGAGGCGTCCTCGGATGAGGTCGGACAGCCGTTCCGCGGCGGCGATGGTCGGCAGGTTCGTGTTGGCCCGTGGCACTTCCGGGAACACGGAGGCGTCGGCGACCCAGAGTCCGTCGAGGCCGAGGACGCGGCCGGACGGGTCGACCACCGCGCGGGGGTCGTCGGGTGCGCCCATGCGGCAGGTTCCGCAGATGTGGCCGGTGTCGCCGATGGTCTCCATCAGCCAGCGGTCGATCGCCGCGTCGTCGGACAGCGTGTCGAGGCTTCGGCCGGTGATGTCGATGGCGATGTGCTCGAAGGCGGTGTCGAACGGTCCGCTGCGCAGCAATTCCAGGCAGCGCTTGACGCCGTCACGCATCCGGACGAGGTCCGAGGGGTCGCTCAGCAGGTCCTGGTCGATCACCGGATGCACGTCGGGGTCGGCGGAGGCCAGGCGGAGCACGCCGCGCGAGAACTGCTGGTTCGCCCACAGGCAGAGCAGGCCGGGACCGCCCGCGGCGTGGCCGCCGCCTACGCCGCCCCAGGTTCCGCCGGTGCCTTCCGCGACGAGGTGGGAGTCGCCGGGGTTCGGGAGGGCGAGCGTCTGGTTGATCGAGGTGATCATCATGTCGTTCTCACCCGCTCCCGCCAGCCCGGAGGAGTAGCGCAGAGCGCAGTTGGCGTGCCGGGCGTTGATGTCGGGCTGCTGTCCGGGCCGGGCGTACAGCCAGAACAGCGCCAACGGATGTTCCTGCATCCCCTCGCCGACCGGGAGCGCCGCCACCGGGCCGTTCGGCCCAATGCCGGACCGCAGCAGGATCGCCGGGGAGTGCACCGCTCCGGCGCACAGGACGACGTGCTGGGCGCGGACGTGCGTCCAGTCGTTCCCCCTGCGCACTCGCACCCCCACGGCCCTGCCTCCCTCGATGAGCACCGTGTCCACCGTGGCGCCGCCGAACACCCGCAGATTGGGGCGCTGTCGGGCCGGTTCGAGGTAGCCGTCGTTGGTCGTGACGCGTGCGCCGTCGCGGGAGCTGATGGCGTACGGCGAGACACCGGTCCCGGTGGGTCCGTTGTGGTCGTCGCACCACGGGTGGCCCCGCCCCAGCGCCGCTTCGGCGAGTGCGTGGTCGGCGGGGCCCCAGTCCTCGCGGCCGAGCCGCTGCACCGGTATGGGGCCGCGATCGCCGTGGTGTGGGCGGTCGCCGAAGTCCGCGTCGTTCTCCATGCGTCGCAGGTACGGCACCATGTCCGCGTACGACCAGCCGGGACATCCGTACGCCGCCCACCGGTCGTAGTCGTCCGGCATGGCCCGGAAGGCGATCATGCCGTTGACCGAGGACGAACCGCCGAGGCCGCGTCCGCGCACATGCGTCCGCGGCGCCTGGGCGCGGCTGCGCCGTGACGTAATGCCCGGCCACTGGAACTCCGCGCAGGCCGTCTCGTCCAGCGCCCGCCAGCCGTTCATGCTGCGCAGCTGCGGTGGAGCGTCGGCGGACCGCCAGTCGCGCCCGGCCTCCAGCAGCACGACCTCGCTGGCCGGATCCTCGCTCAGCCGTGCCGCCAGCACGCTCCCGGCGCTGCCGCCGCCGACGACCACCCAGTCGGCCTCCACTGTTGGTGTCATGGTGCCCCCACCCTCCATCCACGTGCTGGACGACAGAGATTGAATTGACTTCAATTCTGCGGGGAGCGTACTGCCCTGAACGGAACAGCGGCAAGGCTTGTGACGGGCATCGGGCACCGAGACTTCCGCTCGCGCTGCCCTGCTCGGCGGTCGACGCCGCTCGGTGGTCGGAGGTGAGCGGGCTCGCGGTCAGACGTTGCGCCGGTATTCCCCGCCGACCTCGAAGAAGGCTTCGGTGATCTGCTGCAGGGAGCAGACCCGGGCGGCGTCCATCAGCGCCGCGAAGACGTTGCGGCCGCTGGTGGCGGCTTCCTTGAGGGTACTCAGGGCGGCGGGTGCCTGCTCGCGGTGGCGGTCCTGGAACTCGTGGACGCGCTTCAACTGGGACTGCTTCTCGTCCTCCGTGGCGCGGGCCAGCTCCACGGCCACCTGGCCCTGATCGGTGTCGGCGTCGGGGTGGCGGAAGGTGTTGACGCCGATGATGGGCAGGGTGCCGTCGTGTTTGCGCTGCTCGTAGAGCATGGACTCGTCTTGGATACGGCCGCGCTGATAGCCGGTCTCCATGGCGCCGAGCACACCTCCGCGCTCGCTGATCCGCTCGAACTCGCGCAGCACCGCCTCCTCCACGAGGTCGGTGAGCTGGTCGATGACGAAGGAGCCCTGCAGCGGGTTCTCGTTCATCGCCAGGCCCCATTCCCGGTTGATGATCAGCTGGATGGCCAGGGCGCGGCGCACCGAGTCCTCGGTGGGCGTGGTGACGGCCTCGTCGTAGGCGTTGGTGTGCAGGCTGTTGCAGTTGTCGTAGATGGCGATCAGCGCTTGCAACGTGGTGCGGATGTCGTTGAAGTCCATCTCCTGGGCGTGCAGGGAGCGTCCGGAGGTCTGCACGTGGTACTTGAGCTTCTGACTGCGCTCGTTCGCCCCGTAACGTTCCCGCATGGTCACCGCCCAGATGCGGCGGGCCACCCGGCCGAGCACGGAGTACTCCGGGTCCATGCCGTTGGAGAAGAAGAACGACAGGTTGGGGGCGAAGTCGTCGATGCGCATGCCACGGGCGAGGTAGGCCTCGACGTAGGTGAAGCCGTTGGCGAGGGTGAAGGCGAGCTGGCTGATCGGATTGGCCCCGGCTTCGGCGATGTGGTAGCCGGAGATGGACACGGAGTAGAAGTTGCGCACCTCCTTCTCGATGAACCACTCCTGGATGTCGGCCATCATCCGCAGGCTGAACTCGGTGGAGAACAGGCAGGTGTTCTGGCCCTGGTCCTCCTTGAGGATGTCGGCCTGCACCGTGCCCCGGACGCTGCGCAGCACATGGCCCCGGATCCGCTCCGCTTCCTCGGGGGCCGGCTCGCACCCGTGCTCGGCGGTATGGGCGTCGAGTTGCTGGTCGATCGCGGTGTTGAGGAAGAAGGCGAGGATGGTCGGCGCAGGCCCGTTGATCGTCATGGACACCGACGTGGTGGGCGAGGTCAGGTCGAAGCCGTCGTACAGCGCCTTCATGTCCTCCAGGGTCGCCACCGACACACCCGAGGTGCCCACCTTGCCGTAGATGTCGGGGCGCAGGCCCGGGTCGCGGCCGTAGAGGGTGACCGAGTCGAAGGCGGTGGACAGCCGGGTGGCCTCGCTGTCCTCGGAGAGGTAGTGGAAGCGGCGGTTGGTACGGAACGGATCGCCCTCACCGGCGAACATCCGCGCCGGGTCCTCGCCCTCCCGCTTGAACGGGAACACGCCCGCGGTGAACGGGAAGAACCCCGGAAGGTTCTCGGCACGGAGGAAGCGCAGCAGTTCTCCGTGGTCGGTGTAGCGCGGCAGCGCCACCCGGGGGATGCGGTTGCCGGACAGCGACTCGCGCACCAGGGTGGTGCGCAGCTCGCGGTCGCGTACGGTCACGACCAGCTCGTCGCCGGAGTAGTCGCTCACGGTCTGCGCCCAGTCGGCCAGCGGTCGGCGCGCTTCGGGTGCGAAGCCCTCCTCGGCGTCCTTCAGCAGCTTTTCGACGTCATCGGTGTGCGCACCGGCCGCCGCGAGTTCGTCGCGGACGGCGGCCAGGCGCTGGATCCGGCGGGCTTGCCCGGCCAGGTCGTCGGTTCGCTCGTGATAGCCGCGCACCGTGTCGGCGATCTCCGCCAGGTAGCGCACCCGGGACGGGGGCACGATCTGGGTGGCGCCGCTGGAGTGCCGCAGCGTCACCGTAGGAAGCGCTCCGGTCCCCACCGGCAGGCCACGTTCGGCGAACAGATCCCGTAGATGCTGGTAGAGCGCGGTGACCCCGTCGTCGTTGAAGGTCGAGGCGCTGGTTCCAAACACCGGCATGTCTTCCGGCCGCTGCCCGAACGCCTCCCGGTTGCGCACCAGTTGACGGCCCACGTCGCGCAGCGCGTCCTTGGCTCCGCGCCGCTCGAACTTGTTGATGGCCACCACGTCGGCGAAGTCGAGCATGTCGATCTTCTCCAGTTGGGAGGCCGCACCGAACTCCGGCGTCATCACGTACAGCGACAGGTCCACATACGGGACGATCGCGGCGTCCCCCTGCCCGATGCCCGGCGTCTCCACGATCACCAGGTCGAAACCGGCCGCCTGACAGGCCGCGATGGCATCCGCCAGACCGTCTGGGACCTCGCGTCCGCCGCGGGTGGCGAGCGAGCGGAAGAACACCCTGTCGCCGTCGAGGCAGTTCATCCGGATCCGGTCGCCCAACAGGGCCCCGCCACCGCGCCGCCGGGTCGGGTCCACGGCCAGCACCGCCACCTTGAGCCTGCCGCCCTGGTCGATACGGAGTCGGCGTACCAGCTCGTCGGTCAGCGAGGACTTTCCCGAGCCGCCGGTGCCGGTGATGCCGAGGACCGGCGTCCGGCGGGACGCCGCGGCTTCGCGTACGACGCGCAGCTCAGCGTCGGCCACCGCACCGGCCTCCAGGCCGGTGAGCAGCCGGGCCAGCGCCTGCCTCTCCCCCGCCAGCACCTTGTCCGGGGCGGCCGGGGCCAGATCCCACAGGGCGGTGTCGCACGCCTCGACCATCGAGTTGATCATCCTGGCCAGGCCGAGGCGCTGACCATCCTCCGGGGAGAAGATCCGCACCCCGGCGCTGGCCAGCCGGGCGATCTCGTCCGCGACGATGACCCCGCCGCCACCGCCGAAGACCTTCACATGCCCGGCGCCACGTTCGCGGAGCAGTTCCACTAGGTACTCGAAGTACTCGACGTGTCCACCCTGGTAGGAGCTGACGGCCACGCCCTGGACGTCCTCCTCCAGCGCCGCCGTCACCACCTCGTCGACCGAGCGGTTGTGCCCGAGGTGCACCACCTCGGCCCCCTGGGACTGCAGGATGCGGCGCATGATGTTGATCGCCGCGTCGTGCCCGTCGAACAAGCTGGAGGCCGTGACGAACCGGACCGGGTGCTTCGCTCGGTAGAGGGGCTCGGTAGGGACGGCAGCAGACACGATGTCCTCCAAGTGGCCGCCGACAGGCGGTACGAACCAGCGAGGTCGAGGCAATTACTCAACGTGATGTACTAGGAAGACCTAGTAAATCTGTTGGCGACGGACCGCACAAGCCGAATCCGGTGTGCGTCTGATCTCGCTGACAGTTTCAGCTCTCGCGGGTCTTGACCTCCTCGGTGAGCTGCGGGACGACCTCGAAGAGGTCGCCGACCACGCCGTAGTCGACCAGGTCGAAGATCGGGGCCTCGGCGTCCTTGTTGACGGCCACGATGGTCTTCGAGGTCTGCATACCGGCCCGGTGCTGGATCGCGCCCGAGATACCGGCGGCGATGTAGAGCTGCGGGGAGACGGTCTTGCCGGTCTGGCCGACCTGGTTGGTGTGCGGGTACCAGCCCGCGTCCACCGCCGCGCGCGAGGCGCCGACCGCCGCGCCGAGGGAGTCCGCGAGGGCTTCCACGATGGGGAAGTTCTCCGCGCCGCCCACGCCACGGCCACCGGAGACCACGATCGCGGCCTCGGTCAGGTCCGGACGGCCCGTCGACTCACGCGCGGCGCGGGAGACGACCTTCGTGCCGGTGGCCTGCTCGGAGAACGACACCTCCAGCGCCTCGGCGGCACCCGCGGCCGGAGCGGCCTCCGGCGCGGCCGA